>JAFRZC010000173.1 GCA_017442765.1 Prevotella sp. | reverse complement strand
GCAACCCATAGGACTTCTCAAAATATCAAAGATGCACCTCTCGCTGCAAAATATTCTTGCAAAAAGCGTAGATTTGGTAGATGAAGAGACGCTCTTTCCGTGGGTAGCAAGCAATGTTGAACGCGAAAAACGACTCATCTACGAGAGAGCCAGTTAGAGACAAAAACGGGTCACCTGCATAACCACGTGTAATCTGCCACACTAATGCCTAATTGACTGCTGATGAGGGTGTGTCAAAATGAATGAAGTGCGCTGTCGCGCAGAAATCCAACAAATCTTTTCAAATCTAACAAATTGATTTTCAATAATGTTTTTTTGTAAGATTTGTAAGATTTCTCGCCATTAGGGCGACTGTCTCTATTTTGCCCCCCCTTTTATTTGGCACTTCGCTCAGTTATTCGTAACTATGGCTATCGCCGAAGTTACTGCCACTCGGAAAAGCTCAAATAAATTTGGCTCTTCACTCGTTTTTTCGTAACTTTGCCATCGAAAACTATTGTGATAACACGACTGTCGCGTCTCTACATGCAGAGGGAAATACTTGTGTAACTCGTGTAATTCGTGGACAGAAATCGTATAACTCGTGGTAAGAAAAAATATGAAGATTGGAATTATTGTAGCAATGGACAAGGAGCTGGAGCAGCTCCGGAGAGTGTTTGACGGCAGCGATGTGCTGGTGCAGAAGTGCGGCATCGGCAAGGTGAACGCGGCTATTGGGGCCGCTGAGATGATTCGCTCATGGAAGCCCGACGCGATTATCTCCTCGGGCTGTGCCGGCGGCAACGGTGACGACTTGCAGGTGCAGGACGTGGTGGTGGGTACGGAAGTGTGCTACCACGATGTGTATTGCGGTACGGCCATTGACTACACAACGGTCTATGGGCAGGTGCAGGGAATGCCCGCACGCTACAAGGCCGACCCGTATCTGCTGAGCAAAGCACAACAGCTTTTCCTATCCTCTCCTCTCCCCCAGGGGGGATTGAGGGGGGCCTTCGGCCTTATCGTGACGGGTGACTGGTTTGTGGATTCAAAGGAAAAGATGCGCAGCATCGTGGAGAAGTTCCCCGAAGCCAAGGCCGTTGACATGGAGAGTGCTGCCATCGCGCAGACATGCCATATCTACAACGTGCCGTTCATCTCATTCCGCGTGGTGAGCGACATCCCCTTGCGCGACACCGATGCCTCGCAGTATCATGATTTTTGGAACCGCATTGCAGAAAACTCCTTCCACGTCACCAAATCGTTCGTGGAAAAAGTACAGAAGGGATGAAAATTATAAGTGAAAAGTGATGAGTGAAAAGTGAAGAGAACACTAAACACTAAACACCAACCCACTACCCTTCGCGAAGAAAATCAAGAGACTCGTAGATTTCCTCTTTTGTAGCCGTCTGGTTGATACGAATATCGCCGATGCTGCCGAGCAGTGTGAAGTTGATGATGCCCGAGGTGTTTTTCTTATCGTGCGTCATCAGTTCGAACAGCGCGGGATAGTCGTCGCACGTGATGGCGGGCGTGCCATAATACTGGCGGATGAACGCGACGGTCTGGCGCAGCGCGTCGGTGGGAAAGCCGGTCTTTACGGCACTAAGGTACAATTCGCTAATCAGTCCGAATGCCACCGCGTAGCCGTGCAAAAGGGATGAGGGATGAGAGGTGAGGGATGGAAGGCTACGGGGGGGCGAGCTCCGCTCGGGAAGGGGACGGGAGAAACTCCACGACTCGATGGCATGGCCGATGGTATGCCCCAGGTTGAGTGCTTTGCGAATACCCTGTTCACGCGGGTCCTCCTCTACAATGTGCTCCTTCACTTTCACCGAGCGCGCCACCATTTGTTGCAACTGCACCAAATCGGGGTTGGCAAGGTCGAAGCCCACCAACTCGACCCACATCCCAACCGTCGAGATCAGTCCGTGCTTGAGCATCTCAGCATAACCCGACCGCAGGTTCTCCGCATCGAGCGTTTCCAAAAAACGCGTACAAAGGATAACGGTCTTTGCATCGCAAAACACACCAATCTCATTTTTCAGACCGCCAAAATTGATACCCGTCTTGCCGCCTACCGAGGCATCGACCTGAGCCAGCAAAGTCGTGGGAATATTGATGAACCGGATACCTCGCTTGAAAGTGGCCGCTGCAAACCCGCCAAGGTCGGTCACCATGCCGCCACCAAGATTTATCAGCAGCGAATGGCGTGTGGCCCCACCCGCTTGCAGACATTGCCACACGTGGGAAAGACTCTCAAGATTCTTATTCGCGTCGGTGGAATTGATGGTGATGACCCGGGCTTCGCGCAGACAATCCAAGCCCGAGAGCAACGGCCAGCAATGGCGGTGCGTGGTGGTATCGGTCAAGACAAACAGACGGTCATGCGGACAACGGGCAATGGCCTCGGCCACGTCGCGTCCGAGATTTTCTGATATGATGATTTTCTGTTTCATATAACGACATGTTTAAAGACACATGAACAAAATAACATATATGCATTATGAATTGAGGTGTTTGCACGGCAAAATTAATTAATTTTCCCGACATAAAGGCAAAGAGATTATATTTTTTCTTCCCACTCATTAAACCAATGAGCGTTCTTTGCGTCAAACAATACAGTATGAAGAATTTTTTATGCACTACGTTGCTGGCAATAATCTCTATTGCCGCTTTCTCGCAAGAACGGAAAATAAGTGGAACACTCTACGATCGCGACACCAAAGACCCGATGGTCGGGACTACGGTGCAGCTGCTGAAAGCTGACAAAGACAGCACCTACGTCACAGGCGTAATGGCCGGAGACGAAGGTAAGTTCACCATCACCGCCCCGGAAAACGGAAAGTTTATCCTGAAGTTCACCAGCGTGGGCTACACAGCCATGTTCAAGAATGTCACCATTGCCGAAGACAAGGACGTGGCACTTGGCGACATCATCATGGGTGCTGACGCCATCATGCTCAAGGAGGCCGTCGCCACAGCACTGGCCGTGAAAGTGATTGCAAAAGACGACACGCTGCTCTATAACTCGGCGGCCTATAAGGTGCCCGAAGGCTCTGTGGCTGAGGAACTGGTACGTCTGCTCCCTGGTGCACAGGTCTCCGACGACGGCACCGTGACCGTCAACGGCAAGCAGATCAAGAAAATCAAGGTCGATGGCAAGGAATTCATGACGGGCGACACGAAGACCGCCATGAAGAACCTGCCCACCTCCATCATCGAGAACATCAAGGTCTATGACGAGAAGAGCGACCTCTCGCGCATCACCGGCATCGACGACGGCAACGAGACGGCCACACTCGACTTCGGCATCAAGCGCGGCATGAACAAAGGCGTGATGAGCAATACCGATGTCGGCATAGGTACCCACAGCCGCTACTCGGCCCGCACGATGGGTGCTTATATGAAAAATGACATGCGCGTGATGGGCTTCGGCAGTGCCAACAACGTCAACGACATGGGCTTCGGCGGCGGACGAGGCGGCGGCTTCGGACGCGGACGCAACGGACTGAACTCGTCGAAGATGCTCGGCGTAAACTTCAACTACGACCTCAAAGATCCCGAGACACGCAAGGACAAGCTCGAACTGAACGGTAGCGTGCGGTGGAACCACTCCGACAGCGACGCACGCTCGAAATCGTCGAGTGAGAACTTCGTATCTACCGTGGGGTCCTTCTCTAACAGCCTCAACCAGAACTACTCGCGCGGCGACTCATGGAATGCGCAGATGCGCCTCGAATGGAAACCCGACACGATGACCAACATCATGTTCCGCCCGAATATCAGCTTCTCTAAAAACGACAGCCGCTCAACCAGCCAGTCGGCTAACTACAGCAGCGACCCGTATGAATTTACGACCGACCCGCTGAACCAGGAGGCCATCGACCAGATGGCCGCAGACGGTCTGGTCGTAAACAGCCGCCGCAACAGCTCCATCAGCTACAACGAATCGAAACGCTTCGGCGGCTCACTACAGCTCAACCGCAAACTGAACTCGAAAGGACGCAACGTCACCCTGCGCGGAGAAATGAACTACAACCACTCTAAAAGCAACAACCTCTCCACCAACAACGTGCACCTCTATCAGGTGACGGATCGTTTCGGCAACGACTCCACCTATCAGACCAACCGCTATAATCTTACACCTTCAAAAAATTATAGCTATAACGTGCAGGCCACCTACAGCGAGCCGCTTTGGAAAAACACGTTCCTGCAACTGAGCTATCAGTTCAACTACAGCCTCTCGAAGAGTGAACGCGACACCTACGACTTCTCCAACCTCGGCGAAGATTTCTTCGGCGGGCTCACACCGCGCTATCGCGACTGGGACAGCTGGCTCTCACGGCTCGAACATCCATACGAATACTACCTCGACGAGAAGCTCAGCCGCTATTCGGAATATAAGAACTACATCCACAACATCGAAGTCATGTTCCGCATGATTCGCGAGAAATACCAGTTCAACGTCGGCGTACACGTGCAGCCGCAGATGACCAAGTTCATACAAGACTATCAGGGCATTCACACCGACACCGTGCGCCACGTCACCAACATCACCCCCACCCTGCGCTACCGCTATCGCTTCAACAAGCAGAGCCGGCTTGAGATAAACTATCGAGGAAACACCTCGCAGCCCAGCATGACCGACCTGCTCGACATCACCGACGACAGCAACCCTCTCTACATCACAAAAGGTAACCCGGGACTAAAACCCTCGTTCACCAACAATTTCTCGCTGTTCTACAACAACTACTGGCAGAAACACTTCCGCTTTGTGCAGGGAAGCATCAATTACTCCACCACACGCAACTCCATCTCGCGCATGGTGACCTACGACGAGAAGACCGGCGGACAGACCACACGCCCCGAGAACATCAACGGCAACTGGAACATCCGAACCCAGATGACCTACAACCAGTCCATCGACACGCTCGGGCAATGGAACATCAGCACGTTCACGACCTACAACTATGATAACTCTGTCGGCTATGTGAGCCTCGACCGCATGTCCTCATCGCAGAAAAACTATACGCGCACCAGCAACATCATAGAACGGTTGGCACTCAGCTTCCGTCCCACGTTCAAGACCAACTGGAGCCTGGAGACCGAGCTCGACGGCTCGGTGAACTACCAGCACTCGCGCAACAAGCTGCAAAGCCAGAGCGACCTCGATGTGTGGTCGTTCTCCTACGGTGGCCGCATCATTGCCTCCGCACCCTGGGGCATGAGCCTCGCCACCGACATGCACATGAACAGCCGCCGCGGATACAACGAGAAATCGATGAACACCAACGAGCTTATTTGGAACGCCCAACTCTCGCAGAGCTTCCTCAAAGGCCGTCCGCTCACTGTCTCGCTCCAGCTGTACGACATCCTGCACCAGCAGTCGAACTTCAGCCGTACGATAAATGCTTATTCTCGCAATGACACCGAGTACAATTCCATCAACTCCTACGCCATGCTCCACGTCATCTTCCGCTTCAATGCCTTTGGCGGCAAGAATGCACGGCGCGGCATGGGCGACCGCCCGCCGGGCGAAGACGGCCCTGGCGGACGAGGACGGTTTGGCGGCCCTGGCGGTCCGCCTCCGGGAGGATTTGGCGGCGGCCGCCCGCCAGGAGGACCGGGAGGGTTCTGATATAAAATTGACAATGGATAATTGAAAATTGATAATTATGATTACTTTTACTAAAAGAGATGTGTGGTCATTACGCTACCCGTATAACTAATCATAATTATCAATTTTCCATTATCCATTATCAATTCTCTTTGGTTTTCCTGTCTCGGTCATCGGGATTTTTTCTACATGCCGAATCTCGCGCGGTTGCCAATACCTTGGCAACCTCTCTCTACACACTGCTCTCACCGCATCTGTGTCGCCACTCTCTGTCAATAGCAACAACACCTCGCCGAGCCGCTCGTCCTTGCATTTGCTAATGACGAATGCGGCATCGAGATAAGGCGAAAGCCGTCGCTCCACTTCCTCTATCTGTATCTTCAAACCACCAGAACAGACCACATTGTCGCGTCGGCCAAGAATGCGGAAGCGGCCATCGCCTGTCATTTCAACAATATCGTTGGTATGAAGCATTCCCTCATGCAACTGCGGCGCGTCGATTACCAGGCATTGTTCTTCATCAACATGCACCTGCACACCCGGCAATGGTGTGTAAAATGAAGAGGCTTCGGGACCGCTGACACGTCTCATGGCGATATGCGAGAGTGTCTCTGTCATGCCATAAGTGCTCCAGACGGCATTAGGAAAGTCGCGTAGCTTTTCCTCGAGACTTTCTTCTATGGCTCCGCCACCGATGATAAGGTTTCCTATGCGTCTCAAACGCTCGCGCTCCACATCTACCCGCAACGAGTTACAGACCTGCAAGGGCACCATTGCCGCAAAGCCGATGTTCCCCTTGCTTCCATCCAGACCGGCTAACGGATGACCGGTAGGCTCCACCGGCAGCAGGCTCAGTTCCCCGACCAGCGACCGCACCACCATCATCTTCCCTGCGATATAGTCGAGCGGCAGGCACAACAACGCCGTTTCGCCCGCCTTTAGCCCGAGAAAATCGAGGGTCATGCGGGCACTGGCTTCCATCCGGTGCTTCTCTACCCACATCGGTTTCGGCCGTCCCGTAGAGCCGCTGGTATGCACGAGCATGGTCGGACTTTCACTATGCCATTCGGCCAAAAACTCTTCTAAAGACATACTCACATCAAAGACACATTAACAGATTAACAAAGGAAAAGTTTGTCTCCTTTTATTTCAAGCGGCATCGGGATGTTGTCGGTGAAGAGCTGGCCTGTCCCGAGTCCTTGCGGGAACGTAATCTGCGGACCATAGACCTCGGCGGCCAGCTGAGCTATGCCGTTCAAGCCTACATTGCTCTCCAGTGCCGACGTTATCCACGAGCCGATACCACGTTCCTTCGCAAATGCAATCCACTCCAATGTTCCTTTTACTCCGCCATGCAGCGACGGCTTCAGCACGATATACTGCGGGCGGATGGTATCGAGCAGCCGGATTTTCTCCTCCACCCGATTCACCCCTATCAGCTCCTCGTCGAGCGCGACCGGCAGCGGCGAGCGACGGCAAATATCTGCCATCGCCTCCCATTGTCCCTGACGGACGGGCTGCTCAATGGAATGGATGTCATATTGCGACAACTCACGCAACCTGTCAGGAGCTTCTTCAATAGAAAAACCGCCATTGGCATCCACGCGCAGCTCCACCTGTTCACGTGTGAAATGCTGCCTGACGTAGCGGATCAGCCCGAGCTCTTCCTGCCAGTCTATCGCGCCGATTTTGAGTTTCACACAGCGAAAGCCCGCATCGAGTTTCTCACATATACGCGCGTACATTTCTTTGTATGTCCCCATCCAGACCAGCCCGTTGATGGGAATGCCCTCCTCGCCACGGCTGAACGGCGTGTCGAAGAGGTGTCTGCCATGCTGAAGGCTGAGCAAGGCTGTCTCCAGACCGAAGCACATCGACGGGAAGTCGCGCATGGCCTCGCAGGGAACCTCGCCCGTCCGCTCCACCTCGTCGCAGAAGCCACGCAGCACCTCGGCATAGTCGGCCCGTGTGTCGCAGCTCAGACCGGGCAGCGGCGCACACTCCCCCACGCCCCTGTGCTCGCCGTCGGTCATCTCCACCATCCAGCTTCGCCGCTCGGTATAGACCCCGCGCGACGTTCCCGCCGGCTGCCGGAAGTGAAACACCCGCTCCTTTATCTCTATCCTATACATGCTATCATTCACATTATTATGTTAATGTGTCTTTCCACACGGGTTTGCGCTTTTCGAGGAAGGCGCGTCCGCCCTCCTGTGCCTCGTCGAGGAAGTAGTAGAGCATGGTGGCATCGCCTGCCAGCTGCTGTATGCCAGCCTGCCCGTCGAGCTCGGCGTTCAGTCCGGCCTTAATCATCCGCAGGGCTATCGGCGACCGCTCCATCATCTCCTCTGCCCAGCTGACACACTCATCCTCAAGCTGCTCCAAGGGAACCACCTTGTTCACCAGCCCCATCTGCAAGGCTTCCTGTGCCGAATACTGACGGCAGAGGAACCATATCTCTCGCGTCTTCTTCTGTCCGATGCACCGTGCCATGTACGATGCGCCGAAGCCCGCGTCGAACGAGCCCACCTTCGGGCCGGTCTGCCCGAAGACGGCATTCTCCGACGCGATGGAGAGGTCGCACACCAAGTGGAGCACATGACCGCCGCCGATGGCATAGCCGTTGACCATCGCAATTACCGGCTTGGGCAACCGCCGTATCTGCATCTGCACGTCGAGCACCGACAGGCGCGGCACACCCTCGTCGTCGATATAGCCGCCGCGACCCTTCACGTGCATGTCGCCACCCGAGCAGAACGCCTT
>JAFRZC010000172.1 GCA_017442765.1 Prevotella sp. | reverse complement strand
GTGTATGTTTCGCAAAAAATTCCCTAGGGAATTTTGTCTGAGACATATACCTTTCGCAATAAATTCTCTAGGGAATTTTTCTGAGAGATGCATGTCTCGTTTCCTGAAAAAACACTACCCACAGCGCGAAATGCCCTAAAATGGCATCCCTGAGAGGGGCATTATATATACGAGAATACCATATTAATAAAAAAACGAGAAGATGGTGTCACATCTCTCGTTTTTTATGTTCCGTGATTCCGTTGGGGCTCGAACCCAAGACCTACTGCTTAGAAGGCAGTTGCTCTAATCCGACTGAGCTACGGAACCAGGGGTGTGTTTGTTTGCGGGTGCAAAGGTACGATTAAGTAAGCAGAAAACCAAATTTTTTTTAAGTTTTCTCTAACGAGAGCACATCTACAACTTTCTCCTTGCCCACTGCATCACATTGGCGGGCGGGCGCTTGTTGAGCAACTCGTTTTTCATGAAGTCCATGTAGGGGGCGACATGATCGAAGTAGCGGCGGTAGCCCTGACACAGATAGTTGAGCCCTCCCTCGCCTTCGGCGGTCTGGCGGAAGCGGTCTTTGGGGCAGCCGCCGTTACAGGCAAAGAGCCACTGACAGGTTTTGCACTGACGGGGCAGGCTGTCGCGCTTGGCGCGCCCGAAAGCTCGTTGTCGCTCACTATACACAATGCCCGTGATGCTCTCATGGTTGATGTTGCCCAAAAGATATTCGGGAAAAACGAAATGGTCGCATGAGTAAACATCACCATTGTGCTCGATGACGGCCGCATGGCCGCATGTCTCTGCCATCGCGCACACACCTGGCTGTTGGCCAATCCACCGCGCAAGCGTGGAGTCGAAGAGCTGAATGTAGTATTGCCCCACATCGTTGCGCACCCATTCGTCGAATATCTCGCAAACGAAATGGGCGTATTGCTCGGGAGTAACCGAGAACTCAGCCATCTCTCCTTTGCTTCCGTCGGCTATAGAGGCCAGGTGGCGACCGTCGGCATGTTGAAAGATGCGCTCAACAATAGGCGCAAACTGAATGTAATGGCTTCCGATTTCCTTATAGAAGTGGTAAACGTCGAGCGGATAGTCAGCGTTGAAATCGTTGACCACACCCATGGCATTCCACTCCACACCGTGTTTTTTGAGCATGTTGATGCCTCGCATGACTTTATGGAATGAAGGCTGGTTGCCGCGTGCACGCCGATACTCGTCGTGGAACTCTTGTGGTCCGTCAATGGAGATGCCTATGAGCCAATTGTTCTCACGGAAAAATTCACACCATTCGTCGGTTAGCAGTGTTCCGTTGGTTTGCAGACAGTTGTCGATAATCCTGCCGCGTGCATATTGTTTCTGGAGAGCAAGTGCTTTCTTATAGAAGCTGACAGGGCGCATGAGCGGCTCGCCGCCGTGCCATGTGAAGAGAACTTGCGGTTGCGTCTGTGCCTCGATGTATTGGCGAATGAAGTTTTCGAGGGTTGCCTCACTCATTGAGAAACGTCCTGTTGCGGGCTCATCGTTATAGAGATGACTTTTCTCCAGATAATAGCAGTAGGCGCAACGCAGATTGCAAAGGCTGCCTACAGGCTTAGTCATCACATAGAGCGGACTGGCAAATGGTGCTATGGTCTTCATCTGTATTATTAGGAGCTAAGGAGATCGTTCAACCGTTCGGCCTTTCAACTTTTCAATCTTTCATTTGATGATTTTCCTGTTGTTTTGAATATAAACCCCGTGTATATCCCTGTTCATCCGCTGCCCGATTTTCCTGCCTTGCAGGTCGTAGATGAAGCTCTCCACTCCTATGGAAGAGTTGGAGGGAGGCAGGGTTATTCCCGTGGTCTCTTTTTTAAAGGTGGGGTAGTTTCCTCCTTCAATAGTCCAAACGTTGTTGAAGTCCCATGTGAGATTTTCCCGATAGAATTGTTCAGAGCGGAAGTCATTGTCGGGGCGTTTTGTAATGACTCCTGCCGGAATGACACCCCCGACTCCCACGTCGCCGAGATAGTTGAGCGTAAGGTCGCTGCGCACGTAGAGGCCGTCCATGTGCTCAATGACGTTGTTGGGCGCAGCCGGCAGTCGGCGGCTGTAGAAATAGTTGGGGGTGGCGGCAGTTATCTCATCAGCAAGTACGAGCACTTCGCTCATACGTATGTTGGGGTTAAGGTCGGTGAATGCGAGTATTCCCGCAGCGCATCCGGAGATGTTGCTCGTCTGTGCCGACGAAACAGAGCCTGTAAAATAGGTGCGGGCAATGTCTAATTTGGCAACCATGTTGTCGGTGTTGGAGTGAATAAAACCAACAATTCCCCCTGCACACGAGGGGGAGTTGAGGTTGGTACTTAGACTGCTGGCTTTCACATTACCTGCAACATAGCAGTCGTGTATCACGTTATAGTCTGTATGATTGGCATCCCGTGCCACCCTGCCTGCTATTCCACCTGCTTCCGTTACGCTTTCTATATTACCAGTGACAGCGACGTGTTCGATGGTGCTTGAGCCTATCATGGCACCCGTCACACCGCCGGTGGGAGCTTTGCCTTTGATGTTCACGTTGTGAAGTTCAAGGTTTTTGACAGTTCCATTATCCAAACGTCCGAACAATCCTTTGAATGCGCTTTCTGTACGAATAGTCAGCCCGTTGATGGAATGTCCGCGTCCGTCAAGGACTCCCTTGAAACGTTGAGGGTCAGTGTCGTTCGCGTTGTCAGCTCCGATGGGAATCCACTCTGTCCCCTCAGGAATATCGATGTCGTTTGTCAAATAGTAATTTCCGTTAAGGTCATAGCGAATATAACGATCTATATCATCGCAGCTGCTGATGGCAATGGGTGTTTTGAGCAAAGGGTCCTCAGGATCCTCTGTATCCATGAGCACACCACGGTCACCCTGTTGGTCCATCCAACGGCGAAGCTCGGCCTGCATAGTTGTAATACGCTCAGCATACTGCGGATCATTGGCCAGATTGTTCAGTTCCCATGGGTCTTCTTGCAGGTCATAGAATTCGATAGCAGGTCGGGAGACGAATTTTTCAGTTAGCCATTTGGCACTTTCATCGTTTTTAGCTGATGTAAGCCATGAGGTCCATACATTGTCGCCATTGGCCATCATGTGTTTTTCGTAGTATTCTGCCTCAGGCTGTAGATTAACAATGAGTTTGTATCGCTTGTCCTGAATACTGCGAATGGGGTAGGAAGGTCCTTCCGGGATGTTATTATGGATACCATAGACCCAGTCACGTACACCGTTGGATTGGCCATAGAGCACATCAAGCTGGCTCACTCCGTCGAGTGTCGCTATCGGCTCTCCTCCAGCAAATTCGATGAGCGTGGGCAAGATGTCTTCATATTGCACCAAGGCATCGCACGTCTGTCCCGCCGCAATCTTTTCAGGATAGCGGGCAATCATGGCACTGGCTTGGCCATAGCGATAGCAAGTCCACTTACCAAACGGCAGTTGTGGTCCCTGCTCGCTAAGGAAGATGACCAGCGTGTTTTCTTCTTTTCCCGAGGCTTTCAGGGCATCCATCACCATGCCCACCTCGTTGTCGAGCAGGCGGATTTCAGCCAGATAATTGCAAAATTCGCGACGTGTCTTGACGTTATCCACACAATTGGGCGGAAGCACAACCTTTGCAGGGTCAAACTCTGAAGCATCGCCAGCATCCCAAGGCATGTGTGAATTGATGCTGCACACGAACAGGCAGAAAGGCTCGTCATCGTTGCGTTGCATGAACTCGCTGATACCATCTACTGTGGCAGGAGCGGGGTGAGATGCCACACAACTGACAGTAAAGCCGGGAATTTTCTCAAAACCATAAACTTTCGGTTGGTTTACCGGATGATCTTTTCCAGTGCGTCCTACACGATAGCCTAAGGATGACAGGTAATGAGTGACACTTTTCACACCATTGTAGGTAGCTTTGTGATTCTGATACGAGCCATGACGAGCAGGATAGAGCCCCGTGTAGAGCGATGCACGTATGGGAACACTCATAGCACACGATGCAAAATTGTGTGTCATGCGCAGGCCTTCCTCTGCCAGTTTGTCAATGTTTGGAGTCTTCAGATTCTGTCCGCCGTAGCAACTCAGCTCCGTGACTGCCATGTCGTCGCCGAGAATAACCAAGATGTTTGGCTTCTCTGCCATTTGCTGTGCCATTATTGGCTGAGCAGTCAGCGACAGACTAGCGCAAAGCGCTTGTAAGGTAAAATCTTTTTTCATGTCGGCTTTGTAATTTTCTACAAAATTAAATAAAAAGTAATTCATGAGCAAATTCTTACACAAAAAAGAAACTGTAATCGTTTACATCTTTTTTGTCCGTTTCTCTGTTCATATTGCAAAATTATGTCTTTATGTGCAAACAGAAATGTAATTTTGTTCTGAAAAAGAGGAATATCGTTTATCTTCTTTAGGTGTCAGTCTCATGAAAATTGGGAGAAATAAAAAAAGCGACGGCCTTCGCAGGCAACCGCTTCAATCTTCAATAGGTATTAGCTTCTTCTTAAGGTAAAAAGATTGTTTTCAGGATAACGCTGCAAAGTTAAGGCAAGTTTTCCAACTGTCCAAATATTTTCCGTGTTTTTTTCACGTTAACAAAACCGTGTGCCCACACAATTCACACAAATAACATTTTTTAAGATTTCCGGGCTGTTTTTTCTTGTTTTTATGGCTTAATTCTGCTATTTTTGCATCAGATAAATAAAAGAATAAAAATTTAAGCGAAAAAAAGAATAAAAAATGAAAAAGTCGTTTCTGTTATTTTGTGTGTTTATTATTACTTGTGCATCTGTGGCACAATCTTTATCTAAAGTCAATCTGAAAACGTGGCAGTTCTCGCGCGACGGCAGGCATTGGAATACTGTAAATATACCCCACGACTGGGCCATTAGCGGTCCTTTCGACAAGAAGTGGGACTTACAGCGGGTTGCCATTGAACAAAATGGAGAGCGCGAGGCTACAGAGAAATCCGGCAGGTCCGGTGCGCTTCCGTGGATAGGAGAGGGCAGGTATCGTTGCAAGGTGAATATAGATAAAGTCCGCAAAGCCGTGCTCCATTTCGACGGTGCCATGAGTGAGCCAACGGTCTTTGTCAATGGCAGACAGGCCGGTTATTGGGCTTACGGGTATAATGCCTTCCGTGTAGATATTACACCTTATGTAATAGTAGGGGAGAACGACATCGAGGTTCGGCTCAAAAACGTTGAGGAGAGTTCGCGTTGGTATCCCGGTGGCGGTCTCTATCGCCCGGTAACACTTCTCTTGCATCATGGCCCGTCGCTCGACGACTGGAATATCCATGCCTATACCGACGAGCTAAATGAGGATAAGGCCGTTGTGGCGATAAGGATGAGGGTGCCAGGAAATGTCGGACGTGACTGCTTCATCCGTCCTTTCATCCGCGATGCTGAGGGAAATACCGTTGTTTGGACTCGTCCCGTTTGGCTTGACAACGATGGCGTCTGTGAGTTGCGACTTCCTGTTGACCATCCTAAGACGTGGTCGCCCGAGTCGCCCTATCTCTATACCCTTGTGTTACAGTATGGGAAGGGGGGTGAAAGGAATGTGATAGAGGGAAGTGGTGTCGATAATCCCGACAACGATTTTGTGCTCGACGAGCTTACTATGCCTCTGGGTATTCGCACGATTGCCCTCAGCAAGGAACATGGTTTCCAACTTAACGGCCAGTCGCGCAAGTTCAAGGGTGTCTGCCTGCACCACGACCTTGGGCCGCTCGGAGCTGCCGTGAACAAGGCTGCGCTCATCCGTCAGATTCGCATACTGAAAGACATGGGGTGTGATGCTATCCGCACCTCTCACAATATGCCCTCGACCATGCAAATGCAGGTGTGCGACTCGATGGGCATGATGGTCATGGCCGAGTCGTTTGATATGTGGCGTTATCCGAAATGCAAAAACGGCTATGCGCGCTTCTTCGACGAATGGGCAGAGCGCGACATTGAGAACCTCGTCCGTAACCATCGTAACCACCCGTGCATTGTCATGTGGTCTATCGGCAATGAGATACCCGAGCAATGGAGTGAGGAGGGGGTGGAGATAAGCCGAAGATTGCAGGAGCTTTGTCACCGGCTCGACCCTACGCGACCCGTCACACAAGGTATGGACAGGGCGGAAGATGCGCTCAAGTCTGGCTTTGCCCAAGTCATGGACATACCTGGTTTCAACTATCGCGTACATAAATATGACCGCAATATCGCTCAGTTGCCATGTGGTTTCCTGCTCGGATGCGAGACAGCCTCAACCGTCAGTTCGCGTGGGGTCTATAAGTTCCCCGTTGTCGTGTCGAACAGGAATATCTACCCCGACGGACAGTGTTCAAGCTACGACACGGAATATTGCTCATGGAGCAATTTGCCAGACGATGATTTCCTCATGATGGACGACCGCACATACACCATTGGGCAGTTCGTTTGGACGGGCTTCGACTATCTGGGCGAGCCGACGCCTTACGATGAGTACTGGCCTTCGCGCTCCAGCTATTTCGGTATCAGCGACCTTGCCGGCCTGCCCAAAGATCGCTATTGGCTCTATCGCTCGCAGTGGAACAACAGGGATCACACGCTCCATATCCTACCTCATTGGACATGGCCGGGGCGAGAAGGAGAGGTGACCCCTGTATATGTCTATACCGATTATCCTGAAGCAGAATTATTTGTGAACGGTAAGAGTCAGGGACGCGTGAGAAAAGACCTCACGGCCAAACAGATTTGCTGTAACCACGAGGCGAAAAGCCCCAACGACGAGGTGCTCGACCGCTATCGTCTGCGTTGGAATCATGTGACGTATGAGCCTGGAGAGCTTCGCGTAGTTGCCTATGACAACGCAGGAAACGCCTGTGCAGAAAAGACGGTGAGGACAGCTGGGCAGCCATCAGCCTTGTGCTTGGAGTGTGACAGAAACGGCCTGAACGCCGACGGCGACGATCTGGCATACGTTACCGTGTCGCTTGTCGATACGAACGGCACACTCATTCCCTATGCCGATGACCAGCTAATCTTCGAGGTAAGTGGTGCAGGAGAGTTCCGTGCAGTCTGCAATGGAGATGCTACATCGCTTGAGCCCTTCACTAAACCCATGATGCGGCTTTTTAATGGGCAGCTCGTCGTCACTCTCCAAGCCGCTAACCACTCTGGCATTTTGCGTCTTCTTGTCCGTGACAAACAGCGAAAACTGGTTGGAAGTATTGCTTTGCCCGTGCAGTAAATCGTTTCGTATATACGTAACAATGTTGCCTCTCCACTTTCATGACTTAATAAATTCACCAGATGTTGACATCTGCGAGGTGGTTGATCTGAGGCGTTTGTCCTATGTCGCCAATCACGGTGATGATGTCAACTCGGAAGCGTCGGGTGATGTGGTGGCTTTTCACATAGTGATTGATAGATAACTGCAAGTGTTTCCGCTTCTGGGGCGGAATGGTCTGATCGGGGTAGGCGAACATGTCGGAACGCCGGGTCTTCACTTCTACGAAAACCATTTCGCTGGCATCAAGTGCCACGATGTCGAGATCGCGGTGTTGGCTATGCCAATTGCGCTCTACGATGACAAAACCTTTGTCACGCAGATAGGCTGTGGCAATTTCCTCTCCCCATTTTCCAAGTTCGTTGTGTGTTGCCATTCTTCTTAATCCTTAGTTATCTTTCCCGATTGATTTCCCAGAATGCAATGGTGGCGGCTGCGGCTACATTGAGGGAATCTACACCGTGATGCATGGGTATGCGCACCACATAGTCGGATTGACCGATAGTCTCTTTCGGCAGGCCGTCGCCCTCTGTTCCCATGATAAAGGCCAGCCGCTTTTCAGCTTTCAATCGTGGGTCGTCGATGCTGATGGAATGGTCTGTAAGTGCCATCGCAGCCAGACAGAAATCAATGTTCCGAAGCTGGTCATAACGGTCGAGCCATGTCCAAGGTACAAGAAATACCGTTCCCATCGATACGCGCACGGCCCGGCGGTTGAGCGGGTCACATGCCCCGTTAGTGAGCAGCACGGCATCGATACCCAATGCCGCAGCAGAGCGGAAGATGGCTCCAATATTGGTGGTGTCGCTGACATTGTCGATGACGACAACACGTTTGGCATTTTTGCAGACATCTTCTACTGTTGGTCGCATTGGCCGTCGCATGGCGCAGAGAACGCCGCGCGTGAGCGTATAGCCCGTAAGCTGGCGCAAAAGTCCACGTTCGCCTGTATAGATGGGTATGCTGCCACATTGTGCGATGACGGGTGCGGCATCGCCGGTGATGTGGCGTTCCTCGCATAGCAGGGCAACGGGTTTTATGCCTGCTTGCAGGGCTGTCATAATGACTTTCGGACTCTCAGCAATGAATAATCCGTGATAGTTGTCGGGCGAGACTGTGGTTTGAAGTTGTGCCTCGGTGAGTCTGGCAAACATGGCCACGCGATCATCGTCGAGCGTGGTGATACGTATAGGCTGGCTATATAGCATAGGTTAGCACGTATGCGTTGTTTTGACGATAGCAGACGGATAGCGTCCGGTTGCTGCGTAGGTTTTCAAGTATGAGTATGCCCTCGCTCTCAGGTTGGAAGTGTTGCAGGCGTATCTCAAAGAAATTAAGTTGTTGCTCGGAGTAATATTTGTAAGCAGTTTCTTTTGCGCTCCAATGAAGCAGACGTGTGAGAGTGGTTGTGGCTTTCTCGTCTTCGCGGATGAACTTCGATGCGATTTTATTCACGCGGTTGGCGACATACTCGATATCGACAGCTACTCGCCGATAACGTGAGAGGATGACGGCCACATATCCACGTGTATGGCTGATGCTGATATGCCAGCCTTCCAGTATCGGGCGTCCTGATTTCTCATGTGCGACAAGCAGGTCATCATCACCAATCATCGTTGCAAGCAAAGCATAGGTAGCGAGTTTCTCTGTCTGTCTCACCGCACTTCTACATTGCGCCAGAATGCCTTTCTTCTGAGGCAGATCAAAATCATCTGGCTGCTCGTTGAGCTGCCATAGTCCCAATAGGACTTTGTTGGGCAGTTTTTCTATGGAGATTAACGGCATGGCAGAGACGGTTAGTGATTATCGTGTACGATGACTTTGACTTTGCTAATGCGCCGTTCTTGCAGCTCGAGGATCTCAAATGTATAGTGATGATAGTCTATTTTTTCGTGTCGGCTGGGGAAGTCGCCCTTCAGTTCAAGCAGGAGTCCGGCAAGCGTATCGGCATCCCCTTGCACCTCGGCGAACTCTTCATCGTCAATTTCGAGAATTTTACAAAAGTCGGTAAGCAGGGTCTTACCTTCGAAAATATAGGTGTTGTAGTTGAGCTTGGAATAATGCTTTTCTTCTTCATCGTACTCATCATTGATTTCTCCGACAATTTCTTCAAGGATGTCTTCGAGGGTGACGATACCTGAGGTTCCGCCGAACTCATCGACCACGATGGCGATATGTACCTTTTTAGTCTGGAACTCACGCATGAGGTCGTCTATCTTCTTTGTTTCAGGCACGAAATAGGCCTCTCTTGCAAGTTTCTTCCAGTCGAAAGTTGCCGGTTTTGTCAGGTGCGGAAGCAGGTCTTTGATGTAGAGGATGCCCTTGATATTGTCCGACGTGTCGTGATAGACAGGTATGCGCGAGTAGTTGTTTTCGACAATGCTCTGCAACACCTCCTCGAAAGTACTATTGTCGTCGATGGCAATAATGTCCTGGCGACTGGTCATGATTTCCTTGACGGTCTCATCGCCAAAACGGATAATACCTTGGAGCATCGACTGTTCATCCTTTATTTCCTTCTTGTCGGTAAGTTCAAGGGCTTGTTCTAGATCATCAACGCTAAGCACATGGTTTTCCTTCTGCACAACCTTCCCCGCGAGCGTGCCGCTTCGAAGCAGTATGCTGGCTACTGGCCAGAATAGCTTGCGGGCAATGAGCACACCGCTGACCACTCTTCTGCAAAAATTTAGAGGGTTCTGCCGGCTATAGACTTTCGGCATAATCTCGCCGAAGAGCAATAGGAGGAATGTGAGTAGCACGGTGACGCATAAGAACTGTATCCACTCAGTTCCCTCGCCGAAACTGACAACGTGGACAAACACATAGTTCAGCAACATGATGATGGTCACGTTGACAAAATTATTGCTGATGAGTATGGTCGCGAGTGTGCGCTCGCTGTCCTCACAAAGCTCTTTAATGTGCCAGTCCTCGGTGCTTTTCGGCTCTTCAAGAATAGCTTTCTCAACGGGGGAGAGACTGAAGAAGGCTATCTCTGAACCGCTTGCGAAGCCCGACACTACCAATAAGACAAGGGCTAAGAAAAATGCTACGACAACTCCCCATGTTGGTGCGGTGAGGGTTATTGCTGTGGTACTTGCCAAAACTGTTGAGAGGATGCCCGCCATGAGAATATCAAATCGTTTTAGAACGGAAGTTCTGGAGAGCTGTTCTGCCCAGCTGGTTGCTGTGTCTCGGTGTTGTCGTTCTTTGCGGATTGCGACTGTGCCTTTGGCAGCATTTCCATGTTTTCCACGATAATCTCAGTGACCATGCGCCGTTGTCCCTTGGCATCGTCGTAATTGCGGTAGCGCAGTCGTCCTTCCACATATATCTTGTCGCCTTTATGCACATAGCGCTCCACTATCTTTGCCAGTTGACGATAGAAGATGACGTTGTGCCAGTCGGTATGATCAGGCACCTGCGTCCCGTTCGGCAATGTATAGCCACGCTCTGTAGTGGCCAGCCGCACCTGCGCCACGGGTTGATCGGGTTCATAGTATCTCACGTCGGGTTCTTTGCCCACATTGCCTATCAACATTACTTTGTTCATGGTGTTGTATGTGAGGGGTTATTTCGCTTCTTTCCACATGCCCAGATACTTGAACTGGAAACTTTTCCCCTTGGGTGAGGGGAATTGTGAGCGACTGTCAACACGTCCGCGCAAATGATCAACAATGCGGTTGTAGCAGTCGAGTCCGGAATTTGCCTTGCATTGCACAACGAAAGTAGTGTCGCGGTATTCGTGCTTCCCTGTTCCCGGAATCATTACCACGCGCTTGAAATTCAAGGTTCCCTCATACCATCCTGGTCGCTCCTCGCTAAGCCTCATCATGGCGGTGGCCGTTTGTTCGCGCCGTTCGTTGGCGGGGCCGCTCTGCAGTGCTTTCTTTTGCTTGAAGTCGGTCATGTTGGCTGCGGTGGTCTTGATGATGATGAAATAAACTCGTGGCCGAATCTTGTAGCGCTTCGGATAAAACACGTCGCTTGCCACATATTCGCGGATGTCGGCTTCCAGTTCCTCATTCATTCCAACCTCCGGGATTGAGTCTAAAAAATCTATTGCATCATCGACATTATCTACTAATGTCTCTCGGTCAAAGTATCTTAAATATAAGTTCATGAAAACAAAAAATAAAAATGTAATAGTTTTTCTAAAAAATGAGCGGAAAACGGGACTCGGACCCGCGACCCCAACCTTGGCAAGGTTGTGCTCTACCAACTGAGCTATTTCCGCCTTTGCACCGAAGGAAAATCTGTCTTTCGGCTTCTAAGCTTGCATTTTCTTTGGTGAAGAGGAGGAGACTCGAACTCCCACGTCACAATTGACACTACCCCCTCAAAGTAGCGCGTCTACCAATTCCGCCACCTCTCCATCAAAAAAACAGAAAGTGCCCAGAACAGGACTCGAACCTGCACGCCTCGCGGCACACGCACCTGAAACGTGCGCGTCTACCAATTCCGCCACCTGGGCATTTCCCTGTCACAAAATGTCGAGCGGAAAACGGGACTCGGACCCGCGACCCCAACCTTGGCAAGGTTGTGCTCTACCAACTGAGCTATTTCCGCCTGAGAGCTTATACTTTTATTGCCCGTATAAGCCACATTTCGCCAAATGCGGTTGCAAAGGTAATGCTTTTTTCCGAACCTGCAAATTTTTTGTTTACTTTTTTTCAAAAAAGCAGAAAAATTGTCAGCTTAAGATTTAGCCTCATCTAACTTTTGGATACTCTTCTCTGGCATAAATTGCGCGGAGGAACATATTTTTACCGCCTGTCCAGGCCACTTCACAGATCCTTTGTTTTTGATTTCACAGATGAGTCCTGAGCTGTGGCAATCTGTGTCACCTTCCACTTGAACTAACTCGTGCAGGAGCCATCTGTGTTATCTATGCAATCTATGTTTTTCAACTTACGAAATTTGTGTTAACCTAAGTATTTCATGAGGATTTTGGCATTGCCTGAATCACGGAGTTTGGCAATACTCTTTTCTCGAATCTGGCGCACGCGCTCTCGAGTCAGTCCCAGACGGTCGCCAATCTCCTCGAGTCCTTTTTCCGGCTGGCCGATACCGAAGCACTCCTTGATGATGATAATCTCGCGCTCCTTTAACACCTTTGAGAGAACCTGATCGAGTTCCATGGCCATCGACTCGTGGTCAACATGCTTATCGGTGCGGGTGTCGTCGCCACTCGGCATCACGTCGAGCATACAGTTGTCCTCACCGTCTTGAAAAGGCGCGTCTATGGAGACATGATGCCCGTCGGCCATGAGGCTCTGGCCGATTTTCTCCTCATCGATGTTCGTGGCATCGGCAAGTTCTGAGACTGAGGGGTGGCGCTGGTTTTCTTGTTCGAAACGATTGATTTCGTGGTTAATCTTGTTCAGCGAACCCACCTGATTGAGGGGAAGCCGCACGATGCGGCTCTGCTCGGCAATAGCTTGGAGGATGCTCTGGCGAATCCACCAGACGGCATAGGAGATAAACTTAAAGCCGCGCGTCTCATCGAACTTCTGTGCAGCCTTGATAAGACCAATATTCCCTTCATCAATAAGGTCGGTCAGCGTAAGGCCTTGATGCTGGTATTGTTTTGCAACCGACACGACAAAACGCAGGTTAGCCGTCACCAACTTTTCCTTGGCACGTTCGCCCTCGAGACCGCCTTTCTTGATTTTCTGGGCCAGTTCTATCTCCTCGTCAATAGAGATAAGTGGGGCACGGCCAATTTCAACAAGATACTTGTCCAAGGCTTCGCTTTGGCGGTTGGTAATGCTCTTCTGAATTTTTAATTGTCTCATCGGAAATAAAATCGTTGAAAATCAAGGAAATTGGATAGCATCTTTAACGTGCCACTAGTATTCCTTACTCAAAAACTTTGCAAAATTAATAAAAAATGTGTCAGATTGTTCTCCGCAACCATTTCTTTTATAGATTATTAACAAATTAGAGAATTGAAATACCACGTTTTTGTTGTACTTTTGCAGGCGTTAAAATAAAAATATCAATTTGTTATGGTAAAAATCACATTCCCCGACGGCTCAGTTCGCTCGTATGAACAGGGTGTGACGGGCTTACAAATCGCCGAGAGCATCTCGCCGGCTCTCGCCCGCAACGTTGTATCTTGCGGTGTCAATGGCGAGACGGTAGAGTTGAACCGTCCTATCCATGAGGACTCGACCATCGCACTCTACAAGTTTGAGGACGAAGAGGGCAAGCACACCTTCTGGCACACCAGCGCCCACCTGCTGGCAGAATCGTTGCAGGCACTCTATCCCGGCATTCAGTTTGGCTTCGGCCCTGCTGTTGAGAACGGTTTTTTCTACGATGTGCTTCTGCCCGACGGCGAGATGATCAAGGAGAGCGACTTCCCCCAGATTGAGGCCAAGATGCTGGAGCTGGCACGTCTTGACGAGGCGGTGGTGCGCCGCGAAGTGCCGAAAGCCGACGCGCTGCGCGAGTTTGCCGCCGACGGCCAGACCTACAAGTGCGAGCACATCGACCAAGACCTTGAGAACGGCAGCATCTCCACCTACACGCAAGGCCGTTTCACTGACCTCTGTCGAGGTCCTCACCTCGTCTCGACGGGTCTCATCAAGGCTGTGAAGCTGACATCGGTCGCAGGGGCCTTCTGGCGCGGCGACGCCGAGCGCGAGCAGATGCAGCGCCTCTACGGCATATCGTTCCCCAAGAAAAAGATGCTCGACGAGTACCTTGTCATGCTGGAGGAAGCGAAGAAGCGCGACCACCGCAAGATTGGCAAGGAGATGGAGCTGTTCATGTTCAGCGAGCGCGTGGGCAAGGGCCTTCCCATCTGGCTGCCCAAAGGCACCGAGCTGCGCCTGCGCCTGCAGGACATGCTCCGCAAGATACAGAAGAACTTCGGCTATCAGGAGGTTGTCACCCCGCATATCGGCGGCAAGAACCTCTACGTGACGAGCGGACACTACGCCCACTACTCGAAAGACGCGTTCCGCCCGATTACCACGCCCGAGGAGGGTGAGGAGTATATGCTGAAGCCCATGAACTGCCCCCACCATTGCGAGATATTCGCATGGAAGCCGCGTTCCTATAAAGACCTGCCGTTGCGCATCGCCGAGTTCGGGACGGTTTACCGCTATGAGAAGTCGGGCGAGCTGCACGGACTCACACGCGTGCGCTCGTTCACGCAAGACGATGCCCACATCTTCTGCCGCCCCGACCAGGTGTAGGGGGAGTTCGTGCGCGTGATGGACATCATACAGGCCGTGTTCTCCATCTTCAAGTTCGAGAACGTCGAGGCGCAAATCTCCCTGCGCGACCCGAAGGACACAGAGAAGTACATCGGCTCCGACGAGGTATGGGCAGAGAGCGAGCAGGCCATCATTGACGCCTGCAAAGAAAAGGGGCTCAACGCGAAGATAGAGTATGGCGAGGCCGCCTTCTACGGACCGAAGCTTGACTTCATGGTGAAGGATGCCATCGGTCGCCGTTGGCAGCTCGGCACCATACAGGTTGACTACAACCTGCCGCAACGGTTCAAGCTGGAATACACGGCAGAGGACAACTCGAAGCAGACACCCGTCATGGTACACCGCGCACCGTTCGGGTCGATGGAGCGCTTCACCGCCGTACTCATTGAGCACACCGCCGGACACTTCCCCCTGTGGCTCACACCCGACCAGGTGGCCATCCTGCCCATCTCGGAGAAATACAACGACTACGCCTACGACGTGGCACGATATTTCGACCAGCAGGGCGTGCGTGCAAACGTCGACGATCGCAACGAGAAGATCGGGCGCAAGATACGCGACAACGAGTTGAAGCGCGTGCCCTACATGGTCATCGTAGGTGAGAAGGAAGCCGCCGAGGGACTCGTCTCCATGCGTAAGCAGGGCGGAGGAGAGCAGGCCACCATGACCATGCAGGAGTTTGCCCGGCGCGTCAACGACGAGGTAGCCGAGATGCTCAAGGCCACCAATATCATGCCCAGCGCATAATTTGGATGAGAGATGAGGGATGAGGGATGAGGGATGAGGGTTTGTTAGTTTCTTCTATCAATCTCTCATCCCTCATCCATCACCCCTCATCCTATTTAACATGCTCCTTGATAATATCGGTCATTCCGTCGATGACCTTTCCCCAGGCATTTCCCGAAAGGCTGTCGGTGCGCTGCTCAACCTGCCTCTTGGCAATCTTCCCAACCGAGGAGATGATTTCCTGCTCAATGTCGCGCACAATGTCGGGCCTTTCTGCTGAGGGTTGCGGATTAGAGGGGCTCACTTCCTCAGCGGGCCCTTCAACTTGCTCCGTCGCCTTTTCTTCCTCTATTATTGAAGGCGAAGAAGTGGACGGCTGTATGACCTTGCGACCTGTCAGCCGCTCCACGTCGTCCTCGTTGACCGTGAATACATGCCCGAACACTCCGACGGAAAGTGTCTGTGATTTCTCAAAAAGTGTGATGCTTGTCGTTGAGAACAGGAAGTAGTTGTGATAGTCGAGCAACGAGCCGATGGCACTCTGTGTGGTCTTTGAACCAAAAATATCTTTCAGTATATCGATTCCACCTCTGATGAGTGCCTCACCAAGATTGTCGGCGTTACTGCTCTGGCCGGGAGACATGGCTGCCTCTATGATGCTGCCCATGCGCTGGGTGATGACCTCCGTATGGCGTTCCTTGCTGGGATTTGTGACGACCATCGCACCAGCCAAGACGATGAACAGCAACAAGAAGACTATGCATCCGGTATGGCTCTTTTTCAGTTTCGCGGGCTGTTGGGGTACTGCCTGAACGACTGGCGGTAATGTCTCCTCGCCGGTAAAGCCGAGAAAACGCCGCAACTCGTCAACATCTTTGGCTCGCGCCCATTCGTTCGACTCCTCCGCACGAACAAACGTGTTCGCATCGATAGCCATGTCCTTCAACTCATAGATGGAGTAGGGACCTTGTTGTGCTCCCTCAACGGTGATAAAGTATCTCATAGTCGCAATAATTTTTTGTTTCCGATGGCAAAATTACGAAAAAAGGATGAAAGATAAAGCAAGAAAGGTGAAAAAATTGAAGATTTATTTGGCTGGTTTCCAATTTTTTAATACCTTTGCACCCGCTTTAGAAGAAAATCAGTTGAATGAAGAACGACAAATTGAAGAATAAATATCGCGTGAATGAGCAGATTCGCGTGAAAGAAGTGCGTGTTGTCGGTGATGGAGAAGCTGTGGTTGTTCCTATCCGTCAGGCTTTAGATATGGCGCGGCAGCAAGGCGTTGACCTTGTGGAAATCTCGCCCAATGCGCAACCTCCAGTTTGTCGGCTCATCGACTATTCTAAGTTCCTCTATCAGCAGAAGAAACATCAGAAAGAGATGAAGCAGAAACAAGCGAAGGTAGAGGTAAAGGAAATCCGATTCGGTCCTCAGACTGACGACCACGACTATCAGTTCAAGCTGAAACATGCCATTGAATTTCTGAACTCAGGATATAAAGTGCGGGCCTACGTTTTCTTCAAAGGTCGCTCCATCTTGTTCAAGGAACAAGGCGAAGTGCTGTTGCTCAGATTCGCCAACGACCTGGAGGAACTCGCAAAGGTAGAGCAGTTGCCTAAATTGGACGGCAAGAAAATGTTTCTCTATCTGACACCGAAGAAAGCTGGCGTCGTGAAGAAGAGCCAGCAAAAGCGCGACAACGAGCGGCGTGAGGCCGAAGCCAAAGAGGCAATCCGACAGGAGCAAGAGGCTGAAGCGACGGCAAATGGCCTGCTGGCAAACGCGAAAGGAGCTGAGGAGCTTCTCAGAAGAATGCAGCAGGAAGAATAGAAAAGATAACCGTGAGTGCGTAACGCCCGGTATATGCGTTGCCACCACATATTATAAATAATAATTAAAAAATTAAAACAATGCCAAAAGTAAAGACAAACGCCGGTGCAAAAAAGCGTTTCCGCCTCACCGGCACAGGAAAGATTAAGCGTAAGCATGCTTATCACAGTCACATTCTGACTAAAAAGACCAAGAAGCAAAAGCGCAACTTGTGTCAGACAACCATCGTAGACCCGAGCAACATGAAACAGGTTCGCGACCTGCTGTGTCTGCGTTAATTATTAACTTTTTTAGTCAAACAAATTAAAAACAGGAAATTTTATGCCAAGATCAGTAAATCATGTTGCTTCAAAAGCAAGAAGAACACGTATTCTGAAGCTCACCAAAGGATATTTCGGAGCTCGTAAAAACGTTTGGACCGTAGCAAAGAACACCTGGGAGAAGGGTCTTACCTACGCTTATCGCGACCGTCGCACGAAGAAGCGCAACTTCCGCGCACTTTGGATTCAGCGTATCAATGCCGCCGCCCGTCTCGAGGGTTTAAGCTATTCCCAGTTCATGGGTGCCCTGCACAAGGCCGGTATCGAAATCAACCGCAAGGTGCTCGCCGACCTCGCCATGAACAATCCCGAGGCATTCAAGGCTATCGTGGAGAAAGTGAGATAAAAAGACTCCATTCACATAAAAGCGGCCGCAGGTTTTGAATAACCTGCGGCCGCTTTTTGTTGGTTCTGTCGAGAACAGCACGGCGTGTCGCATTACACTATTCAGACAAGCCAAAATTAGCGGCTCGGGGTCGAATTGTTAAATTTCAGGGCATCGTGGGCAGAGAATTTAACATCGAGAATCGCGCGAAATCGGGGCGGCGGGGTGAGTGCCCGCCGAGACGAAGATAAGGGCACAGCGAAGACGCTGTGTAAGTCGCTGCAAAACAGCGACATGCAACCCCCATCTCTCATCTTTCATCCCTCATCCGTTGCGAAACATATATCTCTCACCTCCGAGAGATATATGTTTCGAGTGGTGAAAGACCGTCTTTCGGAGTGCAAAAGACCATGGTTTGCGAGGTGAAACATATATGTTTCGCGGAAAAAAGGGGAGTGAAGGGGGAGTGAAAGGGAAGTGAAGGGGGCAATAGGGGGGCAATTGAAATGTTAAAACGGAAATAGGGTTTTAACACTTGAGCAGGTGAGGGATATATGTCTCGCCTGCGGCGTTAAGATTTTTTTACACAAAGATTCGGTCAAGCGGCTCCCGCATCGCATACGGGGGCGGAAGCCGTTGCCTCCGGCAGATGGTTTCTATCTATATAGAAGAAAGAGAGCAAAGCGAATTGGCCTTTGCTCTCTTTCTTGTACACCCTTAGGGGCTCGAACCCTAGACCCACTGATTAAGAGTCAGTTGCTCTACCAACTGAGCTAAGGGTGCGCTGCATCGCATTTCCTGTTCCCACCTGAGTACACCCTTAGGGGCTCGAACCCTAGACCCACTGATTAAGAGTCAGTTGCTCTACCAACTGAGCTAAGGGTGCAACTCGGCAAAAAACATGCCCATGCGTCTTAAGCGGGTGCAAAGTTACTCATTTTTTCTGAAACGCCAAACTTTTGCACCCTTTTTTGGTAAAAAAAGAAAAAACTTTTGTTTTTATGCATAACTTTCACTACCTTTGTACCAATATTCTTTTAACAAACGAAATATAAGTGCATATCATGAAGACAAAACGCTCATTGCTAACCGCATTAAGATGCCTCTTGGCTGTCGTCCTGACCGGGACAAGTCTGATGGCTCATGCTCAGAACGACAGAGTCGTCACCATGAAGAAATCAGTGTTGCTCGACAAAATCAAGGGCGGCTGGGCCGGACAAACCATCGGTTGCGCATACGGCGGACCGACGGAGTTCTGCTATCGTGGCGTAATGATTCCCGACAATGTGGAGATTGTCTATCCAGAGCATCATCTGAAGAATTTCTATGAGCGTCTGCCGAGTTTGTTCGACGATGTATATATGGACTTGACGTTCGTCGATGTATTCACCCGTCTTGGGCTTGATGCTCCTGTTGACTCATTCGCCCATGCCTTTGCCTATGCGTCCTATCCGCTCTGGCATGCGAACCAGCAGGGAAGATATAACGTGCTCAACGGCATCATGCCACCCGAGTCGGGGTATTGGAAGAACAACCCACATGCCGATTGCATCGACTATCAGATAGAGTCGGACTACGCCGGGTTGATGTCGCCCGGGATGCCCAATGCGGCATCAGAGATCTCCGACAAGATAGGACATATCATGAACTATGGCGACGGCTGGTATGGTGGTGTTTTCATCGGGGCGATGTACGCGCTGGCCTTTGTCGAGAATGACATAGAGACCATTGTCGAAAAAGCATTGGAGACCATACCCGCTAAAAGCAAGTTCTATCAGCGTGTACATCGTGTACTGGAATGGTATCACGAAAATCCCGACGACTGGAAAAGAGCCTGGGCCTTGTACAACGAGAATTACAGCAAGGATGTGGGATGCCCCGAGCTGATCCTTGCTCCAGGAAATATTGACGCCACGATGAACAGCGCATACGTGACCATAGGGCTGCTATACGGCAAAGGCGATTTCGGCAAGACAATGGAGATAGCCACACGTTGCGGACAGGACTCCGACTGCAACCCCTCTTCAGCGGCAGGCGTGCTCGCCACGATGATAGGGTATAGCAATATCCCCGAAGAATGGATGCCAAACCTGCGGGAAGTGGAAGACCTCGACTTCACGTATATCAAGATGACCCTCAACGATGTCTATACACAGGTGTATGACTTGGCACTCAAGATGATTGAGCGTAACGATGGGGTTGTCGGTGAAGAGGAAGTGACGATCAAAGTGCAGGCGCCGGAAAGCGTGAGGCTCGAGCAAGGATTTGCGGATATGTATCCTAAGCTGTTAACGTCGGGCATACAATATCTTGGCACCGACAATGCCGGCCAGAATTCTTTTAAGTTTCATGGCCGCGGCATTGTGGTTTACGGCAATATCGACTACTCCGTCAAAAACTACGTAGCTCATTTGGAGGTAAGCGTTGACGGCGAGGTTGACAGGGTTGTGCGCCTGAGCCCCGATTTCAACAAACGCACAGCCGACGTTGTCTATTGGAACTACGATTTGGAAGAAGGCCCACACGAGGTGACGTTCAAACTGCTCAATCCACGCTCAAAAGTGAACATAAAGGCCAATCGCGTGATTTATTACGTGTCTGACGACACACCTGTGGTGAATACCATTCAGCCCCTCCTGTTTCAGAACTGGGGAGATGGATTCAACAACGGAATGTCTGCCGACTTTGACAACGATGGCATACACGACCTGTTTGTGTGCGGCGGCAACATGGGCGGGCATATATTGAAGGGAACGGGTGAGGCATCAAAAAAAGCATACAAGGAAGTGGCGGACATTGGCGACATTGGCAACATTGATTTTCTTGCAAGCATTTATCCCGTCGATTTCAACGGCGACGGCAACATCGACCTCGTGGCATTCGACTCCGAGCCCAGCGGTCTGACCGCAGACGACAATGGGCCTGAGGGTATTTTCTTCGGTAATGGGAACGGACATTTCTCTATCGCGCAAACTTCTGTATATGAGGCAGACGGTATCACTATTGACAACAACTTCAACTGGACATGGATAAAATCGGGAGATGTGGCAGACTTCAACAACGACGGAAAGCTCGACCTCGTGGTCTGCTCTGATAAACAAGGATACAACTGTATCCTCATCAACACTGGCATTGACAATTCGGGGAAAGTGGTTTTCAAGAAGGTAAGCTATGACAGCAACAACAAATACACCATACTTAATTCGTCATGGGACTGTTGTATGGGATATGTCCGTGCCTACGACTTTAACAGCGACGGCTATATGGATTTCATGCTGACAGGGTCGAACAAATCGGGCAACACTGTTTTTTTTGTCAACAATCCCGAGGATGCGGCAACTTTCGGCTCCGTGATCTTTCCCACGCACCGCAACCTGCCGTCGTTCGACATTGCCGACGTTAACAACGACGGTTTCCCGGATATTTATTTCTCGGGAGAATACCACGATGGATGGTACAACCAAATTTATTCGCCCGCTTTTAATAATCAGAAAATGAGCTACAAACTCTATTATAGTCTTCCATGGCAGAACAACGACCGCTGTATGGGGTTTCGCTCCAGTGCTTTCGTCGATTGGGACGGCGACGGTATTGTTGACATCATAGAGACAGGCCGTTCCGACACAGAGATGCCCGACGGCACAACACTCGACTCGCGTGCATCTAAGATAAGAATAAACTATGGCGATGGTTCCGAGTGGACAGATCCAATACTCACCATAGGCTCTAATCTGAACACATCAATCTTGGCCGATGGAGATAATAACGGTGTCATCGACTATGTGCGTAACGGAGAAAATGAACTGGCTGTCAACATAGAGGGGTTAAAATATGGTACTGGCTCAATCTTCTCGGCAACGCTTAACCCTTCTGTACGAGTATATAATCCGTCTCCCCCGATATTAAACGAAGTTTCTTTCGCAGACGATAATGTGACGATTTCCTGGCAGCCACCAACAAATGCGATAGGGAACGAAACCTTCGAGTATGTCGTATTCGACAGAAACGGAAATGTTGTTGCCGGAACTAATCTGGCAATATTTCCATTGGGAAAACGAAAAGCACCAGTAAACGGAAATGCCTGTCAGACACACAGAATCAGTCTTAATCTGCCAGAAGGAGAATACAACTATGGCGTGCAGACGGTCAGTGGAGCTTACGTAGGTTCTGTTTTTGCTACAGGAACATTCTCAATAAGCAGCACAAACATCGCAACTGCCACATTACATGATGGCGAAAAAGAAATAATCTACGACATACAAGGCAGAAAGCATACAGATAGCTTTAAGGGAATAAACATTGTTGGGTATCGGAAAATATTATGGCAAAGATGATTTCCCGATATTCAAATAAAATAAATAACACCAAACAAAGAGGTAACAAACATGAATCAACGAGCATTATCAGTATTTGTCAGCTTTATGCTTTGCATGACCATTCTGGCTCAGGAGGCAGTGCTGACCGCCAATTTTACAGGAGGGCTTTGCGGCTTCTCGGTAGTAGATGTCAGTCAGCCTGTCAGCGGCACGCCTGTCTGGACACAGAGCAAGGACTACGGCATGGTGGCCTCTGGCTTTACCGGCGGTAAGAACTACGCCTCGGAAGGCTGGCTGATATCACCGACCATCGACTTGCAGGAACTGTCCAACAGCCGACTAAACATCAGCCACGCGCTAAATTTCTTCTCCTCGCTCGACAAGGCCAAAGAGGAAACTACTGTGTATGTGCGCGTGGTAGGAGAAGAGTGGGTAGAAATCAAAGACCTCTGCTATCCGGCTAAGCTAAGCTGGAACTTCATTGACTGTGAGGAGATAGACCTTTCCCGGTTTGACGGGAAGTGCATACAGTTAGGGTTCCGATATGTCAGCACCGCGACAAAGGCCGGCACATGGGAAGTAAAGCAAGTTGAAATTATCGCAGAGACGGGAAAAAGTACAATCAATGGCCTTAGCGAACTGGCTGACATGGCTGACGGTACGCTCTTCACAATAGATTTCTCCGAGGACGATCCCGGGATGATAGACTACTCTGGAGTGGTGGAAGGCTCAAAAACCTCTTCCGTAGTATTAGGTGTAACCGAAGCCTATCTTCACGACAAGAGCGGTGGCAGTGTCATGCTTCGAAACTTCCTGCCGCAAGATGCCGGATGGCACACAGCCAGCGGAGGAACTGTCATCGGGAAGCTGGAAGGACGATATGTCATCAGAAACGGAATGCCCGGTATTGAGCACACGAAGTTCTCAAAGGCAGACAACATGCTCTGCCTTGACGACATGTTTGAGCCACAGGTTACAGAATTGTCGGTTGCAGAGGCCTCGCAGGCGGAGAACCTTGCACGCTATGTCTCAATTCCAAGCGGCAAACTTCAGGCCGAGGAATTTTTCCTGACGCTTGTTGATGGCGATGCGAGTGTGCAGATCGACAACCGCTACGGCACAGAAGGAATAGACCTCTCCCAACTTGAGCTTGGACAGTCTTATCATGTAACAGGTGTATTAGGCGGATTCGACGACGAGGATATTGAAGCATCTTCAACGACAGTCCTTCATTTGCTCTCTGTTGAGACTGTGACTACGGCTATTTCCGCCATTGACAACACGCCGGAAGACACCAAAGACACAGGTAATGTTTACGACCTGCAAGGACGCAAGGTTGCTGAAGCGCGGCATGCCGCGTCGCTACAGCCTGGCATCTACATCAAGAACGGCAAAAAATTTATTGTAAGGAGGTAACGTGTCATGAGAAGAAATATTGTCCGCATATTATTGCTGTTGGCTATGAGCGTTACTGCTCAGGCACAGAACGGATCGGTGAAGATTACCCTGCGCTCGGGCGACATTGTTACCTACACGGACGACATGTACGACAGCGTGCGTATTGTCAAGACACTATCACTAAACGACGAAGTTTCAGTTGGTGTAAAGGTTTATCTAACCGGCAAGAAATCGGTTGATTATATTGCAGTTAAGGCGGAAATCAACAAGCCAGAGCCCCCCGAGCCCGATGACAATAACAAGAACCGCAACAAATACAGGGGCAAGTTGCTGGAATATCCTCATCTGAGCACCGACTCGGTAATGAACCTGCTCATCATCAAGGAAACCTCCGACTATGGCATCACCTTCAGTCTGGAATGGGATTGCAACAAGAAGGCTAACCGCTGGACATGCTACGAGATGCACGACGGCAACAACATGAGCAACGTGTCAAGAAAAGACGACTTCAAGGAAGACCCCGATATCCCCTCTCAGTACAGAACAACGCTCAACGACTATAAGAGTACCGGTTTCTCGCGTGGGCATCTCTGTCCGTCGAGCGACCGCCTGTGTTCAAGAGAACAAAATAGCCAGACGTTCTACCTGAGCAACATGCAACCCCAGTGGCAGGCCCACAACGGAGGACTTTGGAACAACTTGGAAGCGCTCGTCCGAAAATGGGACGACACCAGCTTCCGCGATACGCTATATGTGGTGAAAGCTGCCACTATCGACGATGCCAACATCAAGCAATACACCTCGACGGGTCTTATCGTGCCCAAATACTTCTACATGGCCATCCTATGTGTGAAGAACCACGAATACAAGGCTATCGGACTGTGGACGGAGCATAAGAACGAGAGCGATACCAACAAGAACTATGGCGACTATGCCATCAACATCGACGAGCTGGAAAAGAGAACAGGCATCGACTTCTTCTGCAATCTGCCCGACGACATAGAGGAACAGGTGGAAAGCCAGGTTACTGATGATAGTTTCTTGAATTTATGGGGAATAAGTAAGACGAAATAAGTAATTTACATAAGCATAATGACAGATATCAAGATAAACGACAGCACCCTGCAGCAGGCGGCAGGCAAAGGCATGGACGAGTTTGTCAAAGCCGTCACCGATGCCATCTATGCACATATCGGCGGCAAACTTAATACCGAGACAATGGCCATGCTCAATGCCGACCAGATAACCCTATTGGCATGGAACGTCCTGCACGACGAAGTGATGGACGGCGGTTTCATACAGTTGATTCATAACGGATACGGTGCATTCATCTTCCGCAATCCTTTCGGAAAAGCCATGAGAGGGTGGGGGATTGACGAGGTGGCAACGCTCATCAATCGTGCCCGCAAGCTCTACGACAAATATCGCCAAACGATTGAGCGCGACTGCACCGACGAAGAGTTCATGGCCATGTTTGAGCAGATGCCAGAGTTCGATGCGTGCGATGACAGCTTTGTCGAGCACGAAGAACAGTGGACGGCAGCCGTCGCATACTATGCGGACGAGCATCTTGACCATTTCGTAACGATTGTAAAAGACTGAAAATGAGAAAAGACGAAATCGAACTGCGAAGGAAAAGTCCAGTACAGATAAAAAACAAAAAGGCATCGTTTGAATACTTTTTCATCGACACCTATACCGCCGGCATCGTGCTGACGGGAACAGAGATTAAATCCATCCGCATGGGCAAGGCCTCGCTTGTCGATGCCTATTGCTACATCGTCAATGGCGAGATGTGGCTCAAGGGGATGAACATCTCCCCTTATTTCTATGGCTCATACGCCAACCACGAGGCCAAGCGCGACCGCAAGCTCTTGCTCAACCGCCGCGAGATTCGCCACTTGCAGGAAGACATCAAGTCGCCGGGTCTGACCATCGTGCCCACACTCGTTTTCATAGACGACCATGGACGGGCAAAAGTGGACATCGCCTTGGCACGGGGTAAGAAGGAATACGACAAGCGGCAGACCATGAAGGAGAAAGAAGACCGTCGCGAGATGGACAGGGCTATCAAACATTATTAGTGAAATTGTTTTTTCGTAACTTTCTTTTCGTTTCAAGATGTTTTTTCATGGAAATTCCGTAACTTTGCGCCCGCATTTTGAAAGGACTGCACAATGATTGGAAAGAAAAAGCGCTGGAAACTACCCAAAGGGGTTGCACCTACAGAGTTCGACAAGAGGATTATGTCGTGGGAACGTCGTGGCCGACTGGTGCCTACACCCGACCTGATAAAAACTCCTGAACAGATTGAAGGCATACGCAAGGCGGGCATCGTCAATACGGGTGTGCTCGACGAAGTGGCGAAAATCATCCGTCCCGGATTGCCGACCATCGAGATCGACAATCTCTGCATGGACTACTGCAAGACTCACAACGCCATTCCGGCGTGTCTCAACTATGAGGGATTTCCCAAGAGTGTCTGCACAAGTATCAACGAAGTGGTGTGTCACGGCATACCCAAAGAAGACGAATACTTGCAGGAGGGCGACATCATCAACGTCGATTTCACGACCATTCTCGACGGCTACTATGCCGATGCCTCGCGGATGTTCATAGTCGGCAAAACCTCGCCCGAGCGCGAACGCCTTGTGCGTGTGGCAAAGGAGTGTCTGGAAATCGGTGCTGAGGCGGCAAAACCCTGGTGTTTCGTGGGCGACATAGCCAATGCAATAGGCAATCATGCCCACAAGAACGGCTATACCATCGTGCGCGACCTCTGCGGACATGGGGTAGGGGTGGCCTTCCACGAGGAGCCCAACGTCGAGCATGTGGGCAAGCCCGGTACTGGTATGTTGCTTGTTCCGGGCATGGTCTTCACCATAGAGCCGATGGTAAACGCAGGTACTTGGGAAGTGTTCATCGACTCTGCCGACCCCTACGGCTGGGAGGTCATCACCGAAGATGAGCAAGACAGCGCCCAATGGGAGCATACTTTCCTAATGACCGACCACGGCGTAGAAATACTGACACATTGATAAAATTAAAAATGTACATCTTAGGTATAGAGTCAAGTTGCGACGACACCTCGGCAGCCGTTCTTGAAAACAACATGCTGCTGAGCAACGTCACGGCCAGCCAGGCCGTGCACGAGGCTTACGGTGGGGTAGTGCC
>JAFRZC010000171.1 GCA_017442765.1 Prevotella sp. | reverse complement strand
CGCCGCTGGAGCACAGTATCATGGTGATGGCCATCACGGCAGCCGACGACTGTACGCAGAACGTCAGCACACCGCCTAACAGCAGGAAGACGAGTGTCGTGAGGAACGACGTGGGGTCGAACGAGGCAAAGAAGCTCAATACCGCCGCGTTATGTCCCAGATCCATCTCGTTACCCGTCAGTCGCAGGGTTGTCAGTCCTAAGAGCAGCAGACCCAGTCCGAAGAGGAAGTCGCCGATGTAGCGGTGCTTCTTCATATAGATAAGGATGATACCCAGGAAGAAGCCCACATAGGACACGATACTGATGTCGAACGACATACCTGCCGACATGATCCAGGCCGTCAGCGTCGTACCGATGTTGGCACCCATGATGACGGAGATGGCCTGCGCCAGGGTGAGCAGACCGGCATTGACAAACGACACGGTCATCACCGTCGTTGCTGTTGACGACTGGACAGACGCCGTCACCAGCGTACCTGTCAACATTCCCGTGAAGCGGTTGGTGGTCATGGCTCCGAGGACGTGGCGCAACTGCGGTCCGGCCATTTTCTGCAACGCCTCACTCATAGCCTTCATTCCAAACATCAGAAGGGCGAGCGAGCCGAGCAGTTTGATGATAATCCAGATGGACATGGGATTAGTTTTTTTATAATTTCGGCTACAAAGATACGAATAATTTCCAAATAATCATTATCTTTGCAGCAAAAAAATATCTAATACGGTTGAGAATATGGAAATGATACAGGTGAAATGCCTTAATAACGGGCAGACGGTGAGCGTCCCCATGGGTGCCACACTCGAGGAAGTCTACCAGCAGACGGGTCTGCAGATGACATACGGGCCCGTGCTGGCTCATGTGAACAACAAGGTGGAGGGTATGCATTTCCGCGTCTACAAGCGGAAAGACGTGGAGTTTCTGGACATCACCTCACCAAGCGGCCTCAGGGCCTACACCCGCTCGCTCTTCTTTGTGCTGTGCAAGGCCGTTCACGACCTGTTCGACAAGTGTAAGGTGTCGATAGACATTCCCGTGTCAAACGGTTATTTTGTCAATCTGGACATCGGGCATCCCGTGACACCCGCCGATGCCGGCCTTATCCGCAGCCAGATGCAGGAGATTATCGACGCCGGCCTGCCCATCCACCGCCACGAGACCACTACCGACGAGGCCATCCGTCTGTTCACCGACCTGCATACCTACTCGAAGGTGAAACTGCTCAAGAGCAACGGACGGCTCTATACTACCTACTACGAGATTGACGGCTACATAGACTATTACTACGGTGCACTGCTGACCAATACCAGCCAGCTCTACCTCTTCGGACTGGAGAAATACTACGACGGTCTGCTGCTGCGCATACCCTCGGCGGAGCACCCCACAGAGCTGGGTGAGATGGTGCATCAGGACAAGATGTTCGGCATCTTCAAGGAGCACCACCGCTGGCAGGACATCATCGGACTGTGCACCATTGGCGACCTGAACGAGGCCATCGACGCCGGTTACTCGTCGCGACTCATACAAATCTCAGAGGCCCTCCAGGAGAAGAAGATATCGATGATTGCCGACGACATTGCCCGTAGGCGCGACATCAAACTCGTGCTCATTGCAGGCCCGTCCAGCTCAGGTAAGACGACTACCTGCAAGCGCCTCTCGGTACAACTCGCCGTCAACGGCATCAAACCCGTGGGCATCTCCCTCGACGACTACTTCGTCGACCGCGAGAAGACGCCGCGTGACGAGAAGGGCGACTACGACTTCGAACATCTGCACGCCCTGAACCTCGACTTGCTGAACCAGCAAATGACCGCCCTGCTGCGCGGTGATGAGGTAGAGCTGCCGCGCTACGACTTCCCCACAGGACGCTCGATGATGAGCGGACGGCGTCTCACCCTACATGACGACGAGGTGCTCGTCGTCGAGGGTATCCACGCCCTGAACCCTGAGCTCATGTCGCAGGTGCCGCCTCACCAGGTGTTCCGCGTCTATGCCTCGGCACTGACCACGCTGCTCTTAGACAAACACAACTACATCCCCACCACCGACAACCGCCTGCTACGCCGCATCATCCGCGACAACAAGTACCGCGGCGTCTCTGCTCAGGAGACCATCCGCCGCTGGCCGTCGGTCAGGGCTGGCGAGAACCGCTGGATATTCCCCTACCAGGAGAACGCCGACGCCATGTTCAACACCGCCATGCTCTTCGAACTCGCCGTGCTGAAGCGCGAGGCGGAGCCGCTACTGGAGCAGGTGCCTGAGAACATACCGGAATATGCCGAGGCCTACCGCCTGCTGAAGTTCCTGCGTTACATCAAGCCCATCCCCGACACGCAGATACCCCCGACGTCGCTCCTCCGCGAGTTCCTCGGCGGCTCGTCGTTCAACTATTAGCAAACCCTTTTAATAATAGGCATTATGACAACATTCGGAAACATCATCCGGGTTATTTTCGGAGGACTGTTCCTATCGTTAGGTTATGTCATTTAAGCCTGCCGTAAAAACGTCACGGCCTCTCGTGAAAAAATATAGGCGTGTGGTGAAATCGTCACGGTCGCGCGTATATATAGCGAAATAGAAATACACCCCTCACCTCTCACACCTCCCACACCCGACGTAGGTGTGGGAGGTGCGGGAGGTGAGGGTTCGTTTTGGGTATCCCATATATATACGCACGCGCGAAGCAAAACTTTTGTCCCATTTTCTTGGATGTCTCCAAAATAATGATTATCTTTGCCGATGAATGTTTTTCCGCTAATGGCGGGGATGAACTAAAAACCTTTAAATACTTACTAATATGAAACGAATTCTATTATTTTTGGCAGTAGCATTCATATTCGGCTCAGTGATGCCCATGATGGCGCAACAGCGGAAGGCAGCACCTCAGAGACGTGCGACCACGACAAGTGCTGTGCCTGTTATACAACGTGATCACATGGAGTTCCTTGGACTTAAAATGGGTGGCGATGTGAAAGCATTTGAAAAAGCCCTTCGTCAGAAAGGATTTGCTGACGGATGGGGGTTCAGTAATGATCCGTCTCAAACATTTCTTAGAGGCAATGTCTATGGGATGTTGTCTGAGATTTGTATAACAGCAGAGAATAATCGTGTTAAGACTGTGTCAATCGTTAATATGGTTAATACACAGGCAGCCGCAACTAACCGTATTAACAGGCTCAAGAAAGAAATGATAGCACTCTATGGGGGAAAATGGACAAATAATAATGGAACTCCAACACTTAAGTTGCCTTATGGAGAAGTGACATATTCATCTGGCCCGTTTGACTCTGGTGACTATGAGTTGGGAATGTATATCACGGATAACGGAAAAGAAACGAATGCTCCTGCGTCACAAGAGGAGCCTCAATCACAGGATACCAAGAACTCTAATGCAAATGGCAGAAAACAGATTGAAACTAAAGAAAGAGTTACAGAGCCTAAACAACCTGACTCTTCGTTAGAAGATTTTGCATTTCTTGACGAGTTGGTACATTTAAAAGATTTCAAAAAGATTCGAGAGAAATTGAGTTCTGCTGGTTGGAATCCTACAGAGCCTAAAGATAATTATGTTGGAGAATTTTTTCTCGGAACGACATTCTCAGGAGTCTCACCTGTAACAAAGAATCATATAACTGTAACTAAGAAGTCTCGTAAGAAAACGGACATAATGCTTCATTTGAAACAGATTTCGTTTGAAAAAGTGAAGGCTGAGGCTGCAAAAATCAATTATGAATATGATGAGGAAACTACAAAAATGTATGCCACAAACCGAAAAGATAGTAAGGACTATTATTTTAAAAGTCCAGACGGATTCCAAATTTTCTTTATGGTCCTTGAAGTAGGGCCTTCTGTAACATTCAGTCCCCAATAATGGTGGTAATGCTATAATAACGATTCAGCACCCAATTGATGTATAAGAGATGAAAGCAACAGATGAATTACGTATGGGGTCAGACGCTTCACCTTCGGCATGTTAGAAGTTAACTTTTTGCTCCATTTCCTTGGATATCTCCAAAAAATTGATTCATCTTTGCAGATGAATCGACGAAGATACTCTGTATCTTTGTTGCGTCTTCATACCAAGGCAAGGGAAGTGAGGACCCTGTCGTGATTCCCGATAAGCCCGGGTCGGACGACAATCTTCCTCCATCGTGAACAGAAGAGTCACTCTATCGCTTCTATATAGAAACTGAACGGACGGAAACCGTCGTTGCAGCTGATCATCGCGCTCATGGGGTTCTTCATCCAGCCGTCATAAAAGTTGCCCTCGCCTTTCGCTAACGACGCTACAAACTCCTGCATGGAAGACCACGCGGAGGGACACATCCCTTCGGGACACTTGCCGTCAACGGAAATCCATTGCTGGCCTTCCCTGACATCGCAAGTGTGCTCGATGGGGTTTTCGTATTTGGCCATCAGGTCTGGATAGACCGTCTGGCGGATGGCTGTGATTCGTACTTTCATCTGCGTCTGCCAATCAGGATATGCCTTTCATGGCACCATGTTCTTTAATGCATCAGCTCGGCAATCTTCTGGAGCAGGCTCTCGCCGCGCAGGTCTTTGGCGACGATGATGCCCTGTTGGTCGACAAGGACGTTGGCGGGGATGGCCTGGATGTGATAGAGCTGTGCACCCTGACACTCCCAACCCTTGAGGTCGCTCATCTGGGGCCATGTCATGCCGAGCCTCTCGAGGGCGGCAAGCCATGCCTCGCGGTTGTTGTCGAGTGACACGCCGACGACCTCGAAACCTTGGGCGTGGTACTGGGCGTAGGCCTTGACGATAGTAGGCATCTCGGCGCGGCAAGGCGGGCACCAAGAGGCCCAGAAGTCGATGAGGGTGTAGCGGTTCTTGGCGACATAGTCGCTGACAGCAACGTTATTGCCCTGTATGCCAGGCAGTTTGATGTCGATGTACTTGTTGCCCACCTCGGTGCCCTCGGCGGGGATGGCGGCATTCTGAGCGGTCTGCTCCTGAGTGGTTTCTGTGTTGTTGCCTTTCATCTGGCAGGCTGTCAGCAGCATGGCTGCGATGTTGAGGAAGATAAGTTTTTTCATTGTCGTTATTGTTTTTGGTCGTTATTTATCAGTTCTAACAGGCGGTCGACGGCCTCGGCCTCGGGGATGTTCTTCAGGACGCACTCCTTGCCGCGGTAGAGCGAGATTTTGCCGCGTCCGGCACCGACATAGCCGTAGTCGGCATCGGCCATCTCGCCGGGGCCGTTGACGATGCAGCCCATGATGCCGATTTTCAGTCCGACAAGATGGCTGGTAGCTGCCTTGACCTTAGCAATGGTCTCCTGCAGGTTGTAGAGCGTGCGTCCGCAGCCCGGGCAGGAGATGTACTCCGTCTTGGTGAATTTGATGCGGGCAGCCTGGAGGATGGCGTCGGCAAGGGATTCTAGCTTTTGGCTGTTGGCTATTGGCTCTTGGCTTGCTAATGGCCAATTGCTAAAAGCTAACTGCAATTTCGTGGCCTTGCGGTCGATGAGCAGGGCACCGACGGACATGGCGGCCTTGAGCTGGAGGGTTTCCCAGTCATCAAGCTGTTGGCTGTTCTTGCGTCCCGTTGGTAGCAAGCGTCCTTCGGCCGAGCGGGCTGTTGGCTAATAGCTAATGGCAAAGAGCTAACAGCCAATCTTAGGGTGATGGTGTCGTCCTTGATGCTGGCCTCGGCCTCGGCACGCAGACGGGTACACTCGGGGATGAGCTCCACGAGCTTGCGGGCCACGGGAATCTCGCACTCCGGTTCCT
>JAFRZC010000170.1 GCA_017442765.1 Prevotella sp. | reverse complement strand
GGGTGTTTTTCTCTACCGTGAAGACAACTTCCTCGGCCTCGCCAGCCCATACGACAGTCTGGTTGCTCATGTCGCCGACGGTCAGGGTACCGGTGCTGGCCGTAGCATTCCACTGGAGAGCCTTGTTGTTCGAGTTCCACGATGTGGTGAAGGTCATGGCCGTGATCTTGTGTCCGGCAGGAGCCTTGACGGTGAAGGAGCCGCCATAGAGACGCAGTTTCGGTGAGCTGCCCCATACGCGGTTGGGGGTGCCGCCCTCGGTGGGGTTGGGCGAGACGGTCAGGTCAACACCTTCGACGGTGCCGGTCTTGTCTTCCTTGAAGTCGCCGGTGTCAACATAGCTGGCACCCGAGCCGCTGGAATAGCCCTCGAAACCGAAGAGTGCGAGCACGTCGTTGTCCTTGTCGAAGTCGAAGGTGACAGTACCATCGGGATTTGGATCGGGATCTGGGTCGGGTGTTACACCGCCACCTGTGCCGTCGTCGTCACCATAGGTGATGGTGATGGTGCCAAAGCGGTTCTGTGCGTTCATGGTGAGCGTCACGCTGTTGGCGCTGCCAGTCCAGGTGTGGTCGCTGAACGTGCCGACATTGGCAGAGGGCGCGCTGTCCCATTTCTTTGAGAACGAGTCGGTGCAGACCATCTTGGTGATAACCTTGTTGGTGGGAGCCGTGAAAGTCAGAGTCGCACCGTTGTAGGCTCGCAGGTCATACTTGCCTGCTGAGTTACCACTACTTTGCCACACACGTGTAGAGTTCACGTTGGGGCCGTCGGTAGCGGTCATTGTGATGTTCTGGAAGACGATGGTCTTTCCGGCGATATCAACATTGGTGTTTTCTGCCGGAACGTCAATACCAAGGGCAGCAATGCCCTCAGCGGTACTGAAGTCGAACACTACATCTGTAGCAAAGCCTTTGTTGCCGGCGAACACAGCTAACAACAATAGCAGAGAATAACGTAGAAAGTTTTTCATAAAAAATGTTTTAAGTTAATGATTAGATGTGTATATATTTGCTTGCAAAGTTAGTCATTTAAAATCGAACTGCAAATTATTTTAGCATTATTTTACGCTTATTTTTTGTTTTAAATAGGGGGCAAAGTGCGTTTTTTGCCGTCGAAGTGTTAAAAAACAGCACTTTTTTGCGTTTTTTCTTGTTAATCTAAAACAAATACCCTATATTTGCCACGTGTTTTTAATGATTTCGACATTTACGAAATCGGTCTCCGAGGTTGGTAGCTCCCTGCACCAACCTCACTTTTTTTAAGAAAAATTTGGTGGTTTCAATAAAAGTACTTAACTTTGCCGCCGAATTCATTAACATTTTTGACAATAACTTAAAAATATTACGCCTATCGACAAAGCATTTACTTCAATTTTAAAGTAAACAAAAATGAAGAATCTGCATGATATGACCGACGAGGAGTTGGCCTTATCTTACATCGATGGAAACAACAGGGCGTTTGACTTGTTATTGTCGCGCAATCAGTCGAAACTGTTTTCTTATATTCTGTTCGTGGTTCGCGACCGCGATCTGGCCGACGACATTTTCCAGGAGACCTTCTTCAAGGTGGTTACCAAATTGCAGCAGGGGAAATATACCACAAGCGGAAAGTTCGGGGCATGGATTATGCGCATCGCCCATAACGTGATAATGGACTGGTATCGCGACCAGCGTGCCGACCATATCGTGGAGCCTACCGAGAACAACGACCTCTCAAATATTGGCGGCGGCGAACTGCTCGACAGTAACATTGAAAGCAAATTCATCAACGATCAGGTGCTGAACGACGTGAAGAGACTCATGGAGAGTCTGCCGGCCGCACAGCGTGAGGTGGTCTTCATGCGTTACTTTCAACAATTGTCGTTTAAGGAAATCGCCGAGACTACAAATGTGAGCATCAACACCTCGCTCGGCCGTATGCGCTATGCGCTACTCAACCTTCGCCGAATGGCCAAGGAACATAATATTGCTCTGCAATTGGTTTGAAAGGTTGAAAGGTTGAACAAGCATATTGCAAAAAACTTGTTCAACCTTTCAACCTTTTTAGCCTTTCAACTTCTCGATGGTTTCTAAAGGATCGGGGGAAGCGAAGATGTAGCTCCCGCTGACCAAGACATCGGTTCCTGCCTCTATAAGGCGAGGAGCCGTTTTTTCGTTCACACCGCCATCAACCTCAATGAGTGCCTTGCTGTTGCTTTCGGCAATAAGGTCGCGCAATAGCCTGACCTTCTGAATGGTGCGTTCGATGAACGACTGCCCGCCAAAACCAGGGTTTACACTCATAAGCAATACAAGATCAATATCGCCGATGATGTCTTCCAACACCGAGACGGGTGTGGAGGGGTTCAATGCCACTCCGGCTTTCATCCCTGCCGCATGTATTTCCTGAACGGTGCGGTGAAGATGTGTGGAGGCCTCCTGATGGACGGTCATCATCATGGCTCCTGTCCGGGCAACCTGTTGTATATAGCGTTCGGGCTGGACAATCATCAGGTGAACATCAAGCGGTTTTTTGCAAATCCTGGCTACGGCCTCGATGACAAGAAAGCCAAACGAGATATTGGGCACGAAGACTCCGTCCATCACATCAAGGTGAAGCCAGTCAGACTTGCTCCGGTTAATCATTTCAACTTCACTCCTCAGCGACAGGAAATCTGCCGAAAGGAGCGAAGGGGATAGAAGATGAGCCATATCTCAGCGGTTAATCTTTAGTTGAGGCAATAAGCCGTATTCTGCCCTCCCCATAGCCCGTTCCACTCACAGTGCTCTGCTGTTGCAGGGCGGTAGGTGTAGGCAAACTGGCGGATAATGTTCAAAGTCTGTTCGGAGGGTCTTAATTCTTCAGAAGTAAAATACGTCATAGGCAATCATTTTATATTTGTCTATTAACATAACGCAAAGTTTTTCACTTTATTACATTCTAAAGAATATTTTTTTCTTTCTGGTATTTTTGCTTAAAGAGTTGTGGCTATGACTATAGGGGGTTCCAGCCTTGGGCCTTGATTGGAAACTCTTGTCCGTCGCGGCTGACGAGCTGGCATCCGAGTGAGGCATCGGTGATGTGACCGATGAGACGGATTCCCTCTATCTGCTCTATTTTCTCATGGTCGCCGATGGGCACGGTAAAGAGCAATTCATAGTCTTCTCCTCCATTGAGTGCGCAGGTGGTGACATTGAGATTAAGTTCCTCGGCCATGACGGCTGTCTGATAGTCGATGGGAATGTTTTTCTCATAGATACGGCAGCCAGTTCCCGACTGTTTGCAGATATGGAGCAACTCCGAGGAAAGTCCGTCGCTGATGTCCATCATCGCGGTGGGGCGAATGCCGGCTTCGCGTAGCTTGTTGATAATGTCGCCGCGTGCCTCGGGTTGCAGCTGTCTTTGCAGCAGATATTCCTTGCCGGCGAAGTCGGGTTGGAATGGTATATCTGGCATTTCTTTCCCTGATGATTTCTTTTTTTGTTCTTCTATCTGCTGATAGTAAATGGCTTTCTCACGTTCTAACAGTTGTAATCCCATGTATGCGGCTCCAAGGTCTCCAGACACGCAGATGAGATTGGTGTCTTTTGCGCCGCTTCGGTAAACAATCTCGTCGCGGCGGGCTTCGCCGATGCAGGTGATGGAGATGGCCAGTCCTGTGTAGGAGGATGTTGTGTCGCCGCCCACGATATCGACATTCCATTGTTGGCAGGCATGGCGCAATCCGTCATAGAAAGCCTCCATGTCCTCTACTGTGAAACGACGGCTGAGCGCAATGCTCACGAGCAACTGCCGGGGAGTGCCGTTCATGGCGAAGATGTCGCTGATGTTCACCACTGCCGTCTTGTAGCCAAGGTGTCGCAAGTCCACATAGGTCAGGTCAAAGTGGACGCCTTCCATGAGCATGTCGGTTGTGACGAGCACCTCGCTGTCGGGATAATGCAGCACGGCGCAGTCGTCGCCAACGCCCAGCACGGTTGATGGCTGAGCGGGCTTTATTTCTTTTGTGAGGCGTTCGATAAGTCCGAATTCGCCAAGTTCTTTTATTTGCATGTAGTTATGATTTCTTTATCATCTCGCGCACTAGTGTTGTCATCAGGGGCTGGGCTTTGTTGGCAGCCTCTTGAACCTCCTCATGGCTTACTTGCACAGGAACGTCAACCCCTCCAAGGTCTGTGACTATCGACAATCCGAAGGTTCGGATGCCGCAGTGATGGGCAACGATGACCTCGGGCACTGTGCTCATGCCGACGGTGTCGCCGCCAAGAATGCGATACATACGATATTCTGCCGGAGTCTCAAAGGTCGGTCCCTGAACGCCTACGTAAACGCCGTGTTGCAGTTTGATGCCTTTTTCTTCGGCTATTTGGTCGGCCAGTCGGATGAGAGTCTGGTCGTACGGTTCGTGCATATCGGGAAATCGCGGGCCGGTGGGAAAGTTTTTGCCACGTAGTGGATGCTCGGGGAAGAAATTGATGTGGTCGGTAATCACCATGATGTCGCCGATACTGAAGCTGGGATTCATGCCGCCAGCGGCATTTGAGACGAAGAGCGTCTTGATGCCGAGCTCGTACATGACGCGCACGGGGAAGGTCACGTCCTTCATGGAGTAGCCTTCGTAGTAGTGGAAGCGGCCTTGCATGGCTATGATGTCTTTTCCTCCAAGCTTTCCAAAGATGAGTTTTCCGCTATGGCCTTCGACGGTTGATACCGGGAAGTTGGGAATTTCTTCGTAGGGAAACTCGTAGGTGTCAGTTATTTCTGAAGCTAATTGTCCGAGGCCTGTCCCCAGTACGATGGCTGTCTTTGGGCTTGTGGTCATCCTTTCCTTTAACCAGGATGCTGTTTCTTGAATTTTTCTGTACATAGCTTATGATCTTTTCGTTGAATTTTTCTTCTCTGTCAAGCAGGAACTTGATGTCGATGGGCAATGCATATAGGTGCTGCCTGACTTCTTCGTCAAGTCCTTCTGCGGAAAGAAGTCTGGTCTGGTCTTTTTCTGTTGTGACAATGATTTTCGGCGACGGTATCTCGCTGAAGGTCTCGTTGATGCGTTCGATGTCTTTTCTGCGGAATTGGTGATGGTCGCTGAAAGCGAGTGATGTGATGTTTTTTGTGAGAGGTTTTAAATCGAACAGCAGTTGTCGGGGCGACGCGATGCCTGTGAGCAGCAGGACATTGGTGTCGCGGAGTTCTTCAAGAGGCTTTGTCTCTTTCTGCGGGGTAAAGATGGTATGTAAGGGCTGGTAGCCGAGCGTGGTAAAGTAAAGATCCTGATAGGGATAGAGGTTGAGTGCGCGTGTGAGAACACGATATTCCATAGGTTTCAGGTCTTTCGGGCATTTTGTGACAATGACAATGTCGGCGCGGTTTTTTCCGTCTTTCGGCTCGCGCAATCGCCCGGCGGGCAGTAGCTTGTCGTAGATGATGAGCCGGTGGTAGTCGATGAGCAGGATATTGATGCCGGGCTTGACGTGGCGATGTTGGAAAGCATCGTCGAGTACAATGACATCGACATCTTTTGTTTCCTCGTCGTTGCAAAGACGACTGATACCGCGTGTACGCTTTCTGTCAACGGCAATGTAGGCTTTTGGAAACTTATGCCTCATCTGATACGGCTCATCGCCTATCTCGCGCATCGGAGTATCGATGTCGGCAAGCACATAGCCTCGGCTTTTCCGTTTGTATCCCCGGCTGAGCACGGCTACATTCAGCTTGTCTTGCAACAAGTTGACAAGATATTCCACGTGAGGGGTCTTTCCCGTACCTCCGACGGTGATGTTTCCGACGGAGATAACGGGAATGTCGTAGGCTTGGCTTTTCAGCACGCCAAGGTCGAAAAGACGATTGCGCAGCCTCACACCAATACCGTAGAAGAAGCTCAGAGGTCTGAGCCACTCGTTGATGTGGATGAAATCGCCTTCGCTTCTCATTGCTATTCCAGAGTTTTTTCTAGATTCTCTAGATATTCTAGATATTCTAGATTTTCTAGATATTCAAGGCTATCTCAAATTTAAGACAAAGGGTATGCGGGCTTGGATGGCTTCGCGCTGGTTAAGAGTCTTGAGCATAGAGAATGGCTCATAGAAGTCTCCGAGCATCAGCCGCATCTGCTCGTCGAGGTAGTTGCCTTTCGACGATGCCGCCATGAGTTGTTCGATGAAGTCGGGTGCGGCGGGATATTCGCGGGTGTAGTATTCTTCGAGTTTTGCCAGTTTGGCTGCCTTGGCAATGGCATCGTCGAGTCCTCCGAGTTGATCGACCAGCTTAATGCCGAGTGCATCCTGGCCGAGCCATACGCGCCCCTGAGCAATCTTCTCGATGTCTTCAACTTTCTGTTTGCGTCCGTCGGCTACGCGCTTGCGGAAGAGGTCGTATCCCCGGTTGATGTAACCTTGCAGGAGCGAGAGTTCCTCTCCATTGAACGGTCGTGCCATGAGGTTTCCGAATCCACTGTTTTTGTTGGTCTTCACTTCGTCGAACTTCACGCCGAGTTTCTGGGTGACCAGTTCGCTGGCATCGGGGAAGGCGCCGAAGATGCCGATGCTTCCCGTGAGCGTGTTGGGCTGTGCGACGATCCACGACGCGGCGCAACTTATATAGTAACCGCCCGATGCGGCATAGTCACCCATGGAAATGACAACGGGTTTTTTGGCTTTCAGCTCTACAATCTGATGCCAGATTTGCTCTGAGGCATAGGCATCGCCACCAGGGGAGTTGACTCTGACGACAACCGCTTTCACGTCGTCGTCCTTGGCCAGCTTCTCCAAATCGGCGCATACATCCTTTGCCACAATGTTGTGATCTTGCGTGAAAGCACCTGTGGTGTTATTTTGTACGATGGTTCCGTAGGCGTAGTAAACGGCAATCTGCTCTCCGTCGCGTTTTTTCTCTTTCACGTTCTGCATGTCGGCCATGCTGATCTGGTTAATCTTATCGTCTTCTTTGAGCTCAAGCAGTTTTTTTACTTTGTCCTTTACTTGGTCGGCATAGATGAGCTCGTCCACCAGTTTGTATTTCTTCAGGTTCTCGGCCGGTTCGAACGTTGTCATGCGGTCGGCGTAGGCATTCAGCGAGTCGGTGCTGATTTTGCGACTTTCGGCCACATCCTTGCAGATGTTAGTCCATGTGCCGTTGATGAAAGCCTCAATCTGCTCGCGGTTGGCATCGCTCATCTTTGTTTCGGTGTAAGTCTCGGTGGCACTCTTGAACGTTCCCACTTTCACTACCTGGTATTTTACACCTACTTTTGATAAGAGGTCTTTCAAGAAGACAGGCTGTGCGGCCAGACCGTGCCAGTCGAGCATTCCCTGCGGGTTTAAGTATATTTTGTCTGCCACCGATGCCAGATAGTAGGCTCCCTCCGAATAGGTGTCGCCGTAGCAGACAATCCATTTGCCGCTCTTGCGGAAGTCTTTCAATGCGTTGCGTATCTCCTGCAAGGTGGCGAAGCTGGCCGAAAGTGCGCCTGCTTCGATATAGATACCCTTTATGTCGTCGTTCTCCTTGGCTTTGCGGATGGCCGAAAGCGTAGTGTTCAGTCCTGCTGTGCTTAAGGTCTGACCAGTCAGTTTGCCAAGAAGGTCAGGTTGTTCCTGCTCAGAGAAAGTGCCCGACAGGTTCATCACGAGAACCGAGTTTTTACTCACATTGCGTGTGGCCTGACTCGACGATACCATTCCTACAAGGCTCATCACGGCAAACAGCCCCATGATGATTCCGAAAACGAACAAGCCAACTACTGTGGCTAAGACATACTTAAAAAAACTTTTCATTTGTGTAATTGTTTATGAATATTCAAAGTATTATATATAATAGGTGCAAAGTTACGAAAATTTTTCACATATCACCAAATTTGGCATATATTTTTTATCTTTGTTTCTTTTATCCCCATCTTTTTTGTACTTTTGCACCGATTATAAAGCATTATTTTGATTATGAAGACAGCAATTGTCATGGGTGCCTCGTCGGGTATCGGCCATGAGGTGGCGCGGCAGCTGCTTGCCGACGGATGGACTGTGGGGCTTTGTGCCCGACGGACGGCACCGCTTCAGCAACTTCTTTCCGCGAACGAGGGCAGGGGAGTGGTGGAACAGATTGACGTCACTCAGACAGATGCCTCGCGGCAGTTGAAAGTTCTCTTTGAGCGAATGGGGCATGTGGATCTCTATCTGCATGTGTCGGGCATTGGACGGCAGAATCTGGAACTCGACGAAGACGTTGAGCTTTCGACCGCCGAGACCAATGCCCTGGGCTTTATGCGTATGGTGGGCGAGGCTTTCCGGCAGATGGAGCGGCAGGGGGACGGTCACATTGCCGTCGTATCCTCGATAGCCATAACTAAAGGACTTGGCCCCGCACCGGCCTATAGCGCCACGAAAGCCCTCCAGAGCACTTATGTCCAGGCCCTTGAGCAACTTTCGACGAGCCGTCGGCTCAACATCACCTTCACCGATATACGGCCGGGATTTGTTGACACACCGCTGCTTGCCAGCCAAAAATATCCCATGCTCATGCCGGTGGAGAAAGTCGCGCGGAGTATCGTCAGAGCCGTTGCCCTTCGCCGGCATGTCGTTGTCATCGACTGGCGCTATCGGATGCTGACTTTCTGTTGGCGATGTCTGCCAAATTGTCTGTGGCGCAACATTAACTTGCTTCGTCAAAAAGGCCATTCGCAACCCGCTGATAGTCAATAGCAAATGAGAGCCTCTCTAAAAGACGGTCTTTTGGAAGAAATTCCCTAGGGAATTTTCTGCGAAAGACGGTCTTTCAGAATGCGAGAGACGGTCTTTGGGAAAACGGGAGTTAAGCATCTGCTTTCTGAAAGCCGATGACACGGTGTCGGCGACTGACAATTTGTCACTTCCTTGGAAAAAGTTAGTCATATTTCTTGCTTTGGCACACTTTTGGCTTCAATTGGCCTCGGAATTAAATTACAAACAACAATAAAACAACAAAATCATGAACATTAAACCATTAGCAGACCGCGTGCTCGTAGCACCTGCACCGGCTGAGCAGAAAGTCGGCGGGATTATCATCCCCGACACAGTGAAGGAAAAACCGCTTCGCGGAAAAGTAATTGCCGTTGGCAATGGCACAAAAGACGAGCAGATGGTGCTCAAAGAGGGCGACGAAGTGCTCTATGGAAAGTATAGCGGAACCGAGCTCGAGCTCGACGGCGAGAAGTATCTCATCATGCGGCAGAGCGACGTGCTCGCCGTGCTGGCATAAGACAAACATGGCGTTCTTTAATCAAGAAAGCCACGTTCTTTCATCAAAAAACATACATTTATTATAAAAAAACAAAGTATTATGGCAAAAGATATTAAATTCAACATTGAAGCCCGCGACCTCTTGAAGAAGGGTGTTGATCAGCTGGCTGACGCAGTAAAAGTAAAACTTGGCCCAAAAGGACGTAACGTGGTGATTGAAAAGAAGTTCGGTGCTCCTCAGATTACGAAGGACGGTGTCACTGTAGCCAAGGAGATTGAGCTTGAGGACCGTTTTGAGAACACGGGCGCACAGCTTGTTAAGGGCGTTGCCTCGAAGACTGGCGACGATGCCGGTGACGGAACTACTACCGCTACTATTCTCGCTCAGGCCATCGTGAACGAAGGTTTGAAGAATGTCACCGCAGGCGCCAATCCGATGGATTTGAAGCGTGGTATCGACAAGGCCGTCAACAAGGTCGTCGAGTTCATTCAGGAGAGCGCCGAGGTTGTAGGCGACAACTACGACAAGATTGAGCAGGTGGCTACCGTCAGCGCCAATAATGACAAGGAAATCGGCAAATTGCTGGCCGATGCCATGCGCAAGGTCTCGAAAGACGGTGTTATCACCATCGAGGAGTCGAAGAGCCGCGACACGCATATCGGCGTTGTCGAGGGTATGCAGTTCGATCGTGGCTATCTGTCGGCTTACTTCGTTACGAACAGCGACAAGATGGAGTGTGTGATGGAAAATCCGTATATCCTCATCTACGATAAGAAAATCTCCAATATCAAGGACTTCCTGCCCATCCTTCGCCCCGCAGCCGAGAGCGGTCGTCCACTGCTCGTCATTGCCGAGGACGTTGACTCTGAGGCACTGACCACACTTGTGGTGAACCGCCTGCAGGCTGGTCTGAAGATTTGTGCCGTGAAGGCTCCCGGCTTCGGCGACCGCCGCAAGGCCATGCTCGAGGACATCGCCATCCTCACCGGTGGAACCGTTATCAGCGAGGAGCGCGGTCTCACCCTTGAGCAGGCTACGCTCGACATGCTCGGCACGTGCGAGAAGGTTGAGGTGACCAAGGACAACACAACGATTGTCAATGGCGCTGGCGATAAGCAGACCATCCGGGACCGTGTGGCTCAGATTAAGAACGAGATAGAGAACACCACAAGCTCCTACGACAAGGAGAAACTGCAGGAGCGTCTGGCCAAACTGGCAGGCGGTGTAGCGGTACTCTACGTCGGTGCCAACAGCGAGGTGGAGATGAAGGAGAAGGAAGACCGCGTTGACGATGCACTCTGTGCAACCCGCGCAGCCATTGAGGAAGGTGTTGTTGCCGGTGGCGGCACGACCTACATCCGCGCACTTGACGTGCTGAAGGACGTGAAGGGCGAGAATGCCGACGAGCAGACGGGTATCAAGATTATCGAGCGTGCCATCGAGGAGCCGCTTCGTCAGATTGCCATCAACGGAGGTGCTGAAGGTGCTGTCGTCGTGCAGAAAGTACGCGAGGGCAAGGGCGACTTCGGTTACAACGCCCGTCTCGACAAGTACGAGGATTTGCGTGAATCGGGTGTCATTGACCCTGCCAAGGTAGCACGTGTGGCCCTTGAGAACGCTGCGTCCATCGCAGGAATGTTCCTCACGACGGAATGCCTTATCGTGGACAAACCAGAAGAAAAGCCCGCCATGCCGATGGGTAACCCTGGAATGGGCGGCATGATGTAAGAAATCATTGGAAAAAATAGCATGAGAAGGGTAAATCGTCGTGATTTACCCTTCTTTTGTGCTGCTTTTTAAGCAAAACTGTGATTTTTCTTATAAAATGTTTGGAGAAACGGTAAAAAAGTTATAACTTTGCAGCCGAATTGTGAAATTTGTTTGAATTTGTAAGATTTCATAGCATTTGCTATGAGGATTAGAGATATTTTTGATTTGTTTTAGTAGATTAGTTTTTAAGTAGTTTGTTTTTTAAAGTTCGGATGTCGTGAGATATTCGGCTTTTTTTATAACGCATAGCAGGCAAACCGCTATTGGGCTTGCCTGCTCTGTGTTGTTGTCTGAAGGGGGAATTTATTTCAAGTAGTCCTCGAAATACTGCGTGATGCGCTCGTGAAGGTGGGTTGACTGATGGCCGCGCATGTTGTGGGGCTCACCGGGATAGACGAAAAAATCGGGTTGTGTGCCAACCTTGATACATTCGGCAATGAACGAGAGACAATGCTGGGGAACGACGGTGGGATCATTGTAGCCAGTGATGATTTGAAGTTTCCCCTTTAGTTGGTCGGCCTTGTTGATAAGCGAGGTTTTTTCGTAGCCTTCAGGATTCTGTTGCGGCGTGTCCATGTAGCGCTCGCCGTACATCACCTCGTACCATTTCCAGTCGATGACGGGGCCGCCGGCCACGCCGACCTTGAAGACATCGGGATGGTTGAGCATAAGCGTGATGGTCATGAAACCGCCGAACGACCAGCCGTGCACGCCGATACGGTCGGCATCGACATAGGGGAGCGACTTGAGGAATTCGATACCTTTCATCTGGTCGGCCATCTCTATTTGTCCGAGCTGGCGGAAGGTGGCTTGCTCAAACTCGCGTCCGCGGTTCTCACTCCCTCGGTTGTCAAGAATGAATAGCAGATAGCCCTTGCCTGCCATATAGGTTTCCCAACCGCGTGAGCCATAGTGCCACGAGGCCTGTACATTATGGGCATGAGGGCCGCCATAAACATAGACAACGGTGGGATATTTCTTCGAAGGGTCGAAGTTGGTTGGTTTTACCATACGATAGTAAAGGTCGGTCGTGCCGTCGTCGGCCTTTATCGTCCCACAGATGTATTCGGGAATATCGTATCCGTCCCAAGGGTCGTCGGATGAAAGCAGTTGTGTTCGCTTTGCGGGTTCATCAGTTCGTGTGAGTATGATATTTCGGGGAACATCGGGCTCGGAATAGTTGTCAACGAGGTATTTCCCCTTGGCGGAAAGCGTTGCATTGTGCCAGCCGCGTTGGTTGTCGAGCGGCGTGCGCTTGCCGCTTTTGACATCGACGGCATAGTAGTTCTTTTGTATGGGTGATGCT
>JAFRZC010000169.1 GCA_017442765.1 Prevotella sp. | reverse complement strand
GTGCGCTCATAGTTGTCGCCGGCCATCAGCACGGGGCGTCCCAGCGCCAGCTCGCCGTAGATCAGGTCTTCCCACTCCGGGTAGGTATAGTTGTCGTGAATCACAAACTGCGTCGTCTGCGCATAGCCGTAGTAGTTGCGCAGTGCCGTGCCGCAGTTCACCGAGGCAGCCCCCGACGACGGACCGTAGCCCATCTGAATGGAGTAGCCCACATATTTCATCAGCTCTGCCACCGCGTCCTTCGCCTTCTGCGATGAGCCGCTGTCGTAGGTGTCGGTCATGTCGTCCCACTTGAACGTTGTCGGGCTGAGCGGACCGAGGGTGCGCCACTGGTTCCAGTCGGAGCTGTACTTTGGAATGGTGGCACAGGCATTTTGGGGCCATTTCCAGTAATACATCACCTGTGCCATGGCAGTAGCCACACAGCCTGTTGCCGAGTGGTCGTGTCTTACTTGAGTCGTGGTGCCGTCTTCATTCTGGACATCCTCAATATATGAGGGTGTCTGCAGATTGTAAGGGTCGCCCTGATTCCAACGGCTTGCCATCAGCACCGGTACGGCGTGTTTCGTGGTGCGTTTCGCGAGCTTGCGCCCGAAGAGGATGTTGCGTTTCTGCGGAATGCCTTTGTCCACCCCCTGCACGGCCGTCTCTAAGTCGCTGAGCCATAGACGGAGCGCGTCGGGAATATGGTTCGGGTCGAACTCGCCACTGTCGGCATAGCCGAGGATGGGTTGCGTCTGATCGCTGCCCGAGACGATGACGAATCCGTCGTTCTGTCCGACGTTGAACACGTGGTAGTTGTCGTTTTCCATCACCTGTCGCAGGTTTGTACTGCGCAAGCGGGCCGGTGCGCGCCGCTTGCCATTGATGTCGCCCGTGAGGAAGGCCTGAGCCTTTTTCTTGGCCTGGTCTCTTGTCACAGGACCGGCAAAGCTCGCTGCTGAGCATACAAGCAGCAGGGTGAGCATGATGATCTTTTTCATTGTTCTTATTGTTTGCGGTTAATTTCTATCATAAATAGATTTATATCGGTCGTTGTTCGTATAGGTTTTGATAAAACATAGCTTTCTACTTGATAAGAACCTTCTTCGATGTGCCGTCCTGATAGCGGAAGATGTTGATGCCGCGCTGCGGTGTCTCTATGCGTCGGCCGTCGATGGTATAGATGCCTGTGAGCGGGCTCATCTCGCCACGACGGCCGGTCTCCACCACGTCGATGGCTGTCGGTGTGATGATGACGCGCCCGAAGGCGAAGACGGAGATCATGGGATTGTCGGTCTTCGTGGTCAGGGTGACCGACTCGATGTCCTTGTCGGGGTCGGTCTCTATGGAATAGTCGAAGAGGCGGTCGTGTGCGTCGCTGCTGGTCTGGTCATTGCTGCGATAGACGTTACCCAGCGCGGGCGAGGTCTCGTTCTCTCCGGGGTTGCGCACCGACCAGTCGCGCACGGTTGTGTTTTCTTTGGTCTCCGAGGTGCCGTCGGTATAGTTCACTTGTACGTCCATTGTGCCCGTGCCGTTTCCGGCAGTGCAGAGATAGAACAGCTCCGAGGTCTTGAACGGGGTCTCAAACTCGGCGGTCAGTGTCTCCGCGCCGGAGGCTTTGTGCAGATAGACGACGTTGTTCTGGTCGTAGGGTGCAAGTTCGTAGGTGAGGGTCTCGCCTTCGCGCAGCAGGTTGTAGTTGCCGGAGGTAATCTTGCGGTTTGAGGGGAATCCTCCCATCTCGCGGAAGGTCTCGGCATAGAATGTGCGCCCCGACCCGTCCATGGTGACGGTAGTGGTCTGCGATGCGGGCGATGCCTCGGCCACAACGTCTTGGGTGAACGACTCCGGCTTCACGGCCACGGGTCCCAGCTCGCGTGGCGGGGGAGGGGGCAGCAGTTGCTTGTCGAGGAAGGCCAGTCGCTGGCGGGTCCAGTTCTTCAGGTAGTTCAGCTCGTCGTCGTAGGTACTCCCGTTGTAGGGATTCGGCCATACCGATCGCCCGATGATTTGCCAGGCCTGCTGGTTGCGTGTTTGTGCGCCGCCCTCGCGGACGACGTTGGCCAGCGAGTCGATGGTGGCGAACAGCCGCTCGTCGCTGTGGTTGCCCTCGCGGTAGGCCTGCCAGCGGTCTTTCAGCTCGTCAACCCAGGTCTCATCGCTCACGAGCCGGTACCAGTAGAAGGGCACTTGCTCGCCGTCGTCGTGACGCTCGTTGAAGGTGTACATCCACTTGTCGGTGCTCGTGCCGTCGTTGTAGTTGGCGTTACCCCAAGCGATGTTATAGTCCCAGAGTGACATCTTCCAGCGGTGGTCGAGCCCTTCCTTCTGGGCGCGGGTCTTGCTGTATTTGTAGAGGTTGGTCGATAGCCGGTAGCCGTCGATGTTCATTGCCAGCTCGGTAGAGAGGAAATAGTCCATGAACGACACGGGGTCGATATATTGGCGATAGCCTGTCTCGGGGTCGGCGAAGCTGGGGCTGCGGAATGCGCCCTCCATCTTCTGTATCTCCATGTTCAGCGCGTTCTTCGTTCCGGTGGGAAGCGAGATGAACTCATCATTCTCGGGAGCCTTGTATTGGTACTTCACCCAGAAGCCCGTTTTCTGCGACGAGCCGTCGATGCTGTTCCAGGGGTGGTTGGGCGACTGGTAGTAAGGGTCGTCGTTGCGGTCGATTTCCACGTGGTAGTCGCCGGTCAGGTCGCCGTCGTCTGCGCCTGGGTCGTGCAGGTTGAGGCGGGTCTTGCCTTTCGACACACGTTCGCAGAGCACATAGACTCCGTAGTAGGTACCGTCGAGGATGACCTCGCAGAAGCGTCCCTCGGGTACGTAGTCCATCCAGGGGCGTCCCAGCTCGAAGGAGAGCAGGTCGCGGAACATCACCTTGTCGCACCAAGGTGCGATGAAGGCCCACTTGTTGTCTTTGCCCATGCCGAGGATATCGACCTTCTGCTTCTCGCCGCCGTCGTCGGGCAGCACGTCGGTCTTCAGCGTGCGGAACTGGTAGGGCTTCTTGTCGCTGGCGGTGAACGAGGTATTGCCGCGATACTTCAGGGCGATGAATCCCTCGTAGTCGATGCCCTGATAGGGGTTGGCGATGGTGTCGCCGTAGTTGGTCTGGCCAGGTCCGTTGTCGATAATTTTCATGCGGGCCAGGATATAGCTGTTTTTCTGTATTGTCTGCCCGCCTACGCTGATGAAGACAATGGGCAGGTTGGTCTCCGTAACCTTCACGTTCTTGTCGCGCAGATCGTTACGGTAGTTGTCATACCGCTGGGCATGAGCCGGCACAATGGCAAGCAGCAGCAATGGCAGCAAGACCTTGTAGAGTCTATAGTTCATATGTTTTTTGTTGATCACTGATTTATCCAAACTTTTTTACCTTTCTCTTTTGTCTTTGACAAAAGCAGGGGCAAAGGTCGGAAAAAAAGTTGATATATGGAAATAAAAACAGATAAAAATGTTTAATAGCTTGTTGTTGCACTCATAAAAAAGCCATTGCCGCAAAGGGCAATGGCTTTTTCGGAGTGTTGTTGTCGTGTTCTTTAATTGTCCCAGATGCTTTTAGGGGCAGCATCGATGTCGTCTTCCTCGTCGTTGAAGAATCCTTTTCCTTCAGCCACACCAGGGCCGCCGCTACCGCCACCGATGATGGAGCCTTCCACGAGCAGTGCCTCCAATTCCGTGATGGTGCGCTTTGTTGTTGGTTTCTGATATTTTGTTTTCATAATAATTTTCTTTTATTGGTTATTTTACAACGAACTTCTTACCGTTCTGGATATACACACCGCGCTGAGCGTTGTTCACGCGGCGGCCCTGAAGGTCATAGACGGGCGCGGCGGCATTCCACTCCTCGCTCTCGACGGTCTTGATGCCGGTGATGTCTTCCTCGGTGATGCCGAACGACTTGGCACCTGTGCCGTTGCTCATCAGGTAGGCGCGCATGGCATTCACCTGCACACCGTTGGCGTCAGCCTCCCAGAACTTGTTTTGTGCGATGTAATAGACGGTGCCTGCCGCGTCGGCGGGAAGGATGGTGTTGTTGGCGGTGGAGCCTACGATGGTCCAGCCTGTGGCGTTGGTCTCGGCGGAAGGATTGTCGAGCGTACCATATACAGTGACATTGCTGCCCGAGAAATCTACCTCTGCATTTGCACCGGCAGTCTTCACGATGGAGGGGGTGTAGGCTGCGAGCACGTAGTCGTTGCTGGTCACTTTCAGGAACTCGCCACGCTCGTCGTCAACGCTCTCGGTGAGCGTGTAGGGCTGGAAGCCGGTCTTGGCATGTGTGTCGAAGGGCAGGCAGACCGTTGCCCACTCGTTGGCGAAGGTGCGGCTGTAGTTGAAGTTCTCTACGGTCACGGTGCCGTTGAAGACGGGGGCGGTGCCGTCGTTAATCTGCATCCAGGGGGTAGTCACATCGTGTGCATAGTGGAGCACAACTTCGGCGAGCTCCGTGTCATTAGCGCCCTGTGTTTCATCAATGACGAGTTTGAAGTATTTGTATGCTTTCGAGGGAGCGTCAAGGTGATAGTGTCCGTAGGTGCAGTATTTATCGGCCAACTGGGTGTCTCCAGTCACTTTGTCGATTTCCTCCCATATGGCCTCGGGCACGGTGCGGTCGTTGCCGCCGTAGAGTGTCCAGCTTTTCGGGTGGCGGTCATACCAGTAATAGCGGTCGGTTGTCTGCAAGCTGTAGCCGCTGATGGATACCGCATTTCCGTCGGCAGGGCCGAAGGTTCCGTAGGCACCATAGTCCCCGCCCATTTTAGTGGAGAAATAAGTGCCGGGGTTGCCGTCGAAGAGGTTGCTTGACGCGAATCCCATGTAGGGCACCAGCCTGTTCTCGCTCACAATTGTGATACCGTCGAGCTGGAAGTCAGCGAACTGGATGAGGCTGGCGCCATTGTTTGCGGTGATTTCGAGTTTGAAGAAGTTGTATTCTTCTGCCGTAGGATTATCAACGTCGAAGTGTATCCAGACCTTTCGCTCGGTAGTGAATTCCTGATTTTCTTTGGTGTCGATGGCAGTCCATCCTGCATCGTCGCGAGCAGGCTGGGTGGCGGACTTCATGCCATAGAGAGTCCACGACTTCGGGTCGCGGTCGGGGGCATCGTTGCCTGTTGCAAACGAATAGCCTGCCACGGCCAGATCTTTGGCAGCGCGGAAGATGACGTAGGGGCTTTCCCACAGATATGATATTTGGTCTCGCACGCGGCTGTTGGTGCAGACCTTCGTGCCGGTGTCGCCGTCGAAGCCCTTGGCGTAGCCTTCGTTGCCTGTGCCGCCGACACCGTCGAGGGCGGTGTAGCCCGATGCGTCGTCGTTGAGGCGGAACTCCTGGAACTGTGTCATGTTGCCGCCGCCGCGCACGCTGGTAATCTTCAGCATGAAAGTGTTGTAGGCGGTGGTGTAGTCGCCCGTTGCGCTGAACGGGTCGGTCCATGTTGAGCGGACTGTGGTGAGCGACTGGTCGGTCTTGCTGTCGATGAGCACCCAGCCGGCATCGGTGCGGCCCGGGGTGTCGCTGGTGTTCATGCCGTAGAGTTCCCAGTTCTTCGGGTCGCGGTTGTTGGCGTCGTTGCCCGTGCAGAACTTATAGCTGCTGACGGCCACGGCCTCGTCGCGGCGGAAGATGAAGTAAAAATAGTAAGTGGACTCATCTTCTTGTGCATAGTTGGTGCACAATTTTGTCTCTACACTGCCGTCGGCTACTGAGGGGTAGCCTTCGCTGCCCGTGCCGCCCACACCGTCAACGGCCGTGTAGGAAGGAACAAATGCCGGCACGTAGGCGGGAATGAACTCCGCAATCTGGAAACTATTGTTGTCACCGTCGCCATATACGATTTTCAGCTTGTAATACTTGTAGGAGGCAGCGGTGTTGATGGCATAGTAGTAGGCCGTCTTGTTAGCATGCTGCATCACGTTGTCCTCGCGCACATATTGTATGCGGATCCACGAGCTGTGGTCGGCATCGGTCTTGGCCGCCTCGTCGTTGCTGCCGAGAAGCTCCCATTCCTTGGGCACGCGCCCGTAATTGGAGTTGTCGTTAGCCGTAACAAAGGTGTAGCCGGTGAGCGAAACCGTCTCTGAAGCCTCGAAAAGCAGACTTCTGTCGTTCCCAGTATTAAACCACTTCGAGCTCAGGTCGTGGTCTAAAACTTTCTGGCAACCTTCACCTTCGCCGAATTTATCTCCGCCGGTGGCCGTGAAGGTCACATTCTGTGCATGAAGGGAAATACCTCCTCCAAATGCAAGGGCAAAAAGCCCAAGTAATAATTTCTTCTTCATAAAGTTAAATGTTTACAGTGATTTTTGTTAATTATTTTGTTGTGAGTATCTTTTCCGTTTTGTTAGTATTCGCGGCTGCCATGGCCGCATGTGGTGATTATGTTCCTGAAAACCAAGTGCAAAGATAAGTTTTTTTCGCCGACCGTCCAAATTTTTAGGCATTTTTTTTGTTTGGCGGCCAAAAAAAATTCAAGGTTGTGTGTCGCCCGTGTGAAAAGTTGTAAAAAAATGTTATTTCCGCCCGCTGTGAGGCGGCTCGTTTTTTCGTTTTTTTCGGGTGAAGACTGTTTTCATGGCAAATGATGCGAAAATCGGAGGATTTTGCTAACCTGCTGGCTCTCAGTCTTGTAGGTCTTATGAGACTTATAGGTGCTTATGAGACCTGCTGCGAAACATATATCTCTCACCGCTGAGAGGTATATGTTTCGGGGTGCGAAAGACCGTCTTTCAGGTTGCGAAAGACCGTGTTTTGGAAGGTGAAACATATATGTTTCGGAAATGATGAGGGATGAAAGAAGAGGGATGAGGGTTTAAAAGGGGAGTGAAAGGGCGTTTTCGCGCTCCGGAACGGGAAAATTTTTCCACTTGAAATGTTAAAAAGACACATCTGGATTTAACACGGTTTAACTATTCGGCGTTAACAGGAGTCAGCCGATATTGGTTTCCCCGTTTGTCAGACTATTGTCCGTTAACTCCCGCCAATATATAATATTTCGCTAAAAACAGCGTTTCTATGATATGATGGACAGCTATTTCGACGATGCGGTGGCGTTGCTGCGCCGGCTGATTGCCACGCCGAGCGTGAGCCGCGAGGAGACGGCGGCCGCCGACCTGATTGCTGCGGAGCTGCGGAGCTACGGCTTCGAGCCCTGCCGCGAGGGCAACAACGTGTGGGCCGTGTGCCCCGACTACGACGAGCGCCGGCCCACGCTGCTGCTCAACGCACATCTCGACACGGTGCGTCCGGTCAGCTCGTGGACGCGCGACCCGTTCGCGCCCGTCACCGAGGGTGACCACCTCTATGGTCTGGGGGCTAACGACTGCGGCGGCGGGCTGGTCACGCTGTTGCAGGTGTTCAGGAGAGGGGTCGGAGGTGAGGCTAACCTCATCTTCCTCGCCACAGCCGAGGAGGAGGTGTCGGGACAGGGGGGCGCGCGGCGCGTGCTGAAGATGCTGCCGCGCGTGGATGCCGCCATCGTGGGCGAGCCCACGGGAATGCAACCGGCCATTGCCGAGCGCGGACTGATGGTGCTCGACGTGACGGCACGCGGGCGCAGCGGACACGCGGCGCGGGGCGAAGGCGTGAACGCCATCTACGAGGCCATGGCCGACCTGGAGTGGCTGCGCACCTACCGCTTCGAACGGGTGAGCCCGCTGCTCGGCGAGACACACATGCAGGTGACGCAGATAGAGGCGGGCACGCAGCACAACGTGGTGCCCGACACGTGCCACATGGTGGTCGATGTGCGCACCAACGAGCTATATAATAATAGAGAGGTGTACGACGAGGTGGCCAGCCACTTGAGCAGCGAGGTCAAGGCACGGTCGCTCGACCTGAACTCGTCGCGCATCAGCGACGACCATCCGCTCGTGCGGCGATGCGTGGCGATGGGGCTGCACCCCTTCGGCTCGCCTACGCTCAGCGACCAGTCGCTCATGCCGTGGCCGTCGCTCAAGCTCGGCCCCGGCAACTCGGCACGCAGCCATACCGCCGACGAGTATATCTGCCTGAGCGAAATCCGGCAGGCCCTCGACATCTACACGCAGCTGCTCTTCCCCTAAAAGCCATCGTAAAGCGTCACTGCGTGTGGCCGCTCTTAGGGCGGACTCAAAGAAATCTTTTGGGATAATAGTTTTTTATAAAGTTAACATTACTAAAATTGACAAAAATGAAAAAAGTAAATGTGAAAGTCCTCGCCATCATGATGGCAGGCACCCTCATGATGGATTCGTGCGTCGGCTCGTTCAGCCTGTTCAACAAATACGCAGAATGGCAGCGTACAATGACCGACAGCAAGATTCTCAACGCCATCGTAGGCTTCTTCTTGATGCCCCTCGTAGGCAGCGTGACACTGTTCATCGACGCTGTGGTACTGAACAGCATTGAGTTTTGGAGTGGCGAGAATCCTGTGGCCAGCAGAGTGGGCAAGACACAGCAGGTGATGGGCAGTGACGGTCGCTACTACGCCGTGAAGACACTCATCGACGGCTATGAAATCACCACGCCCGACGGCCAGCAGGTGAAGCTCCTCTACGACAAGGAGAACGATGCTTGGCTGCAAGTGCAGAACGGTGAGACGAAGGAGATGTTCCGCTTTAATGCCGACGGTACCATCCGTGTCATCACGTCGCAGGGCGAGCCGATGGACGTGACCCTCGACGAGGCCGGCCTCTACCGGATGCAGATGGCTTTCGGCAATGACTACTACTGGGCCGCGCTTTAATTTTCAGCCAAGCCCCTGTCATAGCCGTGCAGTGTTTGCCTTCATGCAGGTATTGCACGGCTTTGTGTCTTAACATGTTATAGTCTGTTAATTCTGTCTTTCCGTAAAAAAAACGTGGAAAAATTTGGGCGTTCAGAATAAAATGCCTACCTTTGCAGCGCAATAAGACATAAAAGAGACGGGAATTCCGACATCGCACATTTGTCGGAATTCTATATTTTTTCGTCTTGGAAAAACAGATAAGAATTTAAAACAATAAGAAAATAAGATTATGTCCTACATGTCACAAGAGGGCTACGAGAATCTCGTGGCCGAACTACGGCGGCTCGAGGGCGTGGAGCGCCCGGCCGCATCGGCAGCCATCGCCGAGGCACGCGACAAGGGAGACTTGAGCGAGAACTCGGAATATGAGGCCGCAAAAGAGGCCCAGGCACATCTGGAGTCGAAAATCAACCTGCTGAAACAGACCATCGCCGAGGCAAAAATCGTCGATAAGTCGCGTCTGAGCGCCGACTGCGTGCAGATTCTCTCAACGGTGGAGATGACCAACCTCACCACCGGAGCCAAGATGACCTACACCATCGTCAGCGAGAACGAGGCCGACCTGCGTGCCGGGAAAATCTCTATCAAAACCCCCATCGCACAGGGACTGCTCAACAAAAAAGTGGGCGACGAGGCGGAGATCAAAATCCCGCGCGGCACCATCCACCTGCGCGTCGATAAAATCAGCGTGGGCTAACTCCGGCCCATCCCAGTTAACCCGGTAAAAAAACCAGAACACTAATGAGCATTTTCTCAAAAATAGCAGCAGGAGAGATTCCCTCCTACAAGTGCGCCGAGAGCGACAAGTTCTATGCTTTCCTCGACATCAACCCCGTGGCCAAAGGGCACACGCTGGTCATCCCCCGCAAGGAGACCGACTACATCTTCGACCTCGACGACGAGACGCTGGCCGAGTTCCAGCTCTTCGCCAAGCGCGTGGCCATAGCCCTGAGGCGAGCCGTGCCCTGCAAGAAAGTCGCACAGGTGGTGCTCGGGCTTGAGGTGCCGCATGCGCACATCCACCTCATCCCCATGCAGACCGAGGCCGACGCCGACTTCCGCAAACCGAAGCTGGAGCTGCCGGCCGAAGAGATGCAGGCCATCGCCGACAGCATCTACGCTGAATTTCAGAAATGATTATACGAACTCCTCGCCCTTGCGCAGCTGCGCCTCGTTCACAAATTTGCGGACGAGCGCGGAGGAGTCTTCCTTGCGGCAGATGAGCAGCACGTTGTCCTTCTCGGCAACGATGAACCCCTCAAGGCCGTTGATAATCGCGAACTTTCCCTTCGGCAACTTGATGACATTGCCCCGCGCGTCGTCGATGAGCACGTCGCTGTCGATGACCACATTGTCGTTGCTGTCGTGGGGCATGGCCTCGTAGATGCTATGCCACGTGCCGAGGTCGGCCCACCCGAAGTCGCACAACATGACACACACGTTCTCGGAACGCTCCAGCACCGCATAGTCGAGCGAAAGGTTGGGATAGGTGGGGAAATGCTCCTGGATATAGCGGTTCTCGCACTCGATGCTCGCGTTGCAGTTGTCCGCGTCGAACTGGCGCAACATGACGGGCAGCTGAGCCGCGATGCAGTCAAACAACACTCGCGCATGACCCAGAAAAAGCCCCGTGTTCCAAAGGAACTCGCCGTTCTCCAAGAACAGCTTGGCAAAGTCGCGCTCGGGCTTTTCCGTGAACGACTTGACCTTGAAGACATTGTCGCCCACGCTGTCGCCCATCTGTATGTAGCCGTAGCCTGGCTCGGGACGGGTGGGCTTCACGCCCATCGTGAGAACGGTGTCCTGTGCGGCAACGAGCGACAGCCCCTCAATGATGTTATGGCGGAAAGCCTCCTCGTTCTGCACGGCCTGATCCGAGGGAGAAACCACCACGCTGGCCTCCGGGTCGATCATCAAAATGCGGTGGGTAGCCCAGGCCGCACTGGGGGCGGTGTTGCGGTGGATGGGCTCGGCCAAAAGGTGGACATCGTCTAACTCGGGCAACTGCTCGCGCACCAATGACACGTACGCCTCGTTGGTGTTCACGAAAATATGCTCGCGCGGCATGATGCTCGCAAAGCGGTCATAGGTCTGTTGTAGCTGCGTGCGGCTCGTGCCGAAAAAATCGATGAACTGCTTGGGGTATTGCTCGCGGCTGAAAGGCCACAGACGACGGCCCTTGCCTCCAGCCAGGATGACACAGTAGAAATGGTCTGTAGATATGCTCATGTTCTGTTTTTTTGATTGTTCAGGCAGTCTCGGCCATCGGCAAGATGGCTTCAGCCACTTTGACTATATAACGCAGATAATTCCCTTTTAGTATAAAAATTGAAGTGAAAAATTTGTCAATTAAAGAAAATAATCGTAACTTTGCACCGCAATTTCAATACGGCTTGTCCGTCGCAGCCCGCTCACTTCGGAGAAGGGCGCCCGCAAGCAGTAAGCCCAGATGGCGGAATCGGTAGACGCGCTGGTCTCAAACACCAGTGGGGCAACCCGTGCCGGTTCGACCCCGGCTCTGGGTACTGAGGATTGCAGAATGCGATGAGCCTCATCGCATTTTTGTTTTTTACGGCGAAAGCATAAAAAAGTTTCCCTTTTGTTTCGGTTACTCGAATTTTTGCAGTATCTTTGCAGACATAAAAACTCTTTAGTGACATATGCAAAACAATTGTCATCTTTCTGTACTTGTCCATGAGCAGGCCAAGCGTTACGGTAATCGTGCGGCCCTGACGTTCCGCATGTTCGGCTCGTTGACGTGGAAGTCGGTCTCGTGGAAGCAGTTCTCGTTGCGGGTAAAGCAGGTGTCGAACGCGATGCTCAATCTGGGCATCCAGCCGCAGGAGAATATCGCGGTGTTCGCCCAGAACTGCATCCAGTATCTCTACACCGACTTCGGCGCATATGGCATTCGTGCCGTCAGCATTCCCATCTACGCCACATCGAGCGAGCAGCAGATCCAGTACGTGGTGAAAGATGCCGGCGTGCGTTTTCTCTTCGTCGGCGAGCAGGAGCAGTACAACAAGGCGCATCGTGTGTTCGCACTCTGTCCGACGCTTGAGCGTATCATCGTCTTCGACCACAGCGTGCGCATCTCTACCCACGACCCCCATGCGCTTTATTTCGAGGATTTCATTGCCTTGGGCGAGAACCTGCCGCGACAGTCGCAGGTGGAGAAGTTGTGGCAGGAGGCCTCGATGGATGACACGTGCAACATTCTCTACACCAGCGGTACGACGGGCGAGTCGAAAGGTGTAATCCTGACCTACGGACAATATCATGCGGCATTTGAGGCTAACCACGAGTGTGTTCCTGTGACCGAGCGCGACCGCGTCATCAATTTCCTTCCTTTAGCACATATCTTTGAGCGGGGCTGGGCCTATCTCTGTCTGACGGAGGGCGCACAGCTCATTGTGAACACCTATCCGCAGGAGATACAGCAGTCGATGCGCGAGACCCACCCGACATGTATGTCGTCGGTGCCCCGCTTCTGGGAGAAGGTGTATATCGGCGTGAGAGAGAAGATTGAAAGCTCCAGTGCCGCCAAGCAGCGGCTCTTCCGCCATGCGCTGAAAGTGGGTCGCAAGCATAATATAGAATGTCTGAGCCAAGGCCGTCGGCCTTCGTTGGCACTGGCATTGGAGTACCAGCTCATCAACCGCACCGTGTTGAGCCTTGTGCGCAAGCAGCTCGGACTGGAGGAAGCCAACTTTTTCCCTACGGCAGGTGCGACCGTGTCGCCCGAGGTGGAGGAGTTTGTCCACTCTATCGGTCTTGACATGATTGTCGGCTACGGACTCACCGAGAGTCTGGCAACCGTTTCTTGTGACCACAGGGGTAAGCCTTACACCATCGGTTCGGTGGGCCGGCCCATCAGCTCGATAGAGGTGAGGATTGGCGACGACGACGAGATCCTGCTCAAGGGGCCGACGATAACGAAAGGTTATTACAAGCGCGAGGAAGCCAACCGCATGGCGTTCGATGCCGACGGCTTCTTCCATACCGGCGATGCGGGCTACATGCGCGACGGCGAACTCTTCCTCAAGGAGCGTATCAAGGACTTGTTCAAGACCTCGAACGGAAAATACATTGCACCGCAGATGGTGGAGTCGATGCTGCTTGTGGATAAGTATATCGACCAGATTGCCGTCATCGGCGACCAGCGCAAGTTTGTCTCGGCACTCGTCGTGCCCGAGTTCCGGCTTGTTGAGGACTATGCCCGTGAGCACGGCATCAGCTTCGAGGGGCGCGAAGACCTCTGTCAGAACAGACAGGTCTATGACATGATGATGGAGCGGGTGGAGACGTTGCAGCAGCAACTCGCCCACTACGAGCAAATCAAGCGTATCACCCTCATTCCACACCATTTCTCCATGGAAAGCGGCGAGCTGACCAATACCCTCAAGCTTAAGCGGCCCGTCATCTACCGCAACTACAAGGATGTCATCGACAAAATGTACGAAGAATGATTACGCAGGAACAGCTGAAGGATGTGATGGAGCGCACCGAGGCGCTATATAGGTATTTGAACATCGAGCAACGGCAGATGGAGTTCGAGGAGGAGCAGCTGCGGACGCAGGCTCCCGACTTCTGGGACGACCCCAAGCGGGCCGAGGCTCAGATGAAGAAGGTGAAGGGCATTGAGAAATGGCTTACCGACTACAAGCAGGTGCGCCAGCTGGCTGACGAATTGCAACTGGCTTTCGACTTCTATAAGGACGAGATGGTGACCGAGGAGGAGGTCGATGACGACTATCGGAAGGTCATCACAGCCATTGAGGATTTGGAGTTGCGCAACATGCTACGGCAGAAAGAGGATCCGATGGACTGCGTGCTGAAAATCAATTCGGGCGCAGGCGGCACCGAGAGTCAGGACTGGGCTCAGATGCTCATGCGTATGTACATGCGCTGGGCTGAGGCTCACGGCTATAAGGTCAGCATCTCGAACCTTCAGGAGGGCGACGAGGCCGGCATCAAGAGTGTCACCATGCAGATAGAGGGTGGCGAGATGGCCTACGGCTACCTGAAGAGCGAGAATGGTGTGCACCGGCTGGTGCGTGTCAGTCCGTTCAACGCGCAGGGCAAGCGCATGACCTCGTTCGCCTCCGTTTTTGTCACGCCGCTCGTGGATGACACCATCGAGGTCTATGTCGATCCCGCCAAGCTCTCCTGGGACACATTCCGAAGCAGCGGAGCCGGTGGACAGAATGTGAACAAGGTGGAGTCGGGCGTACGTCTGCGCTACTGGTACACCGATCCCGACACGGGCGAGGAAGAGGAAATCCTCATCGAGAACACCGAGACGCGCGACCAGCCGAAGAACAAGGAGCGTGCGCTGAAGTTATTGAAGAGCCAGCTCTACGACCGCGCCATGAAGAAACGGCTTGAGGCGCAGGCCAAAATCGAGGCGGGAAAGAAGAAGATAGAGTGGGGGAGTCAGATCCGTAGCTACGTCTTCGACGACCGTCGAGTGAAGGATCACCGCACCAACTATCAGACCTCCGACGTGGATGGTGTGATGAACGGCAAGATTGACGACTTCATCAAGGCCTACCTCATGGAGTTCCCTGTCACAGAGGAATAACTTTAAAGGCTTTAATGGCCTTAATGACCCTAACGACTTTAATTTAACAAAAAGAATAATAACAAAAAACCGTAAAACTATGAGTAAAATGAAGAATGCTAAGCGAGTTGCTTATCAGAAGAAACAGGAACAGCAGGGTAAGAACGTGGTGACGTGGATCATCGGTGTGCTTATCGTTCTGGG
>JAFRZC010000168.1 GCA_017442765.1 Prevotella sp. | reverse complement strand
TCAAACTCTTCGTTGTTGTATTATCGTTTTTTCTATCTCTAGAATTAATGAAAACGCAACACTCGAACTGAGTTCTAACCGTCCGGCCCTTGATGATTCCTGCTTGATTATTGTGTTGTACTATGTGTTCAGAATTAACGGGAACAAATTTGTCCCTGTTCTCTTGTACTACGTCAATCTTGTTGCAAACATGTCAAAGAACTCTTTTTAGAGCCGCTTTCATGCCTCATTTGAGGCGAAAAGCGGTGCAAAATTATAACCGATTTTGATACTGACCAAATTTTTTAGGAACTTTTTTTCGTCGAAGTTATTGACAATTCCTTGAAATTTGCATTTAATAGTCTATTTATCACCGAATTAAGTGCTGAAATTTTTTTTGATATTTTTTTGCTATTTTCGTCAAATTCCTGTTCATGGCCCAAAAAACGCGTTTTCTCGCCTGAAGACGGGTACCGAAAATGGCAGTTTTCGGACGTTAACCGACAACTGCCATTATTGCGTTTCTAAATTTGTGAATGTAAACTCTTAATCCATCCCCTCTTTGGCATTGATGAGGACATCAACGCCGGTGGCTCTACATATAATATTAAAGAGCTGTATCTCCTTGTCGTCGTCCTTGGCATCGGCATCAATCACTCGCGTGAGCAACTGGGCGGTTGCCAGCTTCTGCAAATCGCTCATACGTTTCATGATGTCGATGGCCACCATGCTGTTGAGTGACCGTCCCAGGCTGAACGTGTCATCGCAGATCCCGTACTCAACGCAAATGGAGTCAAAGACTGCACACTCGTTGGGATGCACCTCTGCGTCGGCATTTATCATCTCGATCAGCAGGCTGACGACGGCTGCCTTCTGGGTTTCGTTAAAATCAATTTTCATCATATCATTAATGTGTAGATTGATTGTCCTGCTGTTCAAAGGGTGGAGGCGTTACCGTTGTGGTATCGCTGGCGTCGGCAGTATTTGCGGCATCCTGGTCGGCATTCTCCTTCAGGATGGTCTCGGTGCGGGACTGCCACTGACGGGGGCCGAAGATGCGCTCGGCGTCCTCGGTATAGATGACCTCTCGCTGTTGCAACAGGTCGGCCAGGGCATGATGCCCGCTCTCGTACTGGGCCAGAATCTGACGGGCACGCTCATACTGGCTGTCGATGATAGCCTGCACTTCCTCGTCGATGGCCTGTGCCCTACTCTCGCTATAAGGTTTCGTGAAACCGTAGGCCTCACCCGACGTGTCGTAATAGGATATGTTGGGCAACCTGTCGCTCATGCCGTAGTAAGTGACCATGGCATAGGCAATCTTGGTAGCGCGTTCCAAGTCGTTGAGCGCTCCCGTGTCGATGAACCCAATGAACATGTCCTCGGCAACTCGACCCGCCATGAGCGAGCAGATTTTGTCGAGCAGGGCCTGCTTGGGCTCTATCTGTCGTTCCTCGGGCATATACCATGCGGCACCCAGCGCCTTGCCGCGCGGGACAATAGTAACCTTGATGAGCGGGTCGCCATAGCGCAAGTGCCAGCTGACGGTGGCATGCCCGGCCTCATGCACGGCGATGGAGTGGCGCTCCTCGTCAGTAATAACCTTAGAGCGCTTCTCGAGACCGCCGACGATGCGGTCGATGGCATCCATGAAGTCCTGGCGCTGCACGGCCTGCTTCTTGTGACGGGCAGCGATGAGGGCCGCCTCGTTGCAGACGTTAGCGATATCGGCACCCGAGAAACCGGGCGTTTGCCTTGCCAGAAGGTCGAGGTCAACCGAGCCGTCGGTCTTGACATCGCGCAGGTGCACCTGGAAGATCTCCTTGCGGTCGCTCAGCTCGGGCAGCTCGACGTAAATCTGCCTGTCGAAACGACCGGCACGCAACAAGGCTTTGTCAAGAATATCGGCACGGTTGGTGGCGGCCAGGATAATGACACCGCTGTTGGTACCAAAGCCGTCCATCTCAGTGAGCAACTGGTTGAGGGTGCTCTCGCGCTCGTCGTTGCCGCCCATGCTGGGTTTGTTGCCACGTGCGCGGCCCACGGCATCGATCTCATCGATAAAGACGATGCAGGGCGCTTTCTCCTTGGCTTGACGGAAGAGGTCTCTCACGCGCGAGGCTCCCACGCCGACGAACATCTCGACGAAGTCGGAACCCGACATAGAGAAGAAAGGCACATCAGCCTCGCCGGCCACAGCCTTAGCCAGCAAAGTCTTTCCCGTTCCCGGGGGACCCACGAGCAGTGCGCCCTTAGGAATCTTGCCGCCCAGTTCAGTATAGTGCTTGGGATTCTTGAGGAAGTCAACGATTTCGGCAATCTCGACCTTTGCCTCGGCGAGTCCTGCCACATCCTGGAAGGTTACCTTGCTATCGTTGTCCTTGTCAAAAAGGCGTGCCTTGGATTTGCCGACATTGAAAATGCCGCCACCGGCACCACCGGCTCCACCCATTCTCCTCAACAGGAAGAACCACAATGCCACGAGCAGCACGATGGGGCCGAAGGTGTAAAGAATCATCGAGAGGTCATTCCCGCCCTCGACATACTTCACCTCGCCCGTGAAAACGCCCTGCTCGCTCCAGGCCTTGACATAATCGTCAAATTTGTCGGCGCTGGGAATCTGGGCCGACACCTTGTCGGTCGCTGCCGAGGCAGCGGTGCCAAAGGGGCTAGACGACGGCTGGGCCGGCTGGTCCTTGAAGACCTCACGGGCCAGGGAGTCGGACAGAAGAGCCTCGGCCTTATTTTTACTGCGATAGACAGTAATGGATTTAACGCCACCCTTGCTGACGATATTCTCGAAGCGGGTCCAGTTCACCTCCTGGGCGACGCTCCCATCCTGGTTCATCCACAACATGGAGAGGAGGAACAGGATGATGAGTCCGTACATCCAAAAGATGTTGAACTTGGGTGTCTTGCGCTGATTATTGTTTGCCATTATTATTCTTTACTGCTTAGTACCAAGTCAATCCAGGTCAGGAATGGTATTGATGCGTGCGTCGGCCCACAGCTGTTCCAGGTTGTAGCGCTCGCGAAACTCGGGCACGAAGACGTGGACGAAGGTGTTGCCGTAGTCGATGATGATCCATTGGGCATTCTGGTAACCGTCGTAGTTGAACGGACGCTGCCCAGCATTTTTCTCGACATACTCGCGCACACTGTCGGCAATAGCGGTCACCTGCATGGGTGTATTGCCCGTTGCGATGACAAAACCTTGAGCTGCGGCAGTTTCAATACCCGACAAGTCCACATGGACAATGTTGTGTCCTTTCTTTTCCTGAATTGCTTCGATGATAGATTTGATCAGTTTTTCGTTTTCGTTCATACAATATGAAATTATTCCAATGTGCAAAGATAATCAAAGTTTCAAGAATCCAAGGGCGAAAAACCGTAAATTTAATTTAATCGGCCTAAAAAGGCATCCGTCCTGCCAGGCAACAAGAATGAGGCAGGCTGCCTGATCGACAACCTGCCTCACTATAATTAGTTAAGCAATCTGCTAGCGGATTAGATGACACCCTGCTCGAGCATAGCCTGAGCAACCTTCATGAAGCCAGCGATGTTAGCGCCCTTCACGTAGTCGATAGTGCCGTCGGCCTGAGTACCGAACTTCACGCACTGCTCGTGGATGTTCTCCATAATCCAGTGGAGCTTCTCGTCAACTTCCTTAGCCGACCAGCTCAGGTGAGCAGCGTTCTGGGTCATCTCGAGACCTGAGGTAGCTACACCACCGGCGTTAACGGCCTTACCAGGAGCGAACAGCACGCCGTTCTTCTGGAAGAAGTGGATAGCGCCGGGCTGGCAACCCATGTTGGAAACCTCGCAGCAGCACCAGCAGCCGTTAGCCTTCAGCTCCTTAGCATCATCCTCGCTGAGCTCATTCTGGAATGCGCAGGGCAGTGCGATGTCGCAAGGAATGCTCCAAGCCTTCTTGCCAGCGGTGAATTTTGCCTTCTCGGGGAACTTGGTGGCCATGTCCTCAACCTTGTTGCGGTTAGAAGCGCGCATGTCGAGCATGTAGTCGATCATCTCGGGAGTGATACCCTCGGGGATCTCGCAAACGCCGTCGGGGCCAGAGATGGCAACAACCTTAGCGCCGAGCTCGACAGCCTTGGTAGCGGCACCCCAAGCTACGTTACCGAAGCCAGAGAGAGCAACCTTCTTACCCTTGATGTCCTTACCAGCGGTGCGGAGCACGTGCTCGGTGAAGTAGAGAGCACCGAAACCGGTTGCCTCGGGACGGAGGATAGAACCACCCCAGGTCATGCCCTTGCCAGTGAGGACGCCAGTGTGGTACTGACGAGCGAGCTTCTGATACATACCATTGAGGAAGCCGATCTCGCGACCGCCAACACCAACGTCACCAGCGGGAATATCCTGGTCGGGACCAATGTTGTGACGGAGCTCAAGCATGAAGGCCTGGCAGAAACGCATGATCTCAGCGTCGCTCTTGCCAACGGGGTCGAAGTCAGAGCCACCCTTACCACCGCCCATCGGCAGAGTGGTCAGAGCATTCTTAAAGGTCTGCTCGAAACCGAGGAACTTCAGCATTGAAGGGGTAACGGCCTTGTGGAAGCGCAAACCACCCTTGTACGGGCCAATGGCGCTGTTGAATTGTACACGATAACCGAGGTTGGTCTGAACCTCACCCTTATCGTCAATCCAGGTTACACGGAAAGTGAAGATGCGCTCGGGCTCAACCATGCGCTCAACAATCTTGGCCTTCTCAAACTCGGGATGCTGATTGTAAACCTCCTCAATCGACTCAAGGACCTCACGTACAGCCTGCAGATACTCTGATTCGCCTGGGTGTTTAGCCTCCAGGTCGGCCATAATTTTCTCAACGTTCATGATAATAATACAAAAATGTTGTTAATTAGATAAAACTATAAAGTTAATTATTCTTCGGTTCAATTATCGGACGCTCTGAGCGGTTTCAAAACGCCTTCTAAAAGCGTCACAAATATACACTGAATTTTCCAAACGAGCGGCATTTTTTGTGAGGTTTTTGATATTTTTTACATCAGGCATTAAAAAAGCATAAAAGGCGCGAATAACCATTTGCCACGAAACCGGTCGAAATCCACCATTCTGCCACAAAAACAACGATTTTCGGCCCTCGTTGTGGCACAAAAGCCCGCCACAGGGCGGCAAAATGACAAAATGACACTTTTAACTATTTTTTTTGAACTCTTGCGGCAATGAAAAAAAAGCCGTAACTTTGTCACAATTAAAAAACCCGATTCAGACAATCATTCATTATTTATAATAACTTCTAATTTCAATTAACGCCATTATGAAGAAACATAATTTTTATGCTGGACCGTCAATCCTGAGCCAGTACACGCTGGACAAGTGCGTTGACGCTATTCGTGACTTTGCAGGCACCGGCCTGTCGATTCTTGAGATCTCACACCGCAGCAAGGAGTTCCAGGCCGTCGTTGACGAGGCCGAGGCTCTGTTCAAAGAGCTGCTCGATATCCCCGAGGGTTACAAGGTATTGTTCCTGGGTGGTGGCGCCAGCACCCAGTTCTACATGGTTCCCATGAACCTGCTGAAGACCAAGGCTGCTTATCTGGACACCGGCACGTGGGCCAACAAGGCCATCAAGGAGGCCAAGCTGATTGGCGACGTTGAGGTTGTCGCTTCTTCCAAGGAGGACAACTACACCTACATCCCCAAGGGCTATAAGGTTCCCACCGACGTGGACTACTTCCACATCACGACCAACAACACCATCTACGGTACCGAGATC
>JAFRZC010000167.1 GCA_017442765.1 Prevotella sp. | reverse complement strand
CGTTGGTGTTGGTGGCCGTGAGATTGGCTTCCTCAATGGTATGTATCAGAAACTCGCTCGTCAGTATCACACTGGCGTCCTCACCGGCAAGGGCATGACCTGGGGTGGTTCTATCCTCCGTCCCGAGGCTACCGGTTTCGGTGCTCTCTACTTTGTTGAGCACGTGCTCCGCGCTGCTGGTAAGGATATCAAGGGCAAGAAGGTCACCCTCTCTGGCTTCGGTAACGTAGCTTGGGGTGCCGCTACCAAGGCTCTCGAACTTGGCGCTAAGGTTGTTGCCATCTCTGGCCCCGACGGCGTTTGCGAGATTCCCGACGGCATCACTCCCGAGATGATTGACTACATGCTCGACATGCGTGCTTCTAACCGCAACAAGGTTGAGGATATGGCAACCAAGTTCCCCGAGAAGGCAAAATTCACCGCCGGCAAGAAGGCTTGGAGTGTTCCCACCGACATCGCTCTCCCCTGCGCATTCCAGAATGAGCTGAGCGAGGACGACGCTAAGGAGCTGAAGGCTAACGGCTGCTGGTGCTGCTGCGAGGTTTCCAACATGGGTTGCCAGCCCGGCGCTATCCACTTCTTCCAGAAGAATGGCGTGCTGTTCGCTCCTGGTAAGGCTGTCAACGCTGGTGGCGTAGCTACCTCTGGTCTCGAGATGACCCAGAATGCTGCTCACCTGAGCTGGTCGGCTAAGGAAGTTGACGAGAAGCTCCACTGGATCATGGAGAACATCCACGAGCAGTGCGTGAAGTTCGGTACTCAGCCCGACGGCACTATCGACTACGTGAAGGGCGCTAACATCGCCGGCTTCATGAAGGTTGCTCAGGCTATGCTCGAACAGGGTATCATCTAATCCCGCTTGAAGAGATTGCTTAACTAACCGACTAATGAACATCGGGCAGGTTGTAAACATTGCAACCTGCCTGATTTTTTTACAATCCTTTCCCAATTTCCTCACCCCCTCAGTCACCAGTTTACTCACCCCCCCCCTCAGTTTCGCCAGGCGGTTACGTTATTGCATGGCTATGCCTTGTAATTCTCCTTGCATCATCACGGGGTTTTTCCTCTTGTTTAAAATAAATTACCACTTTTCCCTCTTGGATTCATGAAACTTTGATTATCTTTGCACATTGGAATAATAGCATATTATATGAACGAAAACGAAAAGTTAATTCAAGCTATCATTGAAGCAATTCAGGAAAAGAAAGGACACAATATTGTCCATGTTGATCTCTCGGGCATCGAGACCGCTGCCGCTCAGGGTTTTGTTCTCGCTACAGGAAATACCCCCATGCAGGTGACTGCCGTGGCCGATAGCGTTCGCGAGTATGTCGAGAAAAACGCGGGCCAGCGCCCGTTCAACTACGATGGTTACCAGAACGCACAATGGATTATCATCGACTACGGTAGCATCTTTGTTCACGTCTTCGTGCCCGAGTTCCGTGACCGTTATAATCTGGAGCAGCTCTGGGCCGACGCGCAAATCAACACCATTCCTGACCTCGATTAGCCCTACTCGCAAAGAAAACAGATAATGGCAAACAGTAAAAATCAACGCAAAACACCCCGTTTCGACTTCTTCTGGATGTACGGGCTCATGGCTCTCTTCCTATGCATGATGCTATGGATGTATAGCGATGGCGGCGTGCCTCAAGAGGTCTCATGGACACAGTTCGACAGCATCGTCAATCAGGGCGGAGTCAAGTCCATGACGGTATATACCAACAAGGATTATCTCGAGGCCGTATTGACCGATTCGGTCGCAAAACAGCTCAATAAAACTGCTAAACCGGCCGAGGCCCCGATGCTCGGTCAACAGCGCCCCAACAATGTGGTCACGGCGCAGATACCCAGCTCTGACAAGTTTGACGACAAGGCCCAACAATGGAAGGCTGACGGCGTGTACACGGGCACTATCAAGTATGACAAGGCCAGTGATTATTCTAACATAATACTATATCTGGCCTCACCCGTACTGTTCATCCTTCTCTTGTCGCTGCTCTACAGGCGCATGGGTGCTGGAGGGGCAGGAGGCGGCATCTTCAGCGTTGGCAAGTCCAAAGCCCGCCTTTTTGACAAGGACAACGACAGCAAGGTTACCTTCCAGGATGTGGCGGGCTTGGCCGAGGCCAAGGTCGAGATTGCCGAAATCGTGGACTTCCTCAAGAATCCCAAGCATTACACCGAGTTGGGTGGCAAAATTCCCAAGGGCGCTTTGCTCGTGGGGCCTCCGGGAACGGGTAAGACCCTCCTTGCCAAGGCTGTCGCCGGCGAGGCCGACGTTCCGTTCTTCTCCATGTCTGGTTCCGACTTCGTCGAGATGTTTGTCGGTGTCGGTGCCTCGCGTGTGAGGGACCTCTTCCGCCAGGCCAAGGAGAAAGCGCCGTGCATCGTCTTTATCGACGAGATTGATGCTGTGGGCCGTGCCCGTGGCAACAAGGCCAACATGGGTGGCAATGACGAGCGCGAGAGTACCCTGAACCAGCTGCTCACCGAGATGGACGGCTTCGGCACCAACTCGGGTGTCATCGTGCTGGCCGCCACCAACCGTGTCGATATGCTCGATTCTGCCCTGCTGCGTGCCGGACGTTTCGACCGCGAGATTCATGTTGACCTGCCCGACCTCACCGAGCGCAAGGAAATCTTCCAGGTTCACCTCAAGCCGCTGAAAACCGACGAGACGCTCGACATCGACTTCCTCGCCCGTCAGACCCCGGGATTCTCGGGTGCCGACATTGCCAATGTCTGCAACGAGGCCGCCCTCATCGCCGCGCGCCACAACAAGCAGACAGTGGGCAAGCAAGATTTCCTCGATGCCGTCGATCGCATCATCGGCGGACTGGAGAAGAAGACCAAGGTAATGACCGCCGAGGAGAAACGCTCCATCGCCCTTCATGAGGCCGGACATGCCACCGTGTCGTGGTTCTGCCAGTATGCCAATCCGCTTGTGAAAGTCAGTATCGTGCCGCGAGGACAGGCTCTCGGCGCGGCATGGTATCTGCCCGAGGAGCGACAGATTACCACCAAGGAGCAGATGCTCGACGAGATGTGCTCGCTTCTCGGAGGCCGTGCCGCCGAGGAACTCTTCACCGGCCACATCTCCACCGGCGCGATGAACGACCTCGAACGCGCCACGAAGAGTGCCTATGGCATGATTGCCTACGCCGGTATGAGCGAAAAGCTGCCCAACATCTGCTACTACAACAATCAGGAATACCAGTTCCAAAGACCCTATTCAGAGACAACGGCCAAGGTTATCGACGATGAGGTGCTACGCATGATCAACGAACAGTACGACCGGGCAAAAGCCCTGCTCACCGAACACAAGGAAGGCCATAACCAACTGGCCGAGCTGCTCATCTCGCGCGAGGTCATCTTTGCCGAGGACGTTGAGAAAATCTTTGGCAAGCGTCCCTGGACCAGCCGCTCTGATGAAATCATGGAAGCAGAGGACGACGCGCTCAAGCTGGAGAACATGCCCGAGGAAGTACGTCAGGCACAGGCCGAATATGAGGAAGGAGGGGCTTCATGAAAAACCTCATCGTTCGCACCGTCAGCGGCATACTCTTCGTCGCCATCATGATTGTAGGTATCTCGTTCAATGCCATGGCCATGATGTTCCTCTTCGCCCTCATCACAGGCATGACCATCTGGGAATACAGCGGACTGGTGAACCAGCGGCGGCGCGTCAGCATCAACCGCTTCATCACCACCGCCGCAGGTGTTTACCTCTTTTTGGCCGTGGGCGGCTTCTGCGCCGACATCACCCCCGCAGCCGTCTTCATCCCCTACCTGCTCACCATCGTCTATCTCTTTATCAGCGAGCTTTACCTGAAGCAAGACGATCCCATCAACAACTGGGCCTACACCATGCTCTCACAACTGTACATCGCCCTGCCCTTCTCCACCATCAACATGCTGGCCTTCGGACAAGACGAGCAGACAGGTGTTGTCGTTTATCACTGGCTATTACCCCTGAGCGTGTTCATCTTCCTCTGGATTAGCGACACAGGAGCCTACTGCACCGGCACACTCTTCGGTCGTCACCGCCTTTTCGAGCGCATCTCACCGAAAAAGTCATGGGAAGGAAGCATCGGCGGAGCTGTGCTTGTACTCATTGCGGCATGGGCCGTATGGTTCATTTCTTCAAAGAACGGTGCTGACACCACGGAGCTCACCCTGCTCCAGTGGTTAGGGCTGGGACTTGTCGTCGTCATCTTCGGCACATGGGGCGACCTCGTGGAAAGCCTCTTCAAGCGCACCCTCGGCATCAAAGACAGCGGATCCGTCATGCCCGGACACGGCGGTATGCTCGACCGCTTCGACTCCTCACTCATGGCACTCCCCGCCGTCGTCGTCTATATCTACTCGCTCAGTCTCATTTAACCGATTCATAATTCTTTCAACCATCAACCACCAATAAAAAAGATTTGCTTTGCAAAGAAATTCTACAAAATTGGATTTTAAAAATTAGTCAAAATAATTTTGGTTTGATTTTGAAATAATTTCTTGTCGAAGAGAATAAACCCATCAACCATTAACCATCTAATAATGATACTATGAAAAAACAGAAAAGAACAACAGACCTTTTCGCGGTCATCCTCGCGTCGCTTTTTCTTGTACCCTCACCCATTCAAGCCAAGGGCAAGGTAAAGGCCAAAGCCAAACACGTCATCATGATAGGCATCGACGGCTGGGCCGCCAAGAGCATGGCAGAGGCCAACATGCCCACAGTGAAAGACTTCCTGATGAAAAACGGCAGCTGGACACTGGAAAAGCGGTCGGTGCTTCCGTCGGCATCAGCCATCAACTGGGCATCAAATCTCATGGGAGCAGGCACCGAGAGCCACGGCTACACCAAATGGAACAGCCAGACACCAGACATTCCCTCGTCGGTAACCAACAGTCATGGCATCTTCCCCACCATCTTCTCCATCCTCAAAGAGCAACGCCCGACGGCCAAGACCGCGGCACAATTCGACTGGATTGGTATCAAATATGTCATCGACACCCTGGCCGTTGACGACATCATGTACACCTATCACGGCGGCTATGGCGTAGACAGCTGCAAGAACTGCGGCGACACCTACGAATACACACAGCAGGCCGTCGATTACATCAAGTCGCAGAAGCCCACGCTCTTCTTTCTCTACTATGGCGGCCTTGACCAACAGGGGCACGACAAAGGATGGTACACCCCCGACTACTACGCCTTTGAGACCGTTCTCGACGAATGCATCACCCGCGTCATACAAGCCGTCAGCGATGCCGGTATGATGGACGACACCATCATTGTGCTCACCGCCGACCATGGAGGCACAGGCAAAGGACACGGCGGCATCACACTCGACGAGATGCTGTCGCCCTTCATCGTCTATGGGAAAGGCATCCGCAAAGGCTTCGAGATTACCGATGCCATGATGCAATACGATGTCCCCGCAACCAT
>JAFRZC010000019.1 GCA_017442765.1 Prevotella sp. | reverse complement strand
CGTGCGATGCGCAGCATGGGACGTGTCCGGAAGATGGAGTCCTCGATGTTGTTGTAGAGTCCCACGAGTATGCCTTTCACGGGTTCGAGGTCCTCAGCCTGTAGCACGTAGCCTGCCACTTCGAGCGTGTCGATGCCGTCGCCCGTGGAAAAGGTGTAGGTGTAGTTGCCCATGGGGTTGCTCTCGTTGAAGTCGGTGATGGCATCGCTGAAGTCGATGGTGTAGGTGGTCTGGGCGATGAGCGTGTCTTTCAGCTCTATTTCTATTTTCTTTCCCGCGGTTTTTATCTCGGGTTGTTCAAGCTGTGGCGGAGAGATGATGACCTTTTCCTGCGGATTATCCACTTTGATGTATTCGTCGAAGAGGATAGATATTTTGCGCGATCCGACGTTCACCCCGCCGTCCTCGGGCGAAGCGCCGACGGCACGTGGCGGATGCTCGTCGAACCATCCGCCGTCGGGTCGGCCCATGCGGGCACAGGAAACAAGCAGCAGAAGGCATAGTATCAATCCCTCATCTTTCATCTTTTATCCCTCATCCAAAATTTAGTTTCAGCAACTCGTCAATATGCTGGCGGCTGTTAGAGAGGCGGGGTACCTTATGCTGCCCGCCCAGCTTGCCGTGCGACTTGAGCCAGTCGTTGAAGAGGTTGGGGCGGGCTTTCACCACTTCGAGGTGCTGAAGGGTGATGTCATGATAGCGCTTTGCCTCGTAGTCGCTGTTGAGCTCTTGCAGTTTCTTGTCGAGAATGGCGGCAAACAGCTCCATGTCCTCGGGCTCACGGCTGAACTCGATGAGCCACTGGTGGCGGCAGCGGGCGTTGCTGTCCATGAACACGGGGGCGGCGGTGTAGTCGCACACCTCGGCACCGGTCTTCTCACAGGCGTATGCCAGTCCGCGGTCGGCGTTGTCTTGGATGAGCTCCTCGCCGAAAGCGTTAATGAAGCACTTGGTGCGACCGGTGATGATGAACTTATAGGGGTTGGTGGAGGTGAACATCACGGTGTCGCCGATCAGATAGCGCCACAGTCCGCACGAGGTGCTGATGAGCATGGCATAGTTTCTGTCCTTCTCCACTCCCCATAGCGGCACGATGTTCGGGTTTTCGGCTTCCAGTTCATCGACGGGGATGAACTCGTAGAAGCAGTCGTAGTCGAGCATGAGCAGCATCGACTTGTCGTCCGGATCGTTCTGTATGCCGAAGAATCCCTCGCTGGCATTGTAGGTCTCCATGTATTGCATACGTGGTGAGCGGATGAGCTGCTCGTACTGATGGCGGTAGGGTGTAAAGGCGATGCCGCCATGGAAGAAAACCTCCAGATTGGGCCACACTTCGTCAATCGACGACTTGCCTGAGATTTCGAGCACCCGCACCAATATCGACATCATCCACGAGGGCACACCCGAGAGGTTTGTCACGTTCTTGTTGATGGTTTCCTCGGCTATGCGGTCGCGCTTTACCTCAAAGTCGCTGAGCAGCGCCGTCTGTTTTTTTGGCACGCGCCCCAGGTTAAGAATCGGGTTGATGTTCTCTATCATGATGGCCGAGAGGTCGCCCACGAGCGCGCCCGGCACGTCGTAGTTGGCCTGATGGCTGCCGCCGAGGATGAGCCCCTTGCCGTCGAAGATGCGACTGTCGGGCCGGTTCATCAGATAGAACGCGACGGTGTCGCGCCCGCCGGCATAGTGTATGCGATGCAGTCCTTCGTGCGAGACGGGGATGAACTTCGACTTGTCGTTCGTAGTGCCCGACGATTTCGCATACCATTTCAGCCGTCCAGGCCACAGCACGTTCTGCTCGCCGTGACGCATGCGGTCTATCTGCTCCTTCAGCTCCTCGTAGGTGTTCACGGGAACGTTGCGGCGGAAATCGTCGTAGCCGTGCGTATTGTTGAAAAGATGATTGCGGCCATATTCCGTGTCGGCGGCTCTGCTAATCAAATGGTCAAGCACCTCGCGCTGCAAGGACTCTCCCTCGTTCAGATGGCGTTTCAATTGCCGCTGCCGGCTCTTGAAATACAGTCCGGCTATGCTAGTGATACTCATCAGTCTCTAATTTTGACTGCAAAATTACATAAATCCTTTTGAATGAGCGCAGAATTTACTATTTTTAATATTCATTTTGGCTTCAGTAAGGTGGCAAACATGGCACGGGAGGCTTCTGCTGTAATTGCGAAACACGGTCTTTCAGACAAAATTCCCTAGGGAATTTTTTGCAACGGAGTGCCAGTTGCCAACTTATTTGATCATAACCTTGCGTCCGTTAACGATGTAGATGCCCTTTTTGGATGAGGGATGGAAGGCTACGGGGGGGCGAGCTCCGCTCGGGAAGGGGATGAGGGAAGAAGGATTGTCGGCGACTTTGCGGCCTTGCAGGTCGTATATGGCGGCCCCCTCCAAACCTCCCCGAGGGGAGGCTTCTTCATTATGCATTATACTGATGCCTGTTGGTGTGAGTATGGTCTTGCACATACGAGCCACTCCTTCCATGAGCGACGCGCCGCTGGCCATGGCACCCATCGAGGCTTCGGCACTCGTTCCCGTGTAGGGCTCGCCCCAGAAATAGTTGCAGTACATTCTGGGATAGGCCGTGAGGTCGAGGTTCTTCCAAAGTATGTCGGCATTGTTTTGCAAATAGACGAGAATGGTTCTCCTGATGGCAAGACCGAAGTCTTCGTCGAGCATCATGTTCACAGCGTAGGGGATGAGCACGGCCTTGAACAGGCTCTGGTCCATGCTGGTGCCCTCGTGGCGCAGGATGAGCCACTCCACGGTGCTCGTGCCTGATTGCACTTTCACCTTCTGGTTGCAGCGGGTACTGGTGAAGGCGAAGTTCATCACGCGAGTGGCAAAGTTGAGATATTTCTCTTCACCGGTGATGTGGTAGAGTTGTCGGCAGGCTTCGGAGAAGGTGCCCTGTGTATAGGTGAGCGGTGGCTCCTCTACGCGCCAGTCGAGATTGCCGGCTTCGTTGCGGGGCATCTGCACGTTCTCCATGAAGTCGAAGATGGCCTTGGCGTCGTTGAGGTATTTCTCGTCGCCATATTTCTGGTAGAGCAGCGTGGCGAGCAGGCAGCCGGGCGCATTGGTGCAGGCGTTGCGCCCCATGTCGTCGCTTTTCCAGGGCAGTCCGAAATATCCGTTGTTGTCGGTCCAGCCGCGGGTGATGATATAGCGGTCGTAGAGTGTGCGGGCCGTGTCGAAGTAGGTGTTGTCGCCGAGCGCGTCGCTGATGTGAGTCAGCGTAAGGCCTATCCAGCACATGTCATCGGTGAAGGGGTTGAGGAAGCCCGTCGGGTCGCTCGGGTCGTTGTGGTAGTTGTTGGCATGGTTCTGATACCAACGTTGCATATAGGCTTTATAGGTATTGGCCAGCGTGGGGTTGTCGTCCTTGATGCGCAGGTAGGAATAGACTACCACGTCCATGGCGTGAGCCTGCTGCCAGTAGATATATTGGCCCACTTTGGTCGGGGTCTCCTTGAAGTAGCCTTTTGCCTTCAGCATGAACTGGTCGATGAGTACCTTGGTGAGCGTGTCGGCCTTGCCGGAGTAGTCGCCGCGCACCTGTTTGATGTAATCGTAGGCGGCGGCAGTACCTGTAGCAGTCAGTAGCAGGAGCATGAATGCCAGGCGGACAAAGATGCGCTGTCTCATACCTCTTTCCACGCAGCCTCCTCTGCGGCGGCAATAATGTCTTCGCGGCTTTGCCGGCGTACGCTGATGTCGCTCAGGTCGAACTCGTCGGGCTCGGTTCCCTCCAAATCTTCTTCTGAAAGGGAGGCCTGTGCGTCGGCTTCGGACTGTGCCCGGGCTGCGGCCATCTGCTCCTCTCTTTCCTTTTTCTCCTTTTTCGAGAGGGAGCGGCGCATGGGCTTCTCGGTGTGGCTGATGACGATGAAGTCGTCTTCCGGCTCGGAATCCCCCTCCGGCCTACCCCCGACCCCTTCCTGAAGGGAAGGGAGAACCTCCGAAGGGGAGGCTTTCGTCTCTTCTTCCAACTGACTGATGTCGGGAACAGTCTGCACGGGTTCCTCCTCCATCTTTGTGCGGTCGCTCTTTGCGGCAAAGACACTGTCGAGGAACAGCGGCTTGCGCCGGAGCTGCTCAAGGGTGAGCTTGGCGGCTTTCTGCTGGCTCTCCTTCTTGCTGTAGCCCTCGCCCGAGCAGCCTTCGATGCCTTCGAGCATCACGGTATGGCAGAAGATGGGACTGCCGCTGTTGTCTTTTTTCTGCTGGTCGAGGCGGAACTCAAGATTGATACGGTTCTTCTGGCTCCACTCCAACAGCTTCGACTTGAAGTTGACTTCCTTGTAGGCCACCTTGTCGATATTGATGAGCTGGGCGAGGATGCGCTTTTTCATAAAGCGCATACAGGCCATGTAGCCCCGGTCGAGGTAGATGGCTCCCACGAGTGCCTCGAAGGCGTTGCCGCCCATGTAGCTGTTGTGCGAGGTGCCGTTGGTCTTTGAGTGGATGAGGCTGTCGAGCCCTATCTCATGGGCGAGCCGCCCCAGTGTCTCGCGCTGCACGAGCTTTGAGCGGGTATTGGTGAGGAAGCCCTCACGCTTGCCGGGGAAGTGGCGGAACACGATGTCGCCGACAGCAGCGTCGAGGACGGCGTCGCCCAGAAACTCGAGCCGCTCGTTGTTCACGGGCTTGCCCTTGGCGTTGCGCTGTGCCACGCTGCTATGAAGGAGTGCCTGTTTGTAGAGTTCTATCTTCCGGGGATAGAATCCCATCATGCGGTATAGACAAATATAAAGCTCCTTATCCTTTCGGAAAGGGAGCTTTATACGGTCGATGAAATTCCTATTCAACATACTTTTTGAAAACAACGCTTGCGTTATGTCCTCCGAATCCGAAGGTGTTGCTGATGGCGGCACGCACGGTTCGCCGCTGAGCCTTGTTGAACGTGAAGTTCATGCGGTAGTCAATCTCGGGGTCATCGTCGCCCTCGGCATGGTTGATGGTCGGCGGCACGATGTCGTCGCGACAAGCCAGCACACAGACCATGGCCTCGATGGCTCCGGCTGCGCCGAGCAGGTGACCGGTCATCGACTTGGTCGATGAGATGTTCACCTTGTAGGCCGCCTCGCCGAAAACCTCCTTGATAGCCTTGGCCTCGGAGATGTCGCCTACGTGGGTCGATGTGCCGTGTACGTTGATGTAGTCAATGTCCTCAGGCTTCAGTCCGGCATCGTCGATGGCTGCCTGCATGACGAGCTTCGCGCCGAGACCCTCGGGATGGGAGGCTGTGATGTGGAACGCGTCGGCACTCTCGCCCTCGCCCACCATCTCGGCATAGATCTTCGCGCCACGTGCCTTGGCATGCTCAAGCTCCTCAAGGATGAGGCAGCCTGCGCCCTCGGCCATGACGAATCCGTCGCGCGAGGCGCTGAAGGGGCGTGAGGCTCCAGCCGGGTCGTCGTTGCGGGTGGAGAGGGCCTTCATCGCGTTGAACCCTCCGATGCCGCACATGCACATGGCACTCTCGGCACCACCGGCGAGGATGGCATTGGCCTTGCCTAAGCGCAGCAGGTTGAATGCCTGTGCCAGTGCGTTGCAGCTTGAGGCACAAGCCGACGTGGTGGTGAAGTTGGGGCCATGGAAGCCGAAATGAATGGAGATATGTCCGGAGGCAATGTCGGCAATCATTTTCGGAATGAAGAACGGCGAAAACTTCGGTCCGTCCTGAATATGCTGTCCGTAGTAGACAACCTCGTCCTCGAAAGTCCGGATGCCGCCGATACCTACGCCATAGACCACACCGATGCGGTTCTTGTCTTCCACCTCAAGATCCATGCCGCTGTCTTTGACGGCCTGAATAGCCGCAATCATGGCCACCTGTGTGTAGCGGTCAATCTTGCGGGCCTCCTTGCGGTCGAGGTATTCGGTCACGTCGAGATTCTTGATCTCGCAGCCGAAGTGGGTCTTGCACAGGGATGTGTCGAATTGGGTAATAGGGGCGGCACCGCTTACGCCGGCACACAGGTTCTTCCAAGTCTCCTCGGGAGTATTACCTACAGGCGTAAGGGCTCCAAGTCCGGTTACTACTACTCTTTTTAATTCCATAAAAGTGTAAAAATGTTTAGTGTTTAGCGTTTAGTGTTTAGTGTTTAGTGAGAGTCGGTTCTCCATTTGCAAAACCATATTGCACTAAACACTAAACACTAAGCACTAAACACTAAGCTTCTTAAAAAAATTATTTTACCGAATTCTCTTCAATGTAGGCGATAGCGTCACCAACGGTGGCAATCTTCTCGGCCTTGTCGTCGGGAATGGAAATACCAAATTCCTTCTCAAACTCCATGATGAGCTCTACGGTGTCGAGCGAGTCGGCACCAAGGTCGTTAGTGAAGCTGGCTTCGGGCTTAACCTCTGCAGCGTCAACACCAAGTTTCTTTTCGATAATAGCAACTACTTTGCTTTCAATTTCTGACATAATTTTAAGTTTTAAAGTGTTTATAATTTTATCGATTTTTGAAAATCCGGCTGCAAAGGAACAAATTTTTATTCAATCCCGCAAATATTTTACGCAAAAAAGCACCATTAGTTGCACAAACATACGGTAATTGTGCAACTTTACCCGCCTTTTGGAATAGATTTGATGAGAAAATTTGGTGTTTCACACTTTTTACATTATCTTTGTGGCATCAATCTTTAAACTTTTGAAAAATATGACTTTTACACAACTGAGCAATCCTATTTTTCAGCAGGCTATTCGCGACTATCACGTCAGCGACAATGTTGACACTCCCATCCAAAATCCATACGAGGAGGGGACCATCGAGAACCGTCTTTATCTGAAGTGCTGGATCGACACCGTGCAGTGGCATTTCGAGGACATCATCCGCGACCCCGACATCGACCCCGCCGAGGCGCTTGTGCTGAAGCGCCGTATCGACCGCAGCAACCAGGACCGCACGGACCTCGTGGAGCAAATCGACACCTATTTCCGCCAGAAATACAGCGACGTGGCTGTGCAGCCCGATGCCACCATCAACACGGAGAGTCCTGCCTGGGCCATCGACCGTCTGAGCATCCTCGCGCTGAAGATCTGGCACATGCGCGAGCAGGCCGAGCGCACCGATGCCTCGGCGGAGCACCTTGCCAAGTGCAGGGCCAAGCTCGACGTGCTGCTGGAGCAGCAGGTCGATCTCTCCACGGCCATCGACCAGCTGCTTGCCGACATCGAGGCCGGACGGAAATACATGAAGGTGTATCGGCAGATGAAGATGTACAACGACCCCGCCACTAATCCGGTACTCTATAAAAGAGGGGAGTGAAAGAGAAGTGAAAAGTGCAGGGCACTAAACACTAAACGCTAATCACTAAGCGCTAAACGAAAATGAAGACCGAGCATCTGCTGATTATCCGTTTCTCGGCCATCGGCGACGTGGCCATGGCTGTGCCGGTGGTGAAGGCACTGGCCGAGCAGTATCCCCACTTGCGCATCACCTTCCTGAGCCGCCCGTTCGCGCGCCCGCTCTTCGAGGATCTGGCGCCGAACGTCGGGTTCATGGAGGCCGACATCAAAGGTGAGTACCGGGGTGTGAAGGGGTTGAACAAGCTCTACCGTCGCCTGGTGGCCAAGCAGTTCACCGCTATTGCTGACTTCCACAACATCCTGCGCTCCAACTATCTGCGTATGCGCTTCAACATCGGCATGTTCCGCGTGGAGCATATCAACAAGCACCGCAGCGGCAAGCGGCGGCTCACCTCGCAGACCAACAAGCGGCTGGTGCAGCAACCCACAACATTCGAGAACTACGCCGACGTGCTGGCCCGCCTGGGCTATCCCGTCAAGCTATACGAACGGTTGGAGGTCGTCTTGCCCGACTTGGCCGACCGTCGTCCCGACAACTCGCCGTTCCATGTCCCGCACACCCCTTCCATCGGCATCGCCCCCTTTGCGGCGCATCGCGGAAAGGTTTATCCCGTTGAGAAGATGGAGCAGGTCATTGCGCGGCTCACCGCACGATGGCCCGGAAGCAGAATCTATCTGTTCGGCGGCGGAGGCAAGGAGCGCGAGACGATGTCGGACTGGGCCGCCCGCTTTCCGCAGTGCACCCTCGTGGCCACGGTCGCCCGAGGGCTCAAGGAAGAGCTGGCGCTCATGAGCCGTCTCAGCGTGATGCTCTCGATGGACTCCGCCAACATGCACCTGGCCTCGCTCGTGGGCACGCCCGTCGTGAGCATCTGGGGAGCCACCCATCCCTACGCCGGGTTCCTCGGCTGGGGGCAGCGTGCCGACGACTGCATACAGGTGGACCTCGACTGCCGCCCGTGCAGCATCTACGGCAAGAAGCCCTGTCGTCGCGGCGACTATGCCTGCCTCAACCTTATCACGCCCGAGCAAATCGTGAGGAAGATAGAAGAATATATTAAATAATGTATAACAATTTTTAATCACAGAAGAACATGAAAAAGTATGTATGCGACGTCTGCGGCTACATTTACGACCCGCAGGCCGGCGATCCCGACAGCGGCATCGCCCCCGGAACAGCCTTTGAGGACATCCCCGACGACTGGGTGTGCCCCCTCTGCGGCGTAGGAAAAGACGACTTCTCGCCCGTAGAAGACTGAGCCGCAAACCAGACGACCGCATCTTCATCTTGCAGAGAGATGGAGATGCGTTTTTTTTATGGGTGCAGGCAACATCTATGGGACGCAAAAGGTTAAAAAATTAAAAAACCGGACTCCTAATTTTAACATTTCTGGAAGAAGAAATGGTCGCTTTTTAGCTCAAAAGCCGGCACTTTTCCGCTCTTTCGCTCCTCCTTTACTCCCCTTTCACTTCCCTTTTTTTCCGAAACATATATGTTTCACCTTCCAAAACACGGTCTTTCGCAACCCAAAACACGGTCTTTCGCAACCCGAAACATATATGTTTCAGAGCCGAGAGATATATCTTTCGCGACAGGACTTATAAGTGCTTATAAGTCTTATACAACTTATAGGTCTTATAATCAGCGACTTGCAGAAAACAAGAAAAACGGCCGTTTTTTCACCCCGCGACGCGACTTTTTTCGCCGAACGCCGAAAACCAGTCCCTTTTCCATCACTGTGGTTTAACAAATTTTCAAAATCGTTAACGCCGCGCACCCCATCTTCTTCCCCCGGCAGACTTGTAATTCAAGGAATTTGTGTAATTTTGCAGGCAGAAACCCCGACGTTAACGATAGGATATCCATTTATTTCCGTTATGGCATACAGAATTTTAACAGCCGTTGAGGCTGCAGAGATGATTAAGAACGGCGACATGATGGCGCTCAGCGGATTTACCCCGAACGCCAATCCGAAAGCCATTTTCCGCGAACTTTCCAAGCGAGCCATCCGTCTGCACGAGGCAGGCGAGGAGTTTCAGGTGGGTGTGCTCACCGGTGCCTCGTCGTGCCAGAGTGTCGAGGGCGACATGGCTAAGGCCAAGGCACTGAAGTTCCGTGCACCCTTCTCCACCAACAAGGATTTCCGCACGCATACCAATCTGGGCGAGGTCGATTACGAGGACATGCACCTCGGTCACATGGCCGAGCGGCTGCGGCGGGGGTTCTACGGTGAGGTCGACTGGGCTGTGGTCGAGGTGAGCGACTATGAGGAAGTCGATGGAGAGTGCCGCGCCTACCTGACCTCGGCCGGCGGCATCGTCTCGACCATCGTCCGGCTGGCCAAGCGAGTCATCCTCGAGCACAACCGTTTCCACAATCCCAACTCGCGCTACCTGCACGACACGTGGGAGCCGCGCGAGGTGTGGGAAGGTCGCGAGGTCATGGACATCCACTCGCCCTACGACCGCATCGGCAACGACTACGTCAGCATCGACCCGCGCAAGATAGTGGGTGTCATCGAGAGCAACATCCCCGAGGAGGCCCGCGCCTTCCGCGAGCCCGACGAGGAAATCATGAAGATAGGGCATAACGTGGCCGACCTGTTGGCGAACGATATGAGGCACGGCCGCATACCCAAGCAGTTCCTGCCCATCCAGAGCGGTGTGGGCACCACGGGCAACGCCGTGCTCAAGGCACTCGGCACCAGCCCCCTCATCCCCCGCTTCAACGTCTATAGCGAGGTGGTGCAGGATGCCGCCATCGACTATATGCTCGAGGGGCGCATCGGCTACGCCTCGGCCACGGCCATGACCGTCACCAACGAGGCGCTGATGAAGGTCTATGACAACATGGACTATTTCTCCCGTCACCTGACCATCCGCCAGAGCGAGATAGCCAACTCGCCCGAGGTCATCCGGCGGCTCGGCGTCATCGCCATCAATACCCCGCTCGAGTGCGACCTCTACGGCAACGAGAACTCCAGCCACGTCTGCGGCTCGGCACTCATGAACGGCATCGGCGGCTCGTGCGACTACGAGCGCAACGGCTACATCTCCATCTTCACTACACCCTCCACTGCCAAGGGCGGCACCATCTCGGCCATCGTACCCATGTGCTGCCACGTCGATTCCACCGAGCACGACGTTGACATCATCGCCACTGAGCAGGGCATCGCCGACCTGCGCGGCAAAGGCCCGTACCGTCGTGCGCTGGAGGTCATCGAGAACTGCGCGCACCCCGACTACAAGCCCCTGCTGCGCGACTACCTGCACCACATCGCACCGATGGGACACGAGCCGCAACACATGCGGGCAGCCCTCGCCTTCCACGACACCTTCCTCCGCAAGGGCGACATGCGACTGACCGATTTCTCGGAATACCTGAAGTGATAAGGACACAAAAAACAGAGCGGCACCGGACACTCCTTGCGAGAGTCGGTGCCGCTCTGGTTGTAGGTATTCCGGTATTTTACTCAAGGGTGAAGCGCAGCTGCTTCTTCTCCAGGTCAGCCTCGGCCACCTGTATGCGGACGGGGTCGCCGAGCTGGTAGCGGCGATGGTGACGGCGGCCTACGAGCTGGTAGTTCTTCTCGTCGAACACATAGTAGTCGTTGTCGAGGTCGCGCATCGGTACAAGACCTTCGCAGTGGTTCTCGTCGATCTCGCAGTAGATGCCATACGACTGTATGCCGGAGATATGGGCATCGTAAACCTCGCCGATGTGTTTCTCCATGAACTCCACCATCTTGTACTTGATGCTGTCGCGCTCGGCCATCTGGGCGGTCTGTTCCATGTCTGACGAGTGCTTGCACTGGTCCTCGTAGTAGTTTTGGTTGGCCGACTTGCCGCCCTGCTCGTAGCGGGTGAGCAGGCGGTGCACCATGGTGTCGGGGTAGCGGCGTATGGGCGACGTGAAGTGGGTGTAGTAGTCGAACGCCAGACCGAAGTGCCCGATGTTGTGGGTGGTGTACTTGGCTTTCATCATGGAGCGCAGGGCGGCGGTCTGCACGAGTTTTTCGCGTGGTGTGCCCACTACCTCGGCCATCAGTTTGTTGAGTGCGCGGGCGGTGGCTCCCTTCGTGCTTGCCGAGCTCAGCTTCAATCCAATCTTGCCGACGAAGGTGCGCAGCGTCTCAAGTTTCTGCGGGTCGGGATTGTCGTGGACACGATAGACGAAGGTCTTGGCCGATTTCCCTGAAGCTCCGGATTTACCGGACTTACCTGATTTCTTGATTTTCCCGATGTGCTCGGCTACAGTGCGGTTGGCCAGCAGCATAAACTCCTCGATGAGTTTGTTGGCATCTTTCGAGCGTTTGAAGTAGCAGCGCGTGGGATGCCCTTCGTCGTCGATGTCGAACTTCAGCTCCTCGCCCTCGAACTGCATGGCACCTCCGGCCATGCGCTGCTCGCGCAGGAGCTTGGCAAGACGGTCGAGCGTGATGAGCTGCTCGGCATTCTCACCCACGTAGGGGTGGTTCTTCGTGGGGGGTGGGGCAGGTTGTCCGGTACCGTCAACTACACCGTTTAGCTCGAGCAGTTGCTGCACTTCCTCGTAGGCATAGCGGCGGTTGCTGCGGATGATGGTATGCACGATGCGGTATTTCTTCACGACAGCCTTCTGGTCGAGCGTGAGGATGACACTGTAGCAGAGTTTGTCCTCGTTGGGCCGGAGCGAGCAGACGAAGTTGCAGAGGTGCTCGGGCAGCATGGGGATGGTTCGGTCGACGAGATAGACAGAGGTGGCACGCTTCTGTGCT
>JAFRZC010000018.1 GCA_017442765.1 Prevotella sp. | reverse complement strand
CGAAGTCAAGCAAAAACTCATCAACGACAGCTACGGAAAGTACAATGGCCACATCGCCGTCGGGCTGTTCGGCGTGCCCGTCTTCACCGAGTGGGCCGTAAAGAACCGTCAGGCCGACCTCATGACAACCATCCTGCGCCAGCCCGACTATCCAGGCTACCTGCACATGATCGCCAACGGTGCAACGGCAACATGGGAATACTGGAACGGTGAGCGCAGCCGCGTACACAACTGCTACAACGGTATCGGCACGTGGTTCTACGAGTCTTTGGCAGGTATAAGAAACCCCCTCACCCCCCCACTCTCCACTTTTCATTCTCCACTCTCCACTCTTCACTTCATCATCGACCCCGAATATCCCGAGGGTATCGACTGGGTGGAAGCCTCCAGACCCACGCCTTACGGAACGCTGCGGGTGCGGTGGGAAAGGGCTGGCGGCCAAATCGGCTATGTCCTTGACGTGCCGGTCGGCATGTCCGTTCAGCTACGCACACCTTCAGCCACCGAGACCCTCTTTTTTGGCGCAGGCAAACATCACCATACCGAAAGCATGGCGGAATAAAAAATTATTTGTACCTTTGCAGCCGATTTAGATATTTTATGAAGACATTTGAGGAATTAGGCGTATGTGCGGAGATTCGCCGCGCCATCGAAGAATTAGGTTTTGAACAGCCGATGCCTGTTCAAGAAGAAGTAATACCCTACCTGCTGGGCGAGGGCAACGAGGTGATTGCCCTGGCACAGACGGGAACAGGCAAGACGGCCGCCTTCGGCATACCGCTCTTGCAGAAGATTGATGCCGACACCCGCGAGACGCAGGCCGTCATCATCAGCCCGACGCGCGAACTGTGCCTGCAGATTACCGACGACCTGAAGGACTTTTCAAAATACATGCCGAGCATCCACATCGAGGCTGTCTATGGCGGTGCGAGCATCGTACAGCAGATGAAAGCCCTCCGTCGCGGTGTGCAGATCATCGTGGCCACACCCGGCCGGCTGGTCGATCTGATGAACCGGGGCGTGGCAAAGCTCGAGAAGGTTCGCAACGTGGTGCTCGACGAGGCCGACGAGATGCTCAACATGGGATTCTCCGAAAGCATCAATGCCATCTTCGAGGGTGTGCCCGAAGACCGCAACACACTGATGTTCTCGGCCACCATGAGCCGCGAGATAGAGAAAATCGCCAAGACCTATCTGAAGGATTACAAGGAGATTGTCGTGGGCTCGCGCAACGAGGGAGCCGAGAATGTCAACCACATCTACTATCTCGTCAACGCCAAGGATAAGTACCTCGCCCTGAAGCGCGTGGTCGATTATCATCCGCGCATCTATGCCATCATCTTCTGCCGCACGAAGGTCGAGACGCAAGAGGTGGCCGACAAGCTCATCCGCGACGGCTACAATGCCGAGTCGCTGCACGGTGACCTCTCGCAGCCGCAGCGCGACCTCACCATGCAGAAGTTCCGCCAGCATCTCACCCAGCTGCTCGTGGCCACCGACGTGGCTGCACGCGGTCTCGACGTCGATGACCTCACCCACGTCATCAACTACGGGCTGCCCGACGACATCGAGAACTACACCCACCGCTCAGGCCGTACCGGCCGCGCAGGCAAGAAGGGTACCTCCATCAGCATCATCCACACCCGCGAGAAGCACAAGGTGCGCAATATAGAGAAGGAAATCGGCAAGCAGTTTGTCGACGGAGACCTGCCCACCCCGCAGCAAATCTGTACGAAGCAGCTGTTCAAGGCTATCGACGAGATTGAGAAGGTGGATGTCGATGAGGAGCAGATTGCCCCGTTCATGTCCGACATCAACCGACATTTCGAATATGTCGATAAAGAGGACATCCTCAAGAAAATCGTCTCGCTGGAGTTCGGCCGCTTCCTGCGCTACTATGCCGACGCGCCCGAGATAGAGAAACCTTCCGGAAAGAAGAGAGAGGAGCGAGGGAAGAGAGGGGAAAGAAAGAAAAAAGGTCCCTCACCTGCGGAGAAAGGCTACCGCCGCCTGTTCATCAATCTGGGCAAGGCCGACGGCTTCTACCCGGGCGAGCTCATGCAGTTCCTCAACCGCCACATACAAGGCCGGCAGGAAGTGGGACAAATCGACCTGCTTGCCAAGTTCTGCTATTTCGACGTGCCCGAGCGCGATGCCCAGCGTGTCATCCGTGCTCTCGACGGCACCTCCTACAAGAACCGTCAGGTGCGCTGCAACGACGCAGAGACCGGCGACAAGATGAAGAAAGGCGGTGCGAAAGCTTTCTCCCTCCCTGCTGGGGAGGGTCGGGGTGGGGCTCATCCTGCCGCCAGAAGGAAAGAACAGAAAGCCAAGAAAAAGGAAAGGACCAAACGCACAAAATCGGCTCCCGAGAACCTCATCGACGAAAACACCGACTGGCGCCAGTTCTTCAAATAAGAACCCCATCCAAAGCCCAAGCCCTCCCCAAAAGAGATTACATTTCTTAACAATTGCCCGATTTCTTTTAACACGGAGAATGAAGATTTTTCCACGGGAAATCCCGAAGCCGTAAATTTTTCAACCACGCGTGTGCAGTTGGCAAGGCCGGTAAATAGAGGTGAGGGGTGAGAGGTGAGAGGCAAGTGTGCAACTTTCCGTTTCGCGAAACATATATCTCTCAGCTCCAAGACATATATGTTTCACCTTCCGAAAGACCGTCTTTCGTACTCCGAAAGACCATGTTTTGGGAGGTGAAACATATGTCTTTCGCAGAAAAAGGAGAGTGAAAGGGGAGTGAAGGAAGAGTGAAAGGGTGAGAAAAGGGCACTTTCGCGCTCCAGAATGAAGGTAGAAGTCAGCAGATCCCGTTAACATTTCCGCTTCATATTTAAGACAAATTAACACAAAAACTCAAGAACACAAGAACAAGCTTTTCTTTTCGACATAGAGACATAAAGTCAAAGACCTGTGTCCACGAATCACGCGAATACAACGAAAGTATATCTTTCCCCTAAAAAAGATAAGCATGGCCTTGACATTTTTTATTCGCCTGACGTAAAATATCAGATTTTTTATGTACTTTTGCACCCGCAAATTACGAAAAGGATAATAAGGAATACGACTATGGCATATCTTTTCACATCGGAATCAGTTTCGGAGGGTCATCCCGACAAGGTGGCCGACCAGATCAGCGACGCGCTGCTCGACCAGTTTCTGGCTTACGACCCACAGGCCCGCACGGCAATCGAGTCGTTCGTTACGACGGGGCAGGTGGTCATCATGGGCGAGGTGCGCTCTGAGGCATATATCGACCTTGCCACCATCGCAAGGAACACCATCAACCGCATCGGCTACACGAAGTCGGAATATCAGTTCGACGGCAACTCGTGCGGCATTCTCACGGCCATCCACGAGCAGAGCAGCGACATCAACCAGGGTGTTGAACGCGAGGACGAGGAGAACCAGGGTGCCGGCGACCAGGGCATGATGTTCGGCTACGCCACGAACGAGACCGAAACCTACATGCCCGTGACGCTCTATCTGGCTCACCTGCTCGTAGAGGAGCTGGCCCGGATACGGCGTGAGGGCAAGGTGATGACCTATCTGCGCCCCGACTCGAAGAGCCAGGTCACCGTGCAATACTCTGACGAGGGTGTGCCCGAGCGCATTGACACCATCGTCGTATCGACCCAGCACGACGATTTCGACGACGACGAGCCCATGCTCGCCCGTATCAAGGACGACGTGGTGAATATTCTCGTCCCCCGCGTAAAGAGCCGCATCCACTCGCAGCGCGTGCTCGACCTCTTCGGCTTCGACATTAAGTATTACGTCAACCCGACGGGCAAGTTCGTCATCGGTGGCCCGCACGGCGACACCGGACTGACCGGACGCAAGATTATCGTCGACACCTACGGCGGCAAGGGAGCACACGGCGGAGGAGCATTCTCGGGGAAAGACTCCTCCAAGGTGGATCGCTCGGCAGCCTACGCCGCACGCTGGATTGCCAAGAACATGGTGGCCGCAGGCGTGGCCGATGAGATGCTCGTGCAGGTGAGCTACGCCATCGGCGTGGCCGAGCCCATGAACATCTACGTGAACACCTACGGGCGCAGTCATGTCGGCATGACCGACGGCGAGATTGCCAAACGGATAGCTTCTATGTTCGACTTGAGACCGAAGGCCATCGAGCGACAGTTGAAGCTGCGCCAGCCGATGTACCTTGAGACGGCGGCCTACGGCCACATGGGACGGAAGAACGAGATTGTGAAAAAGACGTTCACCAGCCACTACCACGAGACAAAGACCATCGACGTGGAACTCTTCACGTGGGAAAAACTCGACCGTGTGGACGATATTAAAAAAGCATTCGGACTTTGACACTGCAACAAACCGACACCCTCAAACACCACGACACGCCTGCGCCAGCACCAAAGCCGCAGGCCGTTTCGTCTTCTGCGCAGCCGACACCCGCGCAGGTGGTCAGCTGGTTGCCCAAGGATGCCACACCCGCACAGCAAGACTCGGCCATACAGGCACACATCAAGCCCGAGCCCGTCAACTGGAGCACACAACCCGACACGCTGCACCTGCCCGGACACCCTAAGCCGAAGACACAGTCCGACATCGTTTTCCAGAAACTCGGCTCAAACTCCTTCATCGAAAGCCTCCCCTACTACCATCCCGGGCTACGAGGCGGACAACCAGGCGTTGCCGGCGACCCCGTTCCCTACAATATCGCCAACGACAACATCATCACCAGCATCCTCTTCCTCTGCTTCGTAGCGGCCATCCTCGGCTTCTCGCGCTCATCGCACTTCATCGTCAGACAAGTCAAGGGTATCTTCCGACAACCAAACGAGAACACCACCGAAATCACCGAGACGGCAGAGGAACTGCGCTTCCAACTCTTCTTCATCTTGCAGACCTGTCTGCTCGGCGCAATCATCGCCTTCTTCAGCATGCGCACACAGCTGGCCGACACCTTCACCAACGACCAACACCTCGCCATCGCCATTTTCTTCGCAATCATACTGGCCTACTTCCTCCTCAAAGCCGCAGCCTACCAGCTCACGGGATGGGTGTTCTTCGACAAGAAACAAACCCGGCAATGGATGAAATTCATGCTCTTCTGCATCTCAACCGAGGGAGTGATGCTCTATCCGCTCGTGCTGCTCGACGCCTATTTCAACCTCTCCATCAACACAACACTCACCTGCGTGGCCATCATCGTCGTCCTGTTCAAGATATTGGCTTTTTACAAGGCGTTTTTAATCTTTTTCAGCAAAAAAAGCATTTATCTGCAATTTTTTTTGTACTTTTGTGCCCTCGAAATCGTACCCCTCATCGCGATGCTCGCATGTCTGGTCATTTCGGGCAGTTATTTAACGTAGAACAACATAGCAGAAAACTATAATGATACAGAAGATTTTAATTTCTCAACCCAAGCCATCGAGTGAGAAATCACACTACTACGACATCGCAACGAAATACAATGTCGAACTCGTTTTCCGCCCCTTTATCAAAGTAGAAGGCATCACCGCCCGCGAATTCCGGCAACAACGCGTCAACATACTCGACCACACCGCCGTCGTCTTCACCTCGCGCCATGCCATCGACAACTACTTCAATCTGGCAAAGGAAATGCGCCTCACCATTCCTGAAGGCATGAAATACTTCTGTGTCACCGAAACCGTCTCGCTATATATTCAGAAATACGTGCAATACCGCAAGCGCAAAGTATTCTTCGGCACAACAGGAAAAATCGACGACCTGCTCCCGCAAATGGTAAAGCACAAGAACGAGAAATACCTTGTGCCGCAAAGCGACGTACACAATGACTCCATCAAGCAGCTGCTCGACGCCAGGAAACTGCAACACACCGAGTGCGTGATGTATCGCACCGTGAGCAACGATTTCACAGAAGAGGAAATCAAAGCCTTCGACTACGACATGCTCGTATTCTTCAGTCCTACCGGCATACAGGCTCTCACCAAGAACTTCCCCAGTTTCGAGCAGGGCGATATTCGCATCGCCACCTTCGGACCATCCACGGCAAAAGCAGTGGAAGAAGCCGGACTGCGGCTCGACCTGCAAGCTCCGACCGACAAATGCCCCTCAATGACAAGCGCACTCGACGACTATCTGGGCAAAGAGAAAAAAAGAAAGTAAGCGTGGAGAATGCATTGAGAAAAGAAGAGCGGCTCTACAGCCGGAAACTCATCGAAGACCTCTTCAATAGCGGGCAGAACCACGCTCTGTCGGCTTTCCCCGTCAGATCCGTCTATATGCTCATCCCACAAACCGATAACGCCAAAGCGAAAATCCTGGTCAGCGTACCCAAGCGACGGTTCAGGCAAGCCGTCAGACGAAACCGCATCAAGCGACAACTGCGCGAGGCCTATCGGAAAAACAAACAACTGCTCAGCAAGACTACAGGTCTCACTGGACAGACACTGCTCATCGCTTTCATCTGGATAAGCGACCAACTCACCACCACGACCAACGTGGAGCAAAGCGTGAGAAAGATTCTGCAACGCGTCAACGAGAAGCTATGAACGCCCTAAAGCAAATTTCGCGCACGCTGTCGCAGGCCTTGACATGGGTGCTACTGCTACCCGTCAGGTTTTATCAATACTGCATCAGCCCCCTCACCCCGCCCTCCTGCCGGTTCACCCCCACATGCTCGGAATATGCGCGGCAGGCCATCACCAAGCATGGACCCATGAAAGGTCTCTGGCTCGCCACCCGCCGCATCCTCCGCTGCCACCCCTGGGGCGGCTCCGGATATGATCCGGTACCATAATAGCCAGAAAGACTAGCAAGAATAGAAATCCTAGAAAAACTAGAAATTCCAGAAAGGCTAGGAATACTAGAAAGACTAGGAATACTAGAAAGACTAGAAACTCTAGAAAAAAATAAAAAAGAAGAAAAAGAGACAATGAGAAAGAATTTTGTTGAAGAACTGCGCTGGCGCGGGATGCTCGCGCAAATCATGCCCGGAACAGAAGAACTGCTCCAACGCGAGATGGTCACTGCCTATCTCGGCACCGACCCCACCGCCGACTCACTCCATATCGGCCACCTCTGTGGCATCATGATGCTCCGCCACCTGCAACGCTGCGGACACAAGCCCATTATTCTCGTAGGCGGTGCAACCGGCATGATCGGCGACCCCAGCGGAAAGTCGCAGGAGCGCAACCTGCTCAACGACGAGACCCTGCGCCACAACCAGGAGTGTATCAAGGCACAGGTGGCCAAGTTCCTCGACTTCGACAGTACCGAGTCCAATGCCGCCGAGATGGTCAACAACTACGACTGGATGAAGGACTTCACCTTCCTCGACTTCGCCCGTGAGGTGGGCAAGCACATCACCGTAAACTACATGATGGCCAAGGACAGCGTACAGCAGCGTCTCAACGGCACCGCACGCGACGGACTCTCGTTCACCGAGTTCACCTACCAGCTGCTGCAAGGCTACGACTTCCTCTATCTCTATCAGCACAACGGCGTGAAGCTACAGCTTGGCGGCAACGACCAGTGGGGCAACATGACCACCGGCACCGAGCTCATCCGCCGCACACTGGGCAACGAGCACGAGGCCTTCGCGCTCACCTGCCCGCTCATCACCAAGAGCGACGGCAAGAAATTCGGCAAGACCGAGAGCGGAAACATCTGGCTCGACCCGAAGCGCACCACGCCCTATCGCTTCTATCAGTTCTGGCTCAACGTCTCAGACGACGATGCCGAGCGCTACATCAAAATCTTCACCTCATTAGAGAAAGACGTTATCGACTCTCTCGTGGAGGAGCACCGACAGGACCCCGGCCGACGCACGCTGCAACGCCGGCTGGCCGAAGAGGTCACCACGATGGTACACTCCCGCGAAGCCCTTGATGCAGCCATCGAAGCCTCGGGCATTCTCTTCGGGAAAGCCACGAAAGAAGCACTGGAGAAGATTGACGAGCAGACCCTGCTCGATATCTTCGACGGCGTGCCCCACTTCGACATCAGCCGCGACCAGCTCGGTCAGCCCGCCATCGAACTGCTCACGCAGGCCGCACCCGTCTTCCCCTCAAAGGGCGAGATGAGAAAAATGGTACAAGGAGGCGGTGTCAGTCTGAACAAGGAGAAGCTAACCGACCAAAACCGTCCCGTCACCGCCGACGACCTCATCGACGGCAAGTATCTCTTAGCACAGAAGGGTAAGAAGAACTACTATCTCCTCACCGTCAATTAGCACCCCCTAAACAAAAGACCGTTTTTCGCATTCCAAAAGAGCGTCTTTCGGAAGAAATTCCCTAGGGAATTTTCTGCGAAAGACGCTCTTTTATAATTTGATGACAAAAGGCCGATTACCTCATCATGATTTTTTTCCCGTTGCAGATATAAATTCCTTTCGAAATGAATGAATGATTACTTTCATCTGAAATGCGGCGGCCTTGAAGATCGTAAACGGCAGGGTTATTATTGTTAACATTGGCGTTAGCGTTAATCTTTTCGATGCCTGTAGGACTTTCTTCGTTCATCAGCGAAGTGCCGAGGTATTCGGCATTGAAGGTTTCGCGGAACACATCGACCGTAATGCGATAGAAGCCGTCGTTGTTGATTTGCCACTTGGTGTCATCGCCGCCAGTACGCAGACAAGTAGTGTTCTGCGGCAGTTCGTCTTGCGTGTAGGGATGCAAGTGTTTAGGTTCCCAGGCATTCTGTCCCATCAGTTTGAAGCGGCGCGGCTCCACGTTCTCTGTCCGGTTTTTCAACTCTCCCGTCCATGTATAGGTGCATCGCTCACCCTCCACCCGTTCAAGAGGCAGCATGACATGAGCGGTCCATCCACACTCGACGGCTCCGCCTACGATGAATAATTCGTCCCAGGCATCAAAAAGCTCACCCTGAAGTTTCGATGTCGAGAGGTCCACCGTGAAGCGGTAGCGGTCTTCGGCAAACGTCACCACCCATCCGGGCATGTCGGCTGCGGTGGTCTGCGTGAAAGGAATGCCGTTGTTCACGATGTAGGCATCGGGATAGCGCGGCACAAGATACTTCGTAGTGGCGGAAGGTGTTTCCGTGGTCATGATTTTCACCTCGCCGGGCTGCAGCGTTCCGGCAAACTTGAAAATCTGCTGACTGGGAACTTTCACCAGTTGCTGTGTACCGCCCGGTACGCCAGAGCCGGTAATCCACAGGTCGGTCTGGGCCATGGAAGTGAAAAGTGAGAAGTAAAAAGTGATGAGCGTCATCACGATAAGGCGAAATATTGTTTTCATTTGGAAATTACGATTTTTTTGCCGTCAATAATATAGGTACCTGCTTTTTGTCCATCATCATTTACCTTGCGTCCTTGCAAATCATAGACGCATCTACTCTCCCCTCCTTTCAGGGAGGGGTCGGGGGGGAGGTTTATTCCTGTTGCGGTGCGCCTCAGCTCCACCGTGATTTCCTCATCACACGAGGTCTTGGGCAGACGTACCGTCAGCGTTTTGTCCGCCTCGTCATAAGTCCAGCCATCATAGGATTCCTCGCCATTGAGCAAAACGGCTTCAGGTTCTTCATCCTCACCGAGGAACACTATGCGCCATGCCCGCTCGTCAGCAATGCCAGGATAGCGCCCCACACGCGGTTTGATGGTCAGCACGACATGCTCAGCCGTGCGTGTCTGTGTAAACTCCGTAGTGGCACACTGACCCGTCTTGTAGCCTTCACTGTCGCCGTCGTCCTCATAGACACGTCCCCTGCCATCGGCACCGGGCACCACTTGCAGAATGAGCGAGTCGGGCTCAGACTTCAGGTTGTCAATATCGGGATATTGGGGAACTATGGCTCCGGCACGATAGTAATAGGGTATCTCACTCGTCGTAAACCAGTCGGTCAGCTGGCGGTTGCCATCCACAATCTTGTTGCGGCACACGTCGAACCATTGACCCTCGGGCAGCCATATGTCGCGACGGGCACTGCCCTGACCGTCTGTCTCACTCACAACAGGTGCCACGAGGATGTCGTTGCCAAAGAAATACTGATTCTGTATCTCGTAGGCAAGATTCTCTTCGGGATATTCGTAGTAGAGTGGCCGGCAGATGCTGACACCGGTGTCGTAGGCTTCGCGGGCGGCGGTATAGATATAGGGTGCGAGTCTGTAGCGCAGGTTCACGGCTTCGAGCATCAGCGGGAAGTTGTCGAACTTCCAGATGCGCCGCTCCGCTGTGGACTGGCTGGAGCCGTGTGTACGGAAGATAGGCGAAAACACGCCATATTGCAACCATCGCAAATAGAGTTCGGGTTCAGTCTCAGGCTGGCCCTCATGTTGCAGATGTGCACCAAGGTCGTGCCCCCAATAGCCGAAACACACATTAGAGGCTGTCGCCGTAAAGTAAGGCTCAAAGGCAAGGGTGCCAAAAGTCTGATAGGTATCGCCGGAGAAACCGATAGGATATCGGTGGCTGCCCAAACCTCCCCATCGGTGGAAGATGACGGGGCGGCGGTCGGTGCGGTTCTCCTTCATATCGTTGTAGAAAACATGATTGAGCCAGAAGGTCTGCCCGAGTGTGGTGTAGGTGGGGTTGAGCAGGTCCTGCTGCCAGTCTATCCACCAGAAGTCCACGCCCTCGCTCTCGCGCTCACGGATGATGTGCTGGAACAACGAACGGTAGAACGTGGGATTCTCCAACTGCCACGGCACATTGGTGGCCGAGGCATCCATGCCCATGTCATCGCGAATCTCGGCGAAATGGTCTTCATGGCTGCCCACACCATCAGCCGGATGCAGGTTTAGTGCTACTTTCACCCCCTGATTGTGCATCCAAGTGATAAGCCCCGACGGATTGGCGATAAGCTGGCGGTTCCAAGTCCAGCCAGTCCAACCGTCCTTATGCCAGTCCATATCGAAAATCATCACGTCGAGCGGAATGTCGTTGCGCTTCATCTCGTTGACGAGATTGCGGAAGTCAGCAGTAGTGTAACGCTGGTACTTACTATACCAGTAACCCAGCATATAACGGGGCGGCATGGGCTGGCGGCCGGCAATCTTCACATAGTCGGCCAAGGCTCCCTTGTAGTCATGACCATAGCCCATGAAATACCAGTCGCTGGCATTTTTATCTACGGGCTCGGCAACCCAGGGGATGCCGTCCACATCATTGTCGAAGGCATAGGTGGTGCTGCCGTCGCCGCGCTTTGTCGTGGGCGACTCGTCGATGACGGCCCACCCGTCGCGGGAGAGTATTCCGTTTTCCATTGCCGGGCGGTGGCTGTCGCCGATGGCACCGTCAAGGGTACGGGCAGTGCCTTTCAGGTTAAAGGCATCGTCCTTGCCCGGATACCAGAGCACCTGCCGTCCGTTCATGTCGAACGTGATGCTCAGCACGGCATCGGTATGCTGGGCTGCACGCGGAATACCGCCGATTTTATATTTCAGCTGCAGAGCCTCAGTCGTGATATACAGATAGCCGTCGCGTTCCTCGGTGGTGAAGGTCGGCACAGGCAGCCGACGGTTCACCACGGCAAACGTGGCACGGTCTTCAAACTGCTGCCTCGAACTATATTGTATGCGTATCATGCGCGGAGTGAGCACGGAGAACCTCACCCTTCCCGACTGCACCACCGCAGCCTCGTCAGCTACAGGGTTGTCCTGTGCCGAAATATCACTTCCAAATAGCAAAAACAAGGCTAATAGAAAATAATTCATAATTCTTAATTCATAATGCATAATGCATATTCATCCGCAAAAATACGAAATAATTGTCAATTATCAATTGTCAATTATCAATTTTTTCGTATCTTTGCAGTCGGAAATTTCAAACTTATTATTTAAATAACCATCTTATTATGAAAATTCAAAAAATTCATGCAAGAGAAATTCTGGATTCACGTGGTAATCCGACAGTAGAAGTTGAGGTAACGCTTGAGAACGGTGTCATGGGCCGTGCTGCTGTTCCCTCTGGTGCATCGACAGGCGAGAACGAGGCTCTCGAGCTTCGCGACGGCGACAAAGGCCGCTACCTGGGCAAGGGTGTGCTGAAGGCTGTTGAGAACGTGAACAACGTCATCGCTCCTGCCCTCGCAGGGGAGTGTGTCTTCCAGCAGCGTGCCATCGACTACAAGATGCTCGCCCTCGACGGAACACCGACCAAGAGCAAGCTCGGTGCCAATGCCATCCTCGGTGTGAGCCTCGCAACAGCTCAGGCTGCTGCCACAGCACTCCACATGCCGCTCTATCGCTACATCGGCGGTGCCAATGCCTACACGCTGCCCGTGCCGATGATGAACATCGTCAACGGAGGTGCCCACTCGGCTGCCCCCATCGCCTTCCAGGAGTTCATGATTCGTCCTGTCGGCGCATGCTGCGAGAAGGAGGCTATCCGCATGGGTGCAGAGGTATTCCACAACCTCGCCAAGCTGCTGAAGGCTCGCGGACTCTCCACGGCCGTAGGCGATGAGGGAGGCTATGCTCCTAATTTCGACGGCATCGAGGATGCACTCGACACCATCGTTGAGGCTATCAAGAAGGCTGGCTACGAGCCGGGCAAGGACGTGAAGATTGCCATGGACTGCGCCGCCTCTGAGTTTGCCGTACAGGAGAACGGCGAGTGGTTCTACGACTATCGCGCACTGAAGAACGGCACTCCGAAGGATCCCAACGGCAAGAAACTCTCTGCCGAGGAGCAGATTGCTTATCTTGAGGAACT
>JAFRZC010000017.1 GCA_017442765.1 Prevotella sp. | reverse complement strand
CCAAGCACCAGTATCGTCGCGTATGCCACTGCTACACCACCCACCGCCGATCCCTTGAACATGGGCAGGATGAAGGCAAATGTCAGGTGGCAGCCGATGAGCAGCAGCGAGCCGAGCACGAGCATCGAGGCGGCCTTGCCGTTACGGTCGAGATAGTTGCCGAGGATGGGCGTGATGAGCACTGCCAGCAGGGGGAAGACGGCGAAGATGGCTTCTGCCGACTGGCGCATATAGCCCATGTAGCAATAGGTCACCAGTGCCGCGATAGAGATGGTCAGCAACGCGTAGCGGCGGCTCTTTGCCTTCTGGAAGTTGCTTGCGAAGCCGGCTGCGGCCACGACGAGCATGATGATGTATTGCACGATGGTCACGCTGTTGCCCGACCAGAACGAACCCTCGGCGGGTGCCGTCAGGGTGAGATTACACTGAAGCATGTTCACGGCATATTTTTGGAAGGGGAAGATAGCCGAGTAGTATAGCACGCAGAGCAGTGCCACAAGCCAGAAACCGCTTGATGTGAGAATCTGCCCGATATCGCTGATGCGGAACGGGTCGTCCTTTTCCTCAGCCTCGCCTGTCTGGCTGTCGAGCTTTCTGTCCATGAAGAAATAGACGATGGTCATGATTAGCGCGATGCACATGAGCACCACGCCGAAGGCCACCGATCGGCTCACGCTCACCTGGCCGCCCAGACGGGCAAAGAACGGCGAGAAAATCATGCACGTGGCGACGCCCAGACGCGCCAGTGCCATCTCCGAGCCCATCGCCAGTGCCATCTCGCGGCCCTTGAACCATTTCACGATGCCTCGTGAGACGGTGATGCCCGCCATCTCACATCCGCAACCGAAAATCATGAACCCGCTTGCCGCACACTTCGCCGAGGCTGGCATGCCGTCGTAGAACGGCAGTATGTCGAGCCACGAGGCTATCGGCTGCCAGTTCAGGTGATTTGTGAACCATGTCTCCACGCCGCTTCCCACGAAGCCCTCGCTCACCGCATACCACTTTATGCATGCGCCCGCGAGCATCACCGCCGCCGAAAGCACCATTGTGAAGCGCGTTCCCATCTTGTCGAGGATGATACCTGCAAAAATGAGGAAGAACGCCCACACGTTAAGGAACACCTCGGCTCCCTGCATCGTGCCGAAAGCCTTTGAGCTCCATCCGCGCGTTGATTCCATCAAGTCCTTGATGGGCGAGAGAATATCCATGAAAATGTAGCTGCAGAACATGGCGAGCGCCAGCAGCAGCAGTGCCGTCCATCGCATCGCGGCAGAGTCCCTGAGTGTCTTCTTGATTGCTTGTGTCATTTTTTCTTATCTGATCTTGTCTTATTTTAATTTGCCTGCAAAAGTACAAAAAAAGGAGTGAAATGCCAAATTTTCGCGTTTTTATTTCAGCCAGCGGTCGAGCCAGCTGAAGAACGTGCGTTGCCAGAGAATGCCGTTCTGGGGCTTGAGCACCCAGTGGTTCTCGTCGGGGAAGATGAGCAGCTCGGCGGGAATGCCGCGCAGACGGGCGGCGTTGAACGCTCCGAAGCCTTGGTTGGCATTGATGCGGTAGTCTTTCTCACCATGGATACAGAGGATGGGCGTGTCCCACTTATCGACGAAGCGGTGGGGCGAGTTCTCGTAGGTCTTGCGGGCGCGGGCAGTCTGGTCTTTGTTCCAATAGGCGTCGTCGTACTCCCAGTTGGAGAACCACACTTCCTCGGTATCGGTGTACATGGATTCGAGGTTGAACGCGCCGTCGTGGGCAATGAAGCACTTGAAGCGTTTGTCGTGATGGCCTGCGAGATAATAGACGCTGAATCCGCCGAACGAGGCTCCCACAGCTCCCAGACGGTCGCGGTCAACGTATGGCAGGTGTGTGGCGGCATCGTCGATGGCGGTGAGGTAGTCGCTCATGCATTGCCCTGTCCAGTCGCCCGATATCTCCTCGCACCACGCCGAGCCGAAGCCTGGCAGACCGTGACGGTTGGGGGCGATGACGACATAGCCCTGCGAGGCCATGATCATGAAGTTCCACCGGTACGACCAGAACTGGCTGACGGGGCTTTGGGGACCGCCCTCGCAGAAGAGCAGGGTGGGATATTTCCTCGAGGCATCGAAATGCGGGGGCAGGATAATCCAGTAGAGCATCTGCCCGCCGTCGGTGGTGGCAACCCATCGCTGCTGAATGGTGGGCTTGGCAAGCAGGGAGAAGATATGCTCGTTCTCACGGGTTATCTGTTCTATCTTGGTCTTCTTCGGCTCTTTGCCCGGGGTGACGAGATAGAGGTCGGCGGCTTCGACATGGCTGTGACGTTCTGCCACGAGCTGTTTCCCGTTGTTCAGCATCTGAATAGAGCCAAAGTCTGCCCAGTTGTCGGTGAGCCGGCGCACCTCGCCCTTGAGACTGGTGGAATAGAGGTTCTCTGTCGCGTGCCATACGCCGATGAAATAGAGTGGCGCGTCCTTGGTGTCTGACCAGCAGAAGTCGTCGACGTTGGAGTCGAATGCCTCCGTCACATAGGTCTTCGCGCCTGTCGCAAGGTCATAGACGCAAAGGCGCTGGCGGTCGCTCTCGTAGCCGTTTCGCTGCATCGAGAGCCAGGCCACATATTTCCCGTCGGGCGAGAACTTCGGGTTCTGGTCGTAGCCGACGTTCATGTCGCCCTGTTGATGGTTTACAGGTTGGCCGGCCATCGTCTTCGTCGGGTCGCTCTGGGGCTCTATGTAGCCTTCGGGCTTGCAGAGGTTCTTTGTCGTGTGCGTGGCGATGTCATACAGGTAGATGTCGGAATCGGTTGAGATGGCATATTCCACGCCTTCTTTCTTGCGGCAGGTGTAGGCGACAGCTTTCGAGTCGGTACTCCAGTCGAGTTGTTCGATGCCGCCGAAAGGTGCCATCGGACACTCGTAGGGCTCGCCTTCGAGCACGTCGATGCCTGCGCCGACAGTACCGTCAGCGGCCACCTCGGCCACGAAGGGGTGGGGGATGGACTCCACGTAGTGATCCCAGTGGCGGTAGTTCAGGTCGGTTATGCGGCGGCCGGTGGCTTTCGGCAGGTCTTTCGGATTTTCCTGAATACTGCCGTGATAGGAGAGCGACTTGATGAGGATGATGTGCTTGCCGTCGGGCGAGAACTTGAAACCCTCTATTTCAGTCTCGTCGCGTGTGAGCTGCCGGCGGTCGGTTCCGTCGGGAGTCATGCTCCACACCTGTCCTTCGGAGAGGAAGGCTATGCGCCGACCGCCGTCGATCCATGCCGCGTCGGTCTCGTTCTTGGCCGTTGTGGTGAGCAGCTTGTTGTTTGTTCCGTCAGCGTTCATCACGTAGAGCACATGGTGGCTCTTGTTTTGTTTCACACTATAATAACCCACCTGATAGACAATCTGCTTACCATCAGGCGAGGCCGCATAGCTGCTGATGCGCCCCATTGCCCAAAGTGCCTCAGGGGTCATCAGGTCGCCCGTGAGTTTAATGTTTTGTTTACCGATCATTTCCTGTGCAATGGTATTGCCCGCGCCTGCCAAAAGCATCAGGGCAAGGGCAAGAATAAATTGTTTATGTTTCATGATTATTAGGAGTTAATGGGCGATAGTCAAACTAATCATAATTTTCAATTATCAATTTTCAATTTTCAATTATAAAGTGTGGTATGGGTTTCAGCTTGAAAAGGTTTTTCTTGTGCTTGTCATCAATAAGGGCCTTTATTTCGGGGTCGTCGCATTGGCCGGTACGGATGTAGCGGTCTAGGGTGGCGTAGGTGAATCCGAGATTGTCCTCGTCGGTTTTTCCGCAAAGGCCGTCGGAGGGAGTCTTCTCCACCAGCTCGACGGGAAGTCCCAGCTCTTTGCCTATGGCAACGACCTCGCCGACCGTCAGCCCGCCGAGGGGTGAGAAGTCGCCTGCGGCATCGCCGTAGCGTGTGGAGTAGCCCACCCAGTCTTCCGACAGGTTGCAGGTGTTGGCCACTCGCCCGTTCATCGACTGGGAGATAGCGTAGAGTGTGGTCATGCGCACTCGTGGCGGCAGGTTGATGGTGGTTTGCGCGGAAACCTCAACGCCTGTTTTTGAAAGCTCCTCGCCAACCGCGGCCATCAGTGTCTGGCAGGTGTCGCCAATATTCACGTTGCAATGGTGTATGCCCAAATGCTCAATGAGCCGTAGGCTGTCGGCAATGTCTTTCTGCACACCGTTGGGCATGGTCACACCGATGACACGGTCTTTGCCCAGTGCCTCCGCACATAGCGCGGCGACGACGCTGCTGTCCTTGCCGCCCGAGATGCCGATGACGGCGTTACAGCCCTTGCCGTTTTCCTCGAACCAGTCGCGAATCCATCGCACTACCTGGTTCTTCACTTCTTTTGCATTAAATTGTGCCATAAGTTAATTGATAATTCATAATTTCACTATCGTCTTAACTCCTTAACTCCTTTAATGAAAAATGAAAGATGAGTTATGAGTTTTTAAGGTTTAAGATTGCTTCCTTACAATTACGCTCGATGCGGGCGGCAAGATTTTCATCCTGTGCCGTGCGGACGAACGTCTTGCCTGTGATGTGCTCGTAGAGCTCAATGTAGCGCTCGCTGACCTGCTGGGCGTATTCGTCGGTTATCTCAGGCATCACCTGTCCCGGCTGATTCATGAATCCCCTGTCGATGAGCCATTGGCGAACAAACTCCTTTGACAACTGCCGTTGAGGCTCACCCTTCCTGAGCTTATCCTCGTAGCCGTCAGCATAGAAGTAGCGACTGGAGTCGGGCGTGTGGATCTCGTCAATGAGATAGACCTTTCCGTCGCGCTTGCCAAACTCGTATTTCGTATCGACGAGGATAAGTCCGTGCTCGGCGGCAATCTCCTGTCCGCGACGGAATATTTTTTGGGTATAGTCTTCCATGATGGCGTAGTCTTCCTCGCTCACCAATCCTTGACGGATGATTTCCTCGCGCGAAATGTCCATGTCGTGACCCTCGTCGGACTTTGTCGTCGGAGTGATGATGGGCTCGGGGAATCGCTCGTTCTCCTTCATGCCGTCGGGCAGGGGCACTCCGCACAGTTCGCGCTTGCCGGCTTTATAGGCTCGCCACGCCGACCCTGTAAGGATGGAGCGGATAATCATCTCCACGCGGAATCCCTCGCATTTCAGTCCTATGGTTGCCATCGGGTCGGGGGTTGCCAGCTTCCAGTTGGGGCAGATGTCGGCTGTGCGGTCGAGGAAGTCGGCGGCTATCTGGTTGAGTACCTGCCCCTTGTAGGGAATACCCTTGGGCAGCACCACGTCGAAAGCCGAGATGCGGTCGGTGGCAATCATGACGATAAGGTCGTCGTTCAGGTTATACACATCGCGGACTTTTCCGTGGTAAACACTCTTTTGTCCGTCGAAATGGAAATCAGTTGTTGTCAGTGTATTCATCTTTATAGTCGTGTTGTTCGTATGCGTTGACGATGCGGGTGACGAGCCTGTGGCGCACAATGTCCTTCTTGGTCAGTTCCACCACACCGATGCCCTCCACACCTTTTAATATATATAGGGACTCGATGAGTCCGCTCTTTTGCGGTTTCGGAAGGTCGATCTGCGAGGTGTCGCCCGTGACAATCATCTTTGTGTTCCATCCCATGCGCGTGAGGAACATGCGCATCTGGGCAGGGGTGGTGTTCTGCGCCTCGTCGAGGATGACCACGGCATCCGACAGCGTGCGGCCGCGCATGAAGGCCAATGGTGCAATCTGTATGATATGTTTCTCCATCATGTCCTGGAGCCGTGCCAGTGGCAGCATGTCCTCAAGCGCATCGTACAAGGGTTGCAGGTAGGGGTCGATCTTGTCCTTCATGTCGCCCGGCAGGAACCCCAGCTTCTCACCTGCCTCAACGGCGGGGCGCGAGAGGATGATGCGCTTGGCGGCCTTCTCCTTCAGTGCCCTCACGGCCAGGGCTATCGACAGATAGGTCTTGCCCGTTCCCGCAGGTCCTATGGCAAAGAGCATATCGTTCTGCTCGAAGCTGTCGATCAGCTTCTGCTGGTTCTCCGAGCGGCTTTTGATGGGCCGTCCTGAGACGCTGTAGGCCACCACGCCCTTCACGGCTTCGGCTTTCGTCTTGCCACCGTGGTACAGATCAACGATGTCCTCGGTGTTGATGACATTATAGCGCAGCAGATGTTGGCGCATCAGCTCCGCGTGTTTCTCGAAACGGATCATCTCTTCTTCGTCGCCTAACAGCTTGATGACGTTGCCGCGTGCCACAATGCGCAACTTCGGGTAGAGCGACTTGAGCATCTGCAAATGCCCGTTGTTGACCCCATGGAATGCTGCGGGGTCAACCTCCTCTAATATAATATGCTTCTCTGTCAATGGTCTTGTGCAGTTAAAAACTTCGGCAAAGTTACGATTAAATGAGCAGAATACAAAACAAAAATACATTTTTGTTTTTATTCTCTAATGAAAGTACCTTCGACATTAGTCAAAGTTACAATTAAATAAGTGAGCAGAATGCAAAAGAAAAAGTTGACTTTTTCATCTGCATTTTCGAATGTTTGTTCCTGTTCGCTCCTTGTTATATTGCAATCGACAAGTCCTCACAACGCAAAAGAATAACTTTCACAAAGTAATATAATATATATTGCTCGGTAATATAATATATATTACTCAGTAAAATAATATATATTACTCGGTAATATAATATATATTACTTTGTGAAAGACAAACTTTCGGATTACGAAAGACCGTTTTTCAGTTTATGAAAGCTCGTCTTTCGCCTTTTTCTTCATCTTTTCAGTCGTTTGTCTCGATTTTTTTATGTACTTTTGCAACCGCAGTCAGAAAGACAAAGGCAAGCAATAATGAACACGGAAAGACAACAGGCCGCGCCAGAGAAGAATAAGAAACACCAGCGAAGATATTTGCAGGGGTTCGGTATTGCGGTGGTGGTGCTGGCCTTGGTGCGTGCTGTTTTTATCGATGGTCACGGCTCGGTTGCGGGTTCGGCTGCGCCCGACAGCATTGGCGGCTATGCTATCGACACGAATGCCGTAAGCCCCCTCCAAACCTCCCCGAGGGAAGGCTTCCCTACCATCCGGGATTTGTCTCCCGCCCATCCTGTTCGCGGCGTGCGCAGCTATGCCGAGGCGTTCCCCGATACCAACGACCTTCAGCTCACGGCTGCCGTCCAATATGGCATCAGGCCTGCAATGAGCCGGGAAGAGGCAATGGAGCGTGAGGGGGAGCGACTGGTCTATGTCGGCTTCAGCCCCTTCTATTATGTTGACTCACTCAAGCGCAGCATTCCATATCTTGTGCCAAAGGCGGCATTGCTGCTGCACGACATGGGGCGTGCTTTTTTCGACAGCTTACAGGTTAAACAGGTTCCCTTGCACCGTTTTGTGGTGTCGAGTGTATTGCGCACAGGGGATGACGTGAACAGGCTTCGAGGTCACAACCGCAACGCCACAGAGCGGTCGTGTCATCTCTTTGCCACTACGTTCGACATCAGCTACAACCGCTTTAAGCGCGTGGCCGCGTGCGACACGTGTAGCGACCGTGCCGAGAGCGACACGCTCAAGCGGGTGCTCTCAGAGGTGCTCAGAGACATGCGGGAGAATGGGCGATGCTATGTCAAGCATGAGCGGAAGCAGGGTTGTTTCCACATTACGGTAAGATAATCGGCGATTACTTGAATTTCACGTTGACGTTTTCCTCCGTGGGGTAGGGGGCGGGAGACGTGCCGTAGCGGTATTCGTCGGTGATGGTGATGGGAAGGCCTTCCATGTCGAAGTAATGGTCGCGAATCATCCAGTTGCGTTCTTTCATCGGCTCTTTGGGGTTCAGACATCGCGAGGCTTTGCTGATAATATAATGCGACTGCTTGAGCCAGGGCTTTTCTCCTCGTAAGGCTATTTTGTAGCCTGTACCGATTTTCATCCGCCGCCCAGAGTAGGTGTCTATGCGCCATAGCTCCTGGCCGTTCTCGAGATAGGTCTCCGTGAGGCCGCGCCGGTCGATGGCCACGATGAGATAGCGGTGGTTGTCGTTAATCCAGATGTTGATGATTCTTGTATAGCCGGAGGGCGAGATGGTGAGGTCGGTTTTTATGCCGTCGAGCACGTCGTACTTGAACAGGCGGTCGCCTATCTTGTAGTACAGGCAGTGGCGGCGGTCGTCGGTATAGCGGGCTATCACAAAGGCCTCCTTCGGCAAGGATTTTTCCATGCCCCTTACGCGGTTGGCTATCGGCGTCTGTGCAAAGATGGCAGCAGACGACAACTGGCATAGGCAAAAGGCCAATAGGAGCTTTCTAAATAATGCATAATGCATAATCGTCCGCAAAAGTACGAAATAATTATGAATTATGCATCATGAATTATGAATTATTTATTATCTTTGCGGGCAAAATCAAAAACCGAATAATGCATTATGCGTTATGAATTTCAAGCCGTATGATAGTTTGCATAGCAGAAAAACCCAGTGTGGCGCGTGATATCGCCCATGTCATCGGAGCCAATTCCTCGCGCGATGGTTACATGGAGGGCAATGGTTATCAGGTGACGTGGACGTTCGGCCACCTCTGCGAGCTGAAAATGCCCGAGGACTACACTCCCATGTGGAAGCGATGGACGTTGGGCTCGCTGCCCATGATACCGCCCCGTTTCGGAATAAGACTGAAAAACGATGATGGTGTGAAGAAACAGTTTGACATTATCCAGCGTCTCATGCAAGCTGCCGATGGCATTATCAACTGCGGCGATGCCGGTCAGGAGGGCGAGTTGATACAGCGATGGGTGATGCAACTGGCAAAGCCCACCTGTCCTGTGCAACGGCTCTGGATATCCTCGATGACCGACGAGGCCATCCGCGAGGGCTTCGCCAACCTCAAAGAGCAGTCGGCTTACCAGCAGCTTTACATGGCCGGTCTCTCCAGGGCTGTGGGCGATTGGCTCCTTGGAATCAATGCCACTCGTCTCTATAGCATCAAGTATGGACAACCGGGGCATCCGCTCAGCATTGGCAGGGTGCAGACACCCACGCTTGCGCTCATCGTCAACCGACAACTCGAAATCGAGAACTTCAAGCCAGAACCCTACTGGGTGCTCTCCACCGTCTATCGCGATACGCTTTTCACCGCCACGAAAGGCAAGTTTACGAGCAAGAAAGAAGGCGAGCAAGCTTTCCAGACCATCGAGGGAAAGCCGTTTGTCGTCACCGATGTTCAGAAAAAGAAAGGCACAGAAGCCCCTCCTCATCTCTTCGACCTCACCTCTCTTCAGGTGGAATGTAATAAGAAGTTTGGCTTCTCAGCCGAGACAACGCTCAATCTTATCCAGTCGCTCTATGAGCGGAAGATAGCCACTTATCCCCGTGTCGATACCCAGTTCCTGCCCGACGATGTCTTTCCAAAATGTCCGCAAATCATGAACGGCCTCTTCAAGACATCGCTCGCTGGCCAGCGGCCATACGCCGACATCGTAAAGGCACTCGGCGGAAAGCCCTTGAAAAAATCGAAAAAAGTGTTTGACTCGTCTAAGGTCACCGACCACCATGCCATTATTCCTACGGGTGTTCCTCCTACGGCACTCTCCGATATGGAGCAAAAGGTGTTCGATCTCATTGCCCGCCACTTTATCGCAGCGTTTTATCCCGATTGCAAGTTTTCTACGACCACCGTGCTGGGCGATGTCGATGGTGTCGGGTTTAAGGTCTCGGGCAAGGAAATCTTAGAGCCGGGGTGGCGCGTGGTCTATGCCAAAAACCAGGAGAGTCAGAACAATATGGAATCTCCGGAAACGCCCGACAGTCAGGAAAAGGTTACCGAAGAGCGCACGCTTCCCACATTCGAGAAAGGCGAGAGCGGCACACACGCTCCCACACTCACTGAGAAACAGACCACGCCCCCCAAGCCCTATACTGAGGCAACCCTGCTCAGGGCAATGGAGACAGCGGGGAAACTCGTGGAAAACGAAGAGCTACGTGCGGCCATGAAGGAGAACGGTATTGGACGGCCGTCAACCCGTGCGGCTATCATCGAGACACTGTTCAAGCGTAGATACATCAGGAAGGAGCGCAAGAGCCTTATAGCTACTCCTACGGGCATAGAGCTGATAGCGCTCATTCGGGAAGACTTGCTCAAAAGCCCCGAGCTGACCGGCATTTGGGAAAAGAAGCTCCGCGACATAGAACATGGCCGTTACGATGCCCGTCAATTCGTAGACGAGCTGAAAGCGCAGGTCAATGAGATTGTGCTTCAGGTGATGCGCGATACCACCAATCGCCGGGTAACTATTGAATAAGGCAAAGATTTTGCAAACGAGTGCATAAGGAGCTTGTTCCTATTTTGCCGAGTGCATCTAAATCTTATGCAATAAATCGGTAAAAATGCCGTTTATAGTTATAACCATAGCATATTATAAAGTGCTTTTGATGAAAATATGAGGATAAAGAATGTCAGCTCAATGGCGGTAGGTGCATTGTTTTTGTGCCTGCTTATTGTCTCGTGCGGGGTGGATAAACATATCAAGAAAGGTGAGAAATATCTTGCCATAGGCGAATACTACGATGCCGGAAACCAGTTCCGGCAGGCTTATTCGAAGACTCCGGCAAAGGAACGCGACAAACGTGGTCGCATCGCCTTGAAGCAAGCCTATTGTTTCGAGCGTATCAACTCAACCCAGAAAGCCATTGCCGCCTATCGGAATGCCATACGCTACAATCAGGCTACTATCGAAGACCGCCTTGCTTATGCCCGACAATTGTTGAAAAACGGTGACTATAAAGTGGCCACACAGGAATTTCAATTAGTACTCGACTCAATGCCAGATAACCAGTTGGCTCGCAATGGTTTGCGTTCAGCGCGTCAGGCACCGGAGATGAAGCAGCGTGGCAGTCGCTATACGGTGAAGAAAATGGAGGCTTTCAACTCGCGTCGCGCTGATTATTCACCCATGCTTTTCGGCGATCAATTCGACCAACTCTACTTCTCCTCGACACGCAACGATGCTGAAGGCGACGAACTGAGCGGTATCACGGGGTCGAAAGCAGCCGACATCTTTTTCTCAGAGAAAGATGACAAGGGCAAATGGCAGAAGCCCGAGCAGGTGAAGGGCGGGCTTAACACCGCCTATGATGAAGGCGCGTGCTCGTTCTCGCCTGACGGCAGGGAAATGTACCTTACACAATGCGTTACAGATCCGTCTTATCCCCGTTACGCGCAAATCGTGAAGTCGAACCGTGCCGATGCAGCCTGGGGTAAGGTTTCACCCATAGAGCTTACTCACGACACGCTTTCCTCATATGCCCATCCGGCAATCTCCCCCGACGGGCAATGGCTTTACTTCTGTTCCGATATGCCTGGTGGAAAGGGAGGGCTTGATATCTGGCGTGTCAGGATTGTGGCGGGAGGTTACGGAGGTGTTGAAAACCTCGGCGACCCCATCAATACCGAAGGTGACGAGATGTTTCCTACGTTCCGGCCGAACGGTGACTTCTATTTCTCTTCCAACGGTCACCCTGGCATGGGAGGATTGGATATCTTTATCGCAACGGTGGGTAGCGACCGGCGCTATCATTTGGAACACCCAGGTTATCCCTTGAACTCTCAAGGTGATGACTTCGGAATGACGTTTGAAGGCCCTTACAACCGCGGTTTCTTCTCGTCGAACCGAGGCGACGCACGAGGTTGGGATCATATCTATTCGTTTGAGAACCCCGAAATCGTGCAGGTTGTCAAGGGATGGGTCTATGAGCAAGACGGCTATGAACTTCCTGCCGCTCAGGTTTATATCGTAGGCAGCGACGGCACGAATCAAAAGGTGAGCGTAAAGGGAGACGGCTCATTTGAGTATGTTATCCAACCGAATGTTGACTATCTGCTTCTGGCGACCTGCAAGGGATTCCTTAATCATAAGGAAGAGTTGCGCGTAGGGCCGGTTGAGGATTCAGAGGAATACGTGTTGCAATTCCCCTTGGCCAGTATATCGGTTCCTGTGATGATTGACAACATCTTCTACGATTTCGATAAGGCTACGCTTCGTCCGGAATCGACTGAAGCTCTCGATGAGCTCGTGACCCTGCTTAACGAGAATCCCAACGTGACCATTGAGCTTTCCGCGCATTGCGATTATAAGGGCTCGTTGCAATACAATAAACGGCTCGCTCAGCGCCGGGCCGAGTCGGTTGTGAATTATCTTATCGCTAAAGGCATCGCCTCCGACAGACTTACCCCCATGGGTTATGGAAAAGAGAAGCCTAAGACGATCCGCAAGAAGCTGACGGAGAAATACACTTGGCTGAAAGAAGGCGACGTGCTTACCGAAGAGTTTATTAAGAAATTAAGTGAGGATAAGCAGGAGATATGTAACCAGTTGAACCGCCGGACGGAGTTCATCGTGCTTCGCACAACCTACGGCATGTTCGACGAACAGGGCAATCCCAAGCCTCAACCGCAAAAGCCCAAGGTCAAGCCCGAGCTCAATCCTGATGACGAATACGACATCTATATTGAGTAGTCGATAAGTTCAATCTTCACGAAGTTATGAATAAATAAAGAAAACCGGAAATGTCGTGTTGTCGTTTCCGGTTTTTTATGAGGTGCGTAGCGGAGTCGAACCGCTCTATTTGGTTTTGCAGACCAACACATAACCGCTTTGTTAACGCACCATTTCTCAGAATGTGGGTGCAAAGATACGAAAAAAGGATGAAAGACGTGAGGGAAAGATGACTTTTTGATGAAAAGACATCCGTATTTTAACGTTTTTTTTATTTTGTAGTTTTATTTGTTTTGCATTTTGCCTAACTTTTGCTATCTTTGCATAAGTTTTAGCTGCACTCGGCAAAATAGGAGCAAGCTCCTTTTGCGCTCGTTTGCAAAATCTTTGTAGAAAAATAACATTAGGACAAATATGGCTTTATATCCAAATCTTATTCGCGAGGCATTGGCAACGGTGACCTACGCGGGGACAAAGAAAAATCTTGTGGAGAGCAACATGGTGGGCGAGGACATCATCGTTAATGGGATGAGTGTTCGTTTGACCTTGATTTTCCCACGTGAGACCGACCCCTTCCTGAAGTCAACGGTAAAAGCGGCAGAGGCAGCTATTCACTATTATATTAGCAAGGAGGTTGAGGTTACCATTGAGACAGAGTTTCTTTCCAAACCGCGTCCTGAGGTCGGAAAACAGTTGCCAGGCGTGAAGCATATTATTGCCGTAAGCTCTGGCAAGGGAGGAGTAGGAAAGAGCACGGTTGCCGCTAATCTGGCTATTGGCTTGGCGCGTTTGGGGTATAAGGTAGGCTTGCTGGATACTGACATTTTCGGTCCATCGATGCCCAAGATGTTCAAGGCTGACGGTGAGCGGCTCTATTCGGTAGAGAAAGAAGGTCGCCATTTGATTGAGCCATTGGAAAGATATGGAGTAAAACTGTTGAGTATTGGTTTCTTTGTGGAACCCGACACGGCGATGCTTTGGCGTGGGGGGATGGCTTCGAATGCCTTGAAACAGCTCATTGGTGATGCCGACTGGGGCGAGCTTGACTTCTTTATCCTTGATACGCCACCGGGTACGAGCGACATTCATCTAACCTTGTTGCAGACGTTGTCTATTACCGGTGCGGTCATTGTCTCTACACCTCAGCAAGTTGCATTGGCCGACGCGCGGAAGGGTATTGACATGTATCGGAACGAAAAGGTGAACGTTCCCATCTTGGGCTTAGTGGAAAACATGGCATGGTTTACTCCAGCAGAGCTCCCGGAAAGCCGTTATTATATCTTCGGGCGCGAGGGAGTGAGACAACTGGCCGAAGAAATGAATGTGCCCCTTTTGGCACAGATTCCCCTTGTGCAGGGTATTTGTGAAAGTGGCGATGTAGGTGAGCCGGCCGTTTTGCACGAAGAAACACTAACAGGACAGGCCTTTCTTTCGTTGGCTCAAGCGGTGGCTACCGTGGTTCGCCGACAAAAAGCAAACAAGTGATAGTCGTAAAGCTATCCTTTTCCCTTCCTAAAGCTATCCTTTTCGGGATGTGAAGCTATCCTTCTCAATCTCTAAAGTTAATTTTAACGATCGTTTCTCATGTGCTCCAGTTACATGTTGTTATTCGACGATGCCGGCTTCCTGCCACTGGCGGATGAGCGTATGGCAATCGGCAAGAGCTTTTTCGCGTTCTACTTCGTATTCTTCAGTGAGTAGGTCGGCAAGGGTCTCGGCTGTGAATTCTTTACCTTGGATATTCTTCCAGAGATAGGCAGAACTTTCGTTCATGCTGATGATGTTGCTGAAGTCGATGTTTTCTTTTCCCTCGGCAACGATAATTTGTTCACCACAGACGGTGCGAAGGTTGAATCCTGGTTTTGCTTTCATAATGTTGAAAAGTTAAAAATTGAATATTATATTGGGCGGAAATACTTTAGCCAGATGCGCCGGTAAAAGGCGAGCAAGTAGCGGCGGACGGGGAAGAGGCGCGTCCACAGAAATGAGTAGGTGCGCCATTTCATGCCGTTGGTCTTGTCCATTTTCTTACGGCCTTTTCTGTAGAAGCCCACGACAAAGCCCTTCACGTCGTTCTGGCGGCATTGCTCAGTATTGAGGTTGCCGTCGCCACGCAGAGTTACTTGGCCGCCACTGATTCTGATAATGCGATGAAGTACGTAGTGTTTCGGTTCTATCTCAGCTAACACGGCATCGCCCACTCGTGGTGATATGGCTTTGACAATGAGAGCCTTGTCGCGATTGTCTTCAAGAAATGGGCGCATAGAGAATCCGCGAAGCCGAAGGGTGACGGAGTGGCCTTCTTCCATCAGCTTGACAATCTCAGGCAAAAGCTGGGCATTGGCAAATTGAACTTCTTTTATCTCGATATGGTCTTGTTGCATAGGATGGCGGCTTCTTTGTCGGGCAGGCAATGCGTGGTATAGACGGGTGTGGTTTCGATGACTTTTGTGACGGTATCGCAGATGTCGTGGAAGATGTCTTCATCCCATTTCATCGCCGAGCACGAGGGAAGGAACGAGGCAAAAGCCTCAATGGGCGGCAGCTTCTCAATGCTGTTCTGTGGTGCGCGGTCGATGCGGGTGACAGCTCCGAGTGGCGCTTTAACATTACGATAACAGGGTGTCTTGCCGCTCCAAGGGCCGCCATAGATATATGGCTTGTCGTCGATGATGCGGATGATGGGATTGTCGTCGTTCATCAGGTCGCAGTCGGGGATATGCCGCAGCCACAGGCTTACGTGGGTGCTTTTTCCCGTTCCGCTCTTGGCGATGAAGGGATAGCCGTAACCCTTGTGCCGTACGAGTGAGGCGTGCACGAGTAGTGTTTGCCTGCGGCTACCAGCAAAGGCAAAGATGAGCATCAGCGCGTTGTTCAGCCCGAAGCTTCGCATGTTGTAGTTGCCGTTGAGTGCACAATGGCAGTCGCTGAAATCTTTGTTGGCCTGAAGCATGCAGCAGTCGTAGCCATTGATGTTCTTGATAATGTATTGGTAGCCGCCGTCGGCTGTCTGGTCAACGGTGGTCTCGCCGTTGCCTGTGTCGAACTTCCGGATGCGGGTGCGCTGGTCTTTGCTGACAGGCTTCAGCGTATCGTCGATGGTGAGTTGAAAGAAAAGCTGCTCATCGGTGAAGGGTTCTGTTCTGAACGGCTCGAACGAGGGCAACAGCAGCATGTTGTTCTTCTTCGACGGCTCAAAGACAAGACGGATGCGGTGGTCGGCAATCTTGAAATGGTGTTGCTGGCTCATGGCTATTTGTTTTTCTTCCTGCCTTGTAGTAGTTCTCCTTCTTCTGGCATGATTCCTTGATAGGTAAAGTCGGCTCTTTCGATGTATTTAATGGTGTAGTTGCCCTTCTTGGTATATTTCTTTCTCAGGGCGAGATACTTCTTTTCTATTTTCTTCTGCGTGGTGGCGAACGAGGTGACACACATGGCATCGGCCACGCCTATTTTTTCCATGTGTCCGTGTAGCTGATAGGAATAGTTATTGCGGCTATAGAGGAAGTTGCCTTTCCCATAGACCACCGCAGAATCTAACTGTTGAATATCGGTGAGATAGACGGTAGAGTCGCTCAGCACTGTGGCAAAGCCGAAGATATAGACTTTTCCCGCGGGTTTTCCCGCATAGGCTGCAACTGTGAAGAGTGCCGCGATGGCAACATAAATATATTTTCTCATATCTTAACTCTTTTAGTTCCTTTAACTTCTTAACTTGCCAGATAGGCTTTCAGTAATTTGCTTTTAGTGTTGCTGCGAAGTTTTCTGATGGCTTTCTCCTTGATTTGTCGCACACGTTCGCGGCTCAGTCCGCATAAGTTGCCGATTTCCTCGTAGGTCATTTCCTGCTGGTTGATGCCGTAGAAGCGCTCTATGACGAACCGTTCGCGTTCGTTGAGAATGTTGAGTGTGCGTGCGATTTCTTCGCGCAGCGATTCCATGACGAGCTCGCTGTCGGCCATGGGCGAGTCGTTGTTGGGCAGCACGTCGAGCAGACTGTCTTCGCCCTCACCGAGGGGTGCGTCAACCGAAATGCTCTTGCCGCTGGTCTTTATGGCGTCGGCGACTTTCTCTTCGGGGATGTCGGTGCGCTCGGCTATCTCGTTGACGCTCGGCCGGCGCTCGTGTTCCTGCTCAAACTTTCTGCTCTCGCGGTTGATTTTGTTGACAGAGCCGACTTGATTAAGTGGCAGCTTCACGATACGTCCCTGTTCGGCGATGGCCTGAATGATGCTCTGCCGGATCCACCAGACCGCGTATGAGATGAATTTGAACCCGCGTGTCTCGTCGAATTTCTCGGCGGCTCTGATGAGTCCGAGGTTACCTTCGTTGATGAGGTCGGGAAGGCTCAGGCCCTGATGCTGGTACTGCTTGGCCACCGAGACGACAAATCGCAGATTGGCCTTGGTCAGCTTCTCCAGTGCCTCGCGGTCGCCTTTCTTGATGCGTCGCGCCAGTTCTGCCTCTTCCTCGGGCGACAGCAGCTCCTCTTGTGCTATCTCTTGAAGGTATTTGTCGAGCGATTCGTTACCCCGGTCGGTAATCTGCTGGTTGATTTTCAGTTGTCTCATGCGTCGTTTTCGGATATTTGGTGCAAAGTTACAAAAAATAATTCATAATACACAAAGCATCACACATAATTATTTGTATAAATTATGCGTGATGCATTGCTGTGGCGGATGGCCGCTGTCGGTGTGGGACTATTCTCCTACCTCGATAGCGAAATAGCCGCGTTTGCCGGTGGGATAGACACCCTTGATGATGAGCACGGGCTCTTTCGAGGTGCTGGCTTTCTTGACCACGTCCTGCAAGTCCTCAACGCTCTTCATCGGTGTGTCGTTGACGTTCTGGATGACGAAGCCCTTGGGTATGCCTGCCTCCTTCATCTTGCCGCCGTTCACCTTGATAACCTCAAGGCCGTACTGAATCTCGAGCTGCTCCTTCTGCTGTTTGGTGACGGGGCGGAAGTCGGCTCCGAGCACGTCGATGTCGGCATTCTTCACCACTTTCGTGTTGCCCTGCGCGTTCTTCAGAGTGACGGTCTTGGTGTTCTTGTTCTTCTTGTGCAGGTAGGTCACGCTGAGCTTGTCGCCCGGTCGCTTGCTGGCCATCACCTCGGTGAGCTCGGCAAACTTGGTGACTTTCTTTCCGTCAACGGAGATGATTACGTCGCCTTTCTCCAGTCCGGCATCAGCACCAGCACCGTTTTCCTCTACTTCGGCCACATAGACGCCCTCGTTGGTGCCGAGGTCAACCTCGTTGCCCTTCTCCTTCTCCTGGTCGATGTAGTTATGGACGTCGGTGCCCCGGATGCCGAGCAGTGCGCGCTGTACGGTGCCGTATTCCTTCAGGTCGGCCACCACCTTGTTCATGATGGTCGTGGGGATGGCAAAGCCGTAGCCGCTGTAGGAGCCCGTCTGCGAGTAGAGCATGGCATTGATGCCCACGAGCTCACCGCGTGTGTTCACGAGTGCGCCGCCCGAGTTGCCGGCGTTAATGGCGGCATCGGTCTGGATGAACGACTCTACGCCGTTGGCTCCGAGCGTGCGGGCCTTGGCCGAGATGATGCCTGCCGTGACGGTGCTGTTAAAGCCGAAGGGATTGCCCACGGCAATCACCCATTCGCCCACGGTCACCTTGTCGGAGTCGCCTATGGGAAGGGTGGGGAGCCCCTTGCCGTCAATCTTGATGAGGGCAAGGTCGGTGTCCTTGTCGGTACCGATGATGCGGGCAGAGAACTCGCGGTTGTCGTTCAAGGTTATGGTCAGCTCGTCGGCACCCTCAACCACGTGGTTGTTGGTGACGATGTAGCCGTCGGCCGTGATAATCACGCCTGAGCCGGTGGCGGTCTTCTTCTGCGTACGGCGAGGCACCTTCTGTGTACCGCCGCTGCCGCCGGGGTTGCCGAAGAAGCCAAACGGGTCGGAGAAGAAACCGCCGAAGGGGTCGGTCTCCACTTCCACCATCTGCACCTTCGAGTTCTGCACATATTTTATATGCACCACTGCGGGCAGTGCCTTCTCAGCGGCATAGGTGAGATCCACGGGCTGGCCGGCAGGAAGCGACACTACGGCAGAGTCCGCGGCATTTACCTTCATGTAAGATGTTGCTGAAAGTCCCAGTGCGGCTACGCACATGGCGACCAATAGGAATTTTGAAATCTTTTTCATGTCTTTTACCTTATTATTATATTTATTGATGTGATGTTATCGCTTGCCAAAATTATTGATTACATTTCATAACTCAGACGTTCAAAAACCGTCTTCGTTTAAAAATCACCTGCAAAGATAGGCGCAAAAAATGTTAAACTGCCATTTTGTCACACTTCTTTCTAATCAATTAACATTTCGCAAATCACAATTAACGGCATTTAATAGTTGACAAAAAATAATTCATAATTCATAATGCATAATTCATAATAATTTCGTAATTTTGCGGACGAAATAATTATGCATTCTGCATTGAGCATTGTGCATTATAAATTATGAAGAAGAGTTTATTGCCTTTGCTGCTGATGGCGGCAACCGTTTCTGCCCGACAGACACGCGGTTTTCACATGCCGGGGCTTGCATCGGCCGACACCATCTCCCCGCGCGTGCAGGCCTACATCGACTCGCTCGAGGCCTGTCGGCTGCACATCGACACCCTGCCCCCTCATCTCCTCCCCCTCGGGGGGAGGACGGGAGGGGGCCGCGAGCGGACGACGTACTCGCGCCTCTTCCTGCCCATGACCTTCTATCACAACATCGCCCCCCGCCAGTTCAGCATCATGCCGCCGGGCGGGACCATAGAGGATGCCGAGACCGACCTTGCCCTGCTCCGAGTCTATCTGCACCGTCCCGACCTGGTGACGGGCACGCAGAGCCAGCTCGACATCATCGGACCGGCTCTCACGTCGCCGACGGCAACCATCAGCACCAAGCCCGACATCGTGGAAAAAGTGTCGCCAACGGCGATAGAGCCGACGACCGGCAATGTGGATGTCGTGGTGAAGCGTCCCAACTTCTGGAACTTCTCCGGCGACGCGGGCTTGCAGGCCTTCCAGAACTATATCTCCGGCAACTGGTATCAGGGCGGCGAGAGCAACTACTCCTTCCTCTCGTGGATAAACCTCCATGCCAACTACAACAACAAGCAGAAAGTGACCTGGGACAATACCCTTGAGCTCAAGCTCGGCATGCTCTCCTCGCGCAGCGACACGCTGCACACGCTCAAGACCAATACCGACCTGCTCCGGCTCACCTCAAAACTCGGCCTGCAAGCCACCAGGCGATGGTACTACACGCTGAAGGCGGAGGCGCAGACCCAGCTCATGCGCACCTATCGCAGCAACGACCCGAAAGTCTATTCCGACTTCACCTCGCCGCTCAAGGTCAACGTCTCACTCGGTATGGACTACAAAGTCAACTGGCTCAAAGGGCGCCTCACCGGCGACATCCATCTTGCGCCGCTCTCCTACGATTTCAAGTACGTCGGCCGCGAAGCCCTGCTTGCTGCCAACGGCATTCCCGCGAACCGGCACACCAACGACGACTTCGGTTCGCTCTTCACCGCCAACCTCAACTGGAAAATTACCAACGTCGTCAACTGGAAAACCCGCATGAAAGCCTACACCTCGTTTCACCGCGTCGAATACGAGTGGGAAAACACGTTCACCCTGCGCGTCAACAAATATATCAACAGCACCGTCTTCGTCTATCCCCGTTTCGACGACAACCGACGCCGCGACGACCATCACGGCTACTGGATGTACAAGGAATACATCTCCCTCGGCCTCGGCTATTCGTTCTGAAAAATTCATAATGCATAATGCATTATAAATTTTGAAAAGTGAAATCGCCTGCGGCGAGAACCATCGGTCTCTGTTCGCGAAGCGAGGGAAAGAAAATTTATCAAAATTTGAATATAAAATTAAAAGCAAGAAGGCATTATTTTGATGGATTTTGAATTTCAATTTTTAAACAATTTCTCGTCGAAGACGATAACTTTACCCGGAATGGAATGAAAATTATGCATTATTCATTAAAAATTACTCATTATAAATTATGAACAAATCAAGATTATGGATTGCCGCCGCCATTGTAGCGGCCGGTTGCGCCGCAGCCGTCGTCACATACCGCTCAGGCAACGATGCCCTTGCCGCATCACCTGCAGACGACAGCAGCCAGTTTGTCACCCTGACCGATGCCGTGCCCGACGCCATTCTGGAAATCCGCTATTATGGAACCTACAACTTTGTGGGCACCCGCATCGACGGCTATGAAGAGCCGACAGCCCTCATGACCCGCAAGGCCGCCGACAGCCTGCGGGCGGTGAGCGACGACGTGAAGAAGCAAGGCTATCGGCTGAAAATCTACGACGCCTATCGCCCGCAAAAGGGCGTGGATCATTTTGTGCGCTGGGCGGCCGACATCAGCGATACCCTGATGAAACGCTATTTCTATCCCGACCTGCCGAAGAGCGTGCTTTTCGAACAAGAGTACATCTATGAGAAAAGCGGCCACACCCGAGGCTCAACCGTTGACCTGACCCTCTTCGACATGGCTACGGAAAAGGAAGTCGATATGGGCGGAACATTCGACTGGTTCGGACCCGAGAGCCATCCCGACTTCTGCGGCAACCCCGATACGGGAGAATATACAGGCAATGGCAGCAAGAGCCCCGCAGGCCGCACCATTACCGCCGCGCAATTTGCCAATCGCATAATCTTGCGCAAGGCCATGCTTCGTCACGGCTTCAAGCCGCTCGACAGCGAATGGTGGCACTTCACCCTCAAGGACGAGCCCTTCCCCCATACCTATTTCACCTTCCCCGTCAGCAGGCCGAACCACAGATAATTCATAATGCATACATGAACCCCGTCGCCATCCGACTACTCAACCAACAGCTTATCTGCCCTCAGCCTGGCAATCCTGCCGAGGTGGTGAGCCACATGGGCGCCATGCAGGCACAGGAATACCGCGCGATGCGGTGGGCCGTGGCAATGCGTACACGCAAGCCGTCAGCCGCAGCCTTCAAAAAAGCATTCGACAGCGGGCAGATCATCCGCCTGCACTTAATGCGAGGCACATGGCAACTGGTCTCGGCCGAAGACTATTGGGCCTATCTCGAACTCTGTGCGCCAAAGGCCATCGCCGTGACCAGAGGCTGGATGAGCAGCAACAAAATTAGCATCCCCGATGATGAGCTTTTGCACGTCAGGGACATCCTTGTGCTGACAGCCGCCAATAAGGGCAGCGCAACCAAAGAAGATTTCGTACAGGCGTTGATGGAGAAAGGCATTCGGATGGACGACCATCGGCTCTCCTATCATATTCGCATGACAGAGATGGCTGGAACGCTATGTAGCGGTGAGCTGCTGCCCATGAAGGCAACCTACACGCTTACAGCCGACAAGGTTGGAACAAGACCCGCTTCCATAGACAGGAAAGAGGCCCTGATGCGCTTCACCTGCAAATATTTTCAAAGTCACCAGCCCGCCACGTTGGACGATTACGCATGGTGGTCGGGCTTGAGCGTCGGCGACTGCCGAAGGGGAATAGAGCTTTTGGGCAATACCATTCATGTTGAGAGATATAAAGGGCGCGAGTTCTATCTCATGGACAACTGCCGTACACGAGGCTTTCGCAAAGGCAAGTATCTGTTCCTTCCGCCCTACGACGAGTATCTGATAGCCTACAAAAGCCGCGACATCGTGCTCTCGCCCGAATACAGGCATAAGGCTCACAACAATAGTGGCATCTTCCAGCCCGTCATCGCCCGCGACGGCGTTGTCTGCGGCAATTGGAGTCCGTTCAAGGAAGAATGTCATGCAGAGTTCTTTGTTGGGGAGCACACATCCGACTTGCGGCGAAAGTCAATCTACGACCAATGGACGAGATACCAAAAGTTCAGAAAAAGAGGTTAGGGCTTCCCGCTCGTTCAAAGGATATTGTTTTTGGGACAAAAGTTAGTGTTTCCTGGTGCTAAAGTTAGCTTTTAGCGGTACTGAAGTTAGTGTTTGTCGGTTTTTGCTTATAAGCAAAAAGTCTTTCAGCTCTAAGCAGAACGCTTTTCGCTTATAAGCGAAAACCTAATGAAAAAGTTGAGCCGTTTCTGCAAATTTTGGATAATTCATGCTCAATAGTCAATAAAATTGAGTAAATTTGCAGCAGTATTTCAGATTTAAGATGATTTCCATTGCACATAGAATAGAACTGAAGCCGAATAACAAGCAGAAGACGTACTTCCGCAAGGCTTTCGGGTGTGCAAGGCTGGCTTACAACTGGGGGTTGGCTGAATGGAAACGTATGTATGAGGCTAGGGAAAAGGCAAGTGGTCGTGAAATAAGAAAGCGATTTAATGCTATCAAAAAAGAACAATTCCCGTTTGTCTATGAGGTGACGAAATGTGCTACAGAGCAACCTTTTGACAACTTGCAGAGGGCATTTGACAACTTCTTTAGGGACTTGAAGAAGGGGAAGGTCTCCTATCCGCAGTTCAAGAAGAAAAAGGACAATGAGGGGAGTTTCTATATCCAAGCTGACAAAATCAGGTTATCGGAAACGAACAAGAACTCAAAGACGTTTGCAAAGTTGGCTCATAACGAGCACGGCAAACATCAATATATCCACATGCCGAATTTGCAAGGTGGCTGGGTAAAGATGGCGGAGCACATACGCTTTAATTATACCAAGATAAATAATGTATGTATATCTCAGAGCGGTGGTAAATTTTATGCCTCGTTCAGTTTGGAGATTACGGAGGAGGAATACAAGAGAACGCATCCGAATGTGGATTTGGTAGATGCTAACAGAAAGGTGGGTGTTGATGTTGGCATCAAGTCGGCCTTGATACTTTCCGATGGCATAGCCATT
>JAFRZC010000166.1 GCA_017442765.1 Prevotella sp. | reverse complement strand
GTGAAATAACCGGTATAATAATTCAACATTCTGAAGTTATAGAAGTTACGTAGTTAAAGAAGTTAGCCGATAGTTTTACCTGGGCTATGGCCTCCTATAGAGACACTAATGGCTTAACTACTGAAGCCCCCTCCGACTCCCCCCATGGGGGGGGGGGAGAGCGAGCGAAGCGATAACTTCTTAACTCCTTAACTACAAAGAAGTTGAACACAAGCGAAACTTGAATATAATAATTATGGCATTAGTAGCAATCGTGGGACGGCCCAATGTGGGCAAATCGACCCTCTTCAATAGACTGACCAATTCGCGTCAGGCCATCGTAAGCGAGATTGCCGGCACCACGCGCGACCGGCAATACGGGAAGTGTGAGTGGAACGGCAAGGAGTTCTCCGTTGTCGATACCGGCGGATGGGTGGTCAATTCCGACGACATCTTCGAGGAAGCCATTCGCCAGCAGGTGCTCATCGCCACCGAGGAAGCCGACCTTGTGCTCTTCCTCGTCGATGTGAAGACAGGCGTGACCGACCTCGACGTTGACGTGGCCGAGATTCTCCGCCGCACCAAGCTGCCCGTCATCCTCGTGGCCAATAAGGTGGACAGCAATACCCAGATTTTCGACTCCTATGAGTTCTACAAACTGGGACTCGACGAGCCTTTCTGCATCAGTTCTATCTCGGGCAGCGGCACGGGCGACCTGCTTGATATCATCATGGAGCGGCTGCCCTCCGTCGAAGAGGAGAAAGCCGAGGAGGGCGTCCCCCGCTTCGCTGTCGTGGGACGGCCTAACGTGGGCAAGTCGAGCATCATCAATGCTTTTATCGGCGAGGAGCGAAACATCGTGACCGACATTGCCGGCACGACGCGCGACTCCATCTACACCCGCTACAACAAGTTTGGGTTCGACTTCTATCTGGTCGATACGGCAGGCATCCGACGAAAGAACAAGGTGACCGAGGACCTGGAGTTCTACAGTGTCATGCGCAGCATCCGCGCCATCGAGAACTCCGACGTGTGCATCCTCATGCTCGATGCCACCCGTGGCATAGAGGGACAGGACATGAACATCTTTCAGGTGATACAGCGCAACTCGAAGAGTCTTGTCGTGGTGGTCAATAAGTGGGACCTTGTGGAAGACAAGAGCGCCATAGCCATCAAGACTTTCGAGACCGCTATCCGCAACCGTATGGCACCCTTCAAGGATTTCCCCATTATCTTCGCATCGGCTCTTACAAAGCAGCGCATCTTCAAGGTGCTTGAAACGGCAAAGCAAGTCTATCTGAACCGTACCACGAAGGTGGGCACCACGAAGCTCAACGAGGTGATGCTTCCACTGATAGAAGCGTTCCCGCCGCCATCGATCAAGGGGAAATACATCAAGATAAAGTATTGCTCACAGATACCCGGCACGCAAGTACCCACGTTTGTGTTCTATGCCAACCTGCCCCAATACGTGAAAGATCCGTACAAGCGTTTCCTTGAGAATAAAATCCGTGAGAACTGGCAGATGACCGGCTGCCCCATCAACATCTTCATCCGTCAGAAATGAAAAATGCCCACACCCTTATCGTCGTTCTTCTCATGCTGCTTTCCTGCACTCAGCGGGAGCCTTCTGAAGTGGCGGCACGTGTGGCCAAGCAATATTATGAGCAGTTGCTAAGCGGTGATTACGAGGCTTTTGTCGATGGCATCTATCATGCCGACACCATCACGCCTGACTATCGTTCTCAGCTGGTGGAGAATATGAGGAAGTTTATTGCCGAGCAGAACAAGAGACGGAAAGGCATTCAGGAAGTGAACATCGAAAAGTCAGAGGTTGATACTGCCCGGCATACGGCCGACGTTTATCTCAAATTTCAATATGGCGATAATACCAGCGAGCGCGTGCTTGTCCCGATGACAGAGCTGGGCGGCACGTGGTATCTCAGATAGCCCTAAAGACCGAAGAAATAGCGTTGCAGCGGCGCAATCATGAGCGACTGGATGAACTCGCCGCGCAGGAGCATCGCCTTGACCTCCTCGCGTGGGAGCACGTGCACCTCGATGTCCTCGCACTCGTCGAGATGCTGCTCAGAGATACGCTCCACGCCCGTTGCGAGGAAGCAGTGCGACAGGTTGTTCATACTACCCGGGTTGGCCGCTATGACCATCAGCTCGCGCCATTCGCCACCGCCGTAGCCCGTCTCCTCTTGCAACTCGCGCTTTGCGGCCGCCAGAGGTTCCTCACCTTTCTCCACCACACCGGCCACAATCTCGAAGCCCGTGCGCCGCAGACCATGCCGGTACTGGCGCACAAGCACCATGTCGCCGCTGCCGGTCACCGCCACTACGTTGATCCATGTGGGGTATTCCAGCACATAGTATTCTTCCTTTATCCGCCCGTCGGGCAGCTGCACGCGGTCGCGCCGCGCCGTCAGCCAGGGCCGCCGTATGAGATACTCGCTGTCGAGAATCTTCCAGTCCATGTCTTTCATATTCCTTCCTTGTTGCTCACTATTCATTCTCCATGCAAAATTACATATTTTTCCCCGAACAATTTGCAGGTTTGGGGAAATTTTTCAGTTTTGCTCCTTTGCTGGAGGAAACAAACGGTTAAACAGTGTTAACGGGAAAGGTGAAAGATATAGCGCTCACCTGCGGAAGTGTTAAAACCCGATTTTCGTTTTAACATTTCCATTTGCCCCACTATCGTCCCTTTCACTCCCCGTTTAATCTCCCTTAACTCCCCTTTCACTCCCCCGTTAAATGCGAAACATATATGTTTCACTCCCAAATCATGGTCTTTCGCACTCCGAAACACGGTCTTTCACCACCCGAAACATATATCTCTTGGAAGTGAGACATATATATCTCGCAACGGATGAGGGATGAAAGACGGAAGAGGGAGTTTGTATGTTGCTGTGACACAGCAACATACAAACGGTTCGCTGTGAGCGTATATCTTGATGCCGGTGGGCTAAGCCCCCACCCTCCAAATTTAGAGGGCTCAGGCATGTTAAAATTCTGGTTGGAAAAGTGAGAATTTTAACATTTCGCGGCGTGGCGGTCAGTCGTGTTGCCGGGTGAGGTCGTCTCTCACTTTCTTGAAGAGGTCTGAGGCGAAGACGAGGTCGTTGAGGCGCTGGTTGTTTGAGGAGACGACCTCGGCGGAGGTGCCGTGCCATTCGATATGTCCTTTGTAGATGAAGATGATGCTCTCGCCGATACCCATGACGGAGTTCATGTCGTGGGTATTGATGATGGTGGTGATGCCGAGGTCGTGGGTAATGCCGGAGAGCAGGTCGTCAATAATGAGCGAGGTCTTGGGGTCGAGGCCGGAGTTCGGCTCGTCGCAGAAGAGATATTTGGGATTGAGCACGATGGCACGTGCGATGGCCACGCGCTTCTGCATGCCGCCGGAGATCTCGGCGGGGTATTTCTTCTCGATGTCGTGCAGGTTCACGCGTTCCAGACACTCGATGGCTCTGTTGCGCCGCTCACGATAGCTCTTGTTGGAGAACATATCAAGCGGGAACATGACGTTCTCCAATACCGTCAGCGAGTCGAAAAGTGCTGAGCTTTGGAAAATCATGCCCATCTCGCGGCGCATGGCGACCTGCTCGTCTTTCGACATCTGCACGAAGTCGCGGCCGTCGTAGAGCACTTCGCCGCTGGTGGGTTGCAGCAGTCCGACAAGGTTTTTCATCAGCACGGTCTTTCCCGAGCCCGACTGTCCGATGATGAGATTGGTCTTGCCGTCCGCGAAAGTGGCGTTGATGTCGTGAAGCACTTCCTTGTCTTCAAACGATTTGTAGAGATTTTTTACTTCGATCATATGCCCCTTTTATTTCTTTAAGGTTAAGCCCCACCCCCTAATTTAGGAGGCTAAGACAGCAGCTGCGTGAGGAATACGTTGGAGAAGAGGGTGAGGATGGAACTGTTGACCACGGCGGCGGTGGCGGCCTCGCCCACCTCGACGGCTCCGCCCCTGACGGTATAGCCGTAGTACGACGAGACGCTGGCGATGATGAAGGCGAAGAAGAGGCTCTTGATCATACTCATCCAGAAAAACCAGGGGTTGAAGTCGTGGAGCAGCCCCGCCGTCAGGTCCTCGGGAGAGATGATGTTGCCGATGTAAGCCGTCGAGTAGGCACCGACAATACCGTTGGCGGTGGAGAAAATGACGAGCAGGGGCATGATGGTGATGAAGCCCATGACTTTGGGCAGGATGATGTAGTTGGCCGAGTTCACCCCCATGATGTCGAGCGCGTCGATCTGCTGTGAAATACGCATGAAGCCAATCTCCGAGGCAATGTTCGACCCCACCTTTCCTGCGAGGATGAGGCACATGATGGAAGAGGAGAACTCGAGCAGCATGATTTCGCGGGTGGTATAGCCCGCAGTCCATCTTGGCATAATGGGACTTTGTATGTTGAGCTTCATCTGGATGCAGATGATGGCACCGAAGCCGAACGAGATGAGCAGCACGATGGGGATGGAGTTGATGCCCAGCTGCGTCATCTCGCGCACATAGTTCTTCCAGAACATGCGGAACCGCTCGGGCCATGCGAACGTCCGCCCCATGAGCAGCAGATACCGGCCAAAGGCCGTCAGGTGTTTCCTAATATTGAACATGCCGCTGCAAAGGTACGAAAATAATTGATAATTGATAATTGATAATTGATAATTTTTTTCAATTCATATTTTTTTCGTACCTTTGCCGCGCAATGGCAAACGAAGAACAGCAAAACATTCAGTCCGGCGGTGTGGAGCTTCGCACCGAGGGGCTGGTGAAGATCTACGGCAAGCGCACGGTGGCCGACGGTGTGTCAATCAACGTCCGGCAGGGCGAGATTGTAGGTCTGCTCGGACCTAACGGCGCAGGCAAGACCACCTCGTTCTACATGACCACGGGTCTGGTGATTCCCAATGCCGGAAAGGTGTATCTCGACGGCAAGGACATCACCTCATACCCTGTTTATAAGCGTGCCCGCGCAGGTATCGGCTACCTGCCGCAGGAGGCTTCTGTGTTCCGCAAGCTGAGCGTAGAGGATAATATCATGGCTGTTCTGGAGATGACCGGCAAGCCCCGCCAGTATCAGTTGGAGAAATTGGAGAGCCTGATACAGGAGTTCAACCTCGGCCATGTGCGCAAGAACCTCGGCGACCGCCTCTCCGGCGGTGAGCGCCGACGCACCGAGATAGCCCGTTGCCTGGCCATCGAGCCGAAGTTCATCATGCTCGACGAGCCCTTCGCCGGCGTTGACCCCATTGCCGTTGAGGATATCCAGTATGTGGTATGGCAGTTGAAATACCGCAACATCGGCATCCTCATCACCGACCACAATGTGGAGGACACGCTCTGCATCACCGACCGCGCCTATCTGCTCTTCGAGGGCCGCATCCTCTTCCACGGCTCGCCCGAGGAGCTGGCCGCCAACGACGTGGTGCGCGAGAAATACCTCACCAACTCATTCGTGCTCCGCAAGAAAGACTTCCAGCTCATCGACGAGGAACGCCGCCGCAAAGAGCAGGAAGCCGCCAAAGGATAACGGTAAACCCCAATAAAGCGGCACACGCTTTACCGTTTTATTGGTAAAAAAATCAAATAATTGTGGACGAAGATTAGGTGGTTCGGCAAAAAATGTGTAATTTTGCAGCCCGAAATTAAAAATTAGTATTAAGATGAATATTTCTTTTGAGAACCCTGACAAGGTGAATGGCCTGATGACCATCACGGTAGAAGAAGCAGACTTCAAGGACAATGTGGACAAAATGCTGAAGGACTATCGCAAGCGTGCCAACTTCCCCGGCTTCCGCCCGGGCATGGTGCCCCTGTCGCTGGTGAAACGGCAGTATGGCCTGTCGGCCAAGATGGATGCCGTGAACCGCGTGGTGAGCGAAGAGCTTTATAAATACATAAAGGACAACGACATCAAGATGCTCGGCGAGCCCCTGCCCTCGGAGAAGCAGGTGGAGGTGGACCTCTCGAAGGAGGGACCCTACTCGTTCGTCTTCGACATTGCCGTGGCTCCCGAGTTCAAGATTGAGCTGAACGGCAAGAACAAGATTGACTATTACACCATCAAGGTCGATGACCAGCTGATCGACCAACAGGCCGACATGTATGCCTCGCGTGCCGGCAGCTACGAGAAGGCCGAGGAGTATAACCCCGAGGAGCGCGACATGTTGAAGGGCGACCTGCGTGAGCTCGATGCCGAGGGCAACACGCTCGAGGGCGGCATCACGCTCTCCGACGTGGTGCTCATGCCACAATATATTAAGGTGGATGAGGAAAAGGCTCACTTCGACGGTGCCAAGCTGGGCGACATTATCACGTTCAACCCCCGCAAGGCCTATCCGGAGAACGATGCCGAGGTCAGCTCGCTGCTCAAGATAAAGAAAGAGGAGATTGCCCAGCACGAGGGCGACTTCAGCTATCAGATTACCGAGATCAGCCGCTACAAGAAGCACGCCATCGACCAGGAGCTGTTCGACCAGATCTATGGCGAGGGCACGGTGAAGAGCGAAGAGGAGTTCCGCAGTCGCATCGCCGACGAGATTCGTCCGCAGCTGCAGCAGAACAGCGACTACAAGTTTATGCTCGACGTTCGCGCATACGTGGAGAAGAAAATCGGTAAGCTCACATGGCCCGACGAGATTCTGAAGCGTGTCATGCTCCGTGCCAATGAGGACAAGGGCATGGACTATGTGGAGAAAAACTACGAAGGTTCCATCAAAGAGCTCACCTGGCATCTGGCCAAGGAGCAGCTCGTGGCTGCCCACAACGTGAAGCTCGAGGACGGCGACGTGAAAGCCGTGGCCATCGAGAGCGCACGTACGCAGTTCGCACAGTATGGCATGAGCAACGTGCCGACAGAGTATCTTGAGAACTACGCCAACGACCTGCTCAAGAAGCGCGAGAACATCGACGGCTTCGTTGACCGCGCCATCGAGAATAAGCTGCGCGAGGCACTCAAGAAAGCCGTGAAACTGAACGAGAAAGAGGTTACGCTCGACGAGTTCAATGCCATGATGCGCGGCTAAATAACGTTTTTTAAGAAAAAAATAGTCAACAAATACTTGCGGTTATCCGTTTTTTTCGTATCTTTGTAGAACGAAAAGACGGGTGACCGCTTTTCTTGTATCAGAAAATCAATAAAGAAAGAGGTAAAAATGAAAGAATTTAGAAAGTACGCTACCCGCCACATGGGTATAGACAGCATGGTCTTCGACGACGTGATGAAAACGCAAGCCAGTTACATGAACCCCTATATTCTTGAGGAGCGACAGCTCAACGTCACGCAGATGGACGTTTTCTCGCGGCTCATGCGCGAGAACATCATCTTCCTCGGTACAGAAATAGACGACTATACGGCCAACGTCATTCAGGCACAGCTGCTGTTCCTGCAGTCGGTGGATCCCGACCGCGACATCTCCATCTACCTGAACTCCCCGGGCGGAAGCGTCACGGCTGGACTGGCCATCTACGACACCATGCAGTTCGTCTCCAACGACATCAATACCATCTGCACCGGCATGGCCGCATCGATGGCCGCCGTGCTGCTCGTGGCCGGTACCGAGGGCAAGCGCCAGGCGTTGCCTCACAGTCGCGTCATGATACACCAGCCGCTCGGAGGCGTGCAGGGGCAGGCCAGCGACATCGAGATTGAGGCCAAGGAGATACAGAAATACAAGAAAGAACTCTATACCATCATCAGTGAGCACTCCCACACTCCCTTCGAGAAAGTGTGGCAGGACAGCGACCGCAACTATTGGATGAATGCCGAGGAAGCCAAGGAATATGGTATGATAGACGCAGTGCTCAATCGTAAAAATGAGAAGAATGGCTAAGAAGACGTGTAGCTTTTGCGGGAGAACAGAGCGGGAGGTGAAGCTGCTGATTACGGGTGTGGACGGCTTTATCTGCGAGGATTGTGCCCGTCAGGCCTATCAGATTGTGCAGGAGAATCTGGCCGCGACAACTAAACCGTCGGGCGAGAAATTCAAACCGAAATCGGTACCCAAGCCCAAGGAGATAAAGGCCTACCTCGACCAGTATGTCATCGGTCAGGACAATGCCAAACGCTATCTCTCAGTAGCGGTCTATAACCATTATAAACGACTGCAACAACCCGACGACCCCGACGGTGTGGAGATAGAGAAGTCGAACATCGTCATGGTCGGTCCGACGGGTACGGGCAAGACGTTGCTTGCCCGCACCATTGCCCGGATGCTCGACGTGCCCTTCACCATCGTCGATGCTACCGTATTCACCGAGGCCGGCTATGTGGGCGAGGACGTGGAGAGCATTCTCTCGCGCCTGTTGCAGGTGGCCGACTACAATGTGGAGGCCACGCAGCGCGGCATCGTCTTCATCGACGAGATCGACAAGATTGCCCGCAAGAGCGACAATCCCTCCATCACCCGCGACGTGAGCGGCGAGGGCGTGCAGCAGGGACTGCTCAAGCTGCTTGAGGGCACCATCGTCAACGTTCCCCCGCAGGGCGGACGCAAGCATCCCGACCAGGAATACATCCATGTAGATACACGCAACATCCTCTTCATCTGCGGTGGAGCCTTCGACGGCATCGAGGGCAAGATTGCCCAGCGCGTGAACACCCATGTGATGGGGTTCAACTCCATTAAAGACATGCAGCACATCGACCGCGACAACCTCATGCAGTATGTGCAGCCGCAAGACCTCAAGTCGTTCGGGCTGATACCTGAGATTATCGGCCGCCTGCCTGTGCTTACCTATCTGAATCCGCTCGACCGCGAGGCCCTGCACCGCATCCTCCGCGAGCCCAAGAACTCCATTGTCAGACAGTATGAGAAACTCCTCAAGATGGACGGCATCAAGCTCACCTTCGCCGACGACGCACTCGACTATATCGTCGATAAGGCCGTAGCCTACAAGCTCGGTGCGCGCGGACTGCGCTCCATCGTCGAGGCGGTCATGATGGATGTCATGTTTGAGATACCCTCTTCCGGCAAGCGCACGTTTACCGTGACGCTTGAATACGCAAAGTCGCAGCTCGACAAGGCTCGTTTACAAAGCGCATGAAACTGTGAAAAAGGACTACAATCTTCTCGGAATACTCAAGAGCTACTTCGGCTTCGACACGTTCAAAGGCGATCAGGAAGCCATCATCCGCAACCTGCTGGCGGGCAACGACGCCTTTGTGCTCATGCCTACGGGCGGCGGTAAGAGTCTGTGCTATCAGCTGCCGTCGCTGCTGATGGACGGCACGGCCATCGTCATCTCGCCGCTCATCGCGCTGATGAAAAACCAGGTGGATGTCATCAACGGCATGAGCGAGGAAAACGGTGTGGCCCATTATCTGAACTCGTCGCTCAACCGTGCCGCCATCCTGCAAGTGATGGACGACGTGCGCAGCGGACTGACGAAGTTGCTCTACGTGGCTCCCGAGTCGTTAAACAAAGAGGAGAACGTCGAGTTCTTCAAGTCGGTGAAGATCTCTTTCTATGCCATCGACGAGGCACACTGCATCTCCGAGTGGGGCCACGACTTCCGGCCCGAGTACCGCAACATCCGCCCGACCATCAACAAGATAGGCAATGCCCCCGTCATTGCGCTCACGGCGACGGCCACCGACAAGGTGCGCACCGACATCAAGCGCAGCCTCGGCATCGCCGACGCGCCGGAGTTCAAGAGCTCGTTCAACCGTCCGAACCTCTATTACGAGGTTCGGCAGAAATACAACTCAACCATCGACCGCGAGATTATCAAGTTCATCAGGCAGAACTCCGGCAAGAGCGGCATTGTCTATTGTCTCTCGCGCAAGAAGGTGGAGGAGCTTGCTGCCGTCATGGTGGCTAACGACATCAAGGCCGCGCCCTATCATGCCGGTCTCGACTCGGTGACCCGCTCGCAGACGCAGGACGACTTCCTCATGGAGAAGATTGATGTCATCGTGGCGACTATCGCCTTCGGCATGGGCATCGACAAGCCCGACGTGCGCTTTGTCATCCACTACGACATCCCCAAGTCGCTCGAAGGCTACTATCAGGAGACCGGCCGTGCCGGGCGCGACGGCGGCGAGGGGCAGTGCATCGTGTTCTATGCCCGCAAGGACCTCGACAAGCTCGGCAAGTTCATGGAGGGCAAGCCCGTGGCCGAGCAGGACATCGGGCGGCAGCTCTTGCAGGAGACCGCCGCCTACGCCGAGTCGTCGGTCTGCCGTCGGAAGCTGCTGCTCAACTATTTTGGCGAGGACTATCCGCAGGACAACTGCCACAACTGCGACAACTGCCTGCACCCGAAAGAGAAGCGCGAGGCCAAGGATGCCCTCGTCATGGTGCTCAACGCCGTCGTCGCCACGAAGGAGAGCTTCCGGCAGGACTACATCATCGACTTTGTGAAAGGCCGCGGCACCGACGACATCGTCTCCCATAAGCACGACCAGCTCGACTGCTTTGGTCTGGGCGAGGACCTCGACCCCAAGCTGTGGAACCCCGTTATCCGCCAGGCCATCATCGCGGGTTATCTGAGAAAAGACGTGGAGAACTACGGACTGCTCAAGATTACCGCTGCGGGCCGCAAGTTCCTCCAACATCCCGTTACCTTCCCCATTGTCGAGGACACCGAGTTCAGCGACGAGCCCGACGAAGAGGGCGACGGAGGCAGCGCTGCCCTCGACCCTGAGCTCTTTGCCATGCTCAAGGATCTGCGCCGGCAGATGGCGGGCAAGCTCAGCCTGCCTGCCTACGTCATCTTCCAGGAGGAGTCGCTGCGGCAGATGGCCACCATGTATCCCGTCACCCTCGAGGAGCTGCAGAACATACAGGGTGTGGGCGTGGGTAAGGCCAAGCGCTACGGCAAGGAGTTCTGCGAGCTCATCCGCTGTCATTGCGAGGAGAACGACATTGAGCGTCCCGAGGAGCTGCGTGTGCGCACCGTGGCCAAGAAGTCGATTCTCAAGGTGCAGATTATCCAGAGCATCGACCGCCAGATAGCCCTCGACGATATTGCGCAGTCCATGAACATCAGCCTCGACGACCTTCTCGACGAGATAGAGGCTATCGTCTATAGCGGCACCAAGCTCAACATCGACTACTACCTTGAGGACGTGATGGACGACGATCATGTCGATGATATCTACGACTACTTCAGCGAGAGCGAGACCGACGACATCGACACCGCCCTCGACGAGCTCGACAGCGACTACACCGAGGAGGAGGTGCGCCTCGTGCGTATCAAGTTCCTCTCCGAAGTAGCAAATTAAAAAAATGTTAAATCCGAGCCGAGTGATATACCTTTCGGCAGTTGAAATGTTAAAACGCGATTTGTGTTTTAACATTTTCTTTTTTGTCCTTTGGGGGCATGAAAACACCCTTTTGGCGACCGTAGGCCATCCGTTGTTTTGCGAAAGATATATGTCTCGCTTCCGAGAGATATATGTTCCGCATGGCGAAAGACCGTGTTTCACCATGCGAAAGACCGTGATTTAGGAGGTGAAACATATATCTTTCGCAGACAAGAGGTGGGACAGGGGCAGGAAGGTGTCATTGAACGAGCTGAAAATCAAGGAGATAAAAATCTTCTTCACAGGGGCCTTTCCCGACGCAGGTGGACTGCGACGCCACCGCATGGTTTTCGTGCGATTCTGGATGTTAAAATCCTCGTCCGGCGGCCTCCTGTTTTTAACATTTTAAGTTTCGCCCTAAATTCGTGAAAAACACCTAAAATGTTTGGCTGTTACGGCGGAAATGCGTATTTTTGCAGCCTAAAAGAGGAGTTGTTTTTTATACATTAAGTTATGTCATCGTTTTTAGAGGATAAGATTGTGACGGACGGGCTGACGTTCGACGACGTGCTGCTCATACCCGCCTATTCCGAGGTGCTGCCCCGGACCGTTGAGTTGAAGACAAAGTTCTCGCGCCACATCGGGCTGAACATTCCGTTCGTGACGGCGGCGATGGACACCGTGACCGAGTCGGCCATGGCGATTGCCATCGCGCGCGAGGGCGGCATCGGCGTGGTGCACAAGAACATGTCGATAGAGGCTCAGGCCCGCGAAGTGGCCATCGTCAAGCGTGCCGAGAACGGCATGATCTACGACCCCGTGACCATTCGTCGCGGCCGCACCGTGCAGGATGCACTCGACCTCATGGCCGAGTATCATATCGGCGGCATCCCTGTTGTTGACGGCGACGGCCGGCTGGTGGGCATCGTGACCAACCGCGACCTGCGCTTTGAGCGGCAGGTGGACAAACTTATCGACGACGTGATGACAAAGGAGAACCTCGTGACCACACACCAGCATACCGACCTGGCTGCCGCAGCGCAGATTCTCCAGGAGAACAAAATCGAGAAGCTGCCCGTTATCGACGGCGACGGCCGTCTCATCGGGCTGATTACCTATAAGGACATCACTAAGGCCAAGGACAAACCGATGGCTTGCAAGGACGAGAAAGGCCGCCTGCGCGTGGCCGCCGGTGTGGGCGTTACGGCCGACACGATGGAGCGTGTGCAGGCACTGGTCGATGCCGGAGCCGATGCCATCGTCATCGACACGGCGCACGGCCACTCGCGTGGAGTAATCGAGAAGCTGCGCGAGGTGAAGGCCGCCTTCCCCCAGATTGATGTCGTCGTCGGCAACGTGGCAACGGGCGAGGCTGCCCGGATGTTGGTCGATAACGGTGCCGATGCCGTCAAGGTGGGCATCGGGCCGGGCTCCATCTGCACCACGCGCGTCGTGGCAGGCGTGGGCGTGCCGCAGCTGTCGGCAGTCTATGACGTGTGGCAGGCACTCCAAGACACCGATGTGCCGCTCATCGCCGACGGCGGACTGCGCTACTCGGGCGACGTGGTGAAGGCCCTTGCCGCCGGTGGCTCGTCGGTCATGATCGGCTCGCTCGTGGCCGGAACAGAGGAAAGCCCGGGCGACACCATCATCTTCAACGGGCGCAAGTTCAAGTCGTATCGTGGCATGGGCTCGTTGGAAGCTATGGAGAACGGCTCGAAGGACCGCTACTTCCAGAGCGGCACGAAGGACGTGAAGAAGCTGGTGCCCGAGGGCATCGCCGGGCGCGTGCCCTACAAGGGAACCGTGCAGGAGGTCATCTATCAGCTCATCGGCGGTCTGCGCTCGGGCATGGGCTACTGCGGTGCCGCCGACATCGAGCGGCTGCACGATGCCCGCTTCGTGCGCATCACCAACGCCGGGGTCAACGAGAGCCATCCCCACGACATCACCATCACCAGCGAAGCACCAAACTATTCGCGAAACAGCTAACGGAATTAAAATAAATAAACATACATGATGAAAGCAAAATTATTATTGGGTGCCCTGCTCATGATGAGCAGCATGGCATTTGCGCAGAGCGATCCGACCATCATGACCGTGAACGGTCAGCCTGTGTCGCGTTCGGAATTTGAGTATTCGTATAACAAGAACAACGCCGAGGGCGTGGTTGACAAGAAGAGCATCGAGGAATATGTCGATCTCTTCATCAACTACAAGCTGAAGGTGCAGGCCGCCATCGACGCGGGCATGGACACGCTCACCTCGTTCAAGAAAGAGTTTGCCGGCTATCGCGACCAGCAGATCCGTCCGGCCATGATCAACGACGACGACGTGGAGCGCGAGGCACGCAGCATCTACGAGGAGACACGCCAGCGCATTGACTCGATGGGCGGACTCATCAAACCCGCACACATCCTCGTCATGGCCCGCCAAACCGCGCCCGAAGCCGAGCAGCAACAGGCCAAACTGCGCATAGACTCTATCTACAACGCACTGCAAGCCGGTGCCGACTTTGCCGAGCTGGCAAAGACACACTCACAGGACCCGGGCTCGGCAAAAGAGGGAGGCGAACTGCCCTGGTGCCAGAAAGGACAGCTGGTGAAAGAGTTTGAGGACGCGGCCTTCGCCCTGAAGGTGGGCGAGACCAGCAAACCCGTGCAGTCGCCCTACGGCTGGCATATCATCAAAATGGTTGACAAGCAAAACTTCTTCCCCTACGACAGTGTGCGCACCGATATACGCCGCTTCATCGACAGCCGTGGCATTCGCAACAAGATTATCGACGAGAAACTGCAACAGATAGCCACTGACCGCGGCACTACGCCTGAGGCTGTCTTGGCAGAGAAAACTGCCGAGATGACCGCCGCCGACTCTGACTTGGCCTACCTCATCAAGGAATACCACGACGGACTGCTGCTCTATGAAATCAGCAACCAGACCGTGTGGGAGAAGGCATCGAAGGATGAGGCCGCACTGGAGCAGTACTTCAAGAAGCATAAGAAAGACTTTAAGTGGGACGAGCCGCGATTCAAGGGTATGTCCTACCACACAAAGGAGGCGGCCGACGTGAAGAACGTGCAGAAAGCCGTGAAGGGCGTGGCCTATGACAAATGGGGCGAAGTGCTGCGGCAGACCTTCAACAATGACAGCACGCTCCGCATCCGCGTGAAGATAGGCATCTTCAAGGCTGGCGACGACGGGCTGGTGGACAGCCTGCAATTCAAGAAAGCCGATGCGAAGGTGAAAGCCGTCAAGGACTTCCCCTACGACGGTACTTACGGAAAAATGCTGAAAGCACCGCAGAGCTATACCGACGTGAAGAACGCCGTCATCTCCAACTATCAGGAAGAACTGGAGAAACAATGGGTAGCCGACCTCAGGAAACGCTATCCGGTAGTGGTGAACAAAGATGTAGTCAATACAGTGAATAACCATTGATGAACAAGGAACTAAAATATTTCGCCGCATTCACAGCATTGCTACTGGTATGTGGCATGAGCGCAAAAGGCGGAAGGACAACCGCCCCCGCGACCGACGACGACTCGACGGGAACAAAGATTGAGCGCCGGCTGGTGCCCGACAACAGTATTGTCGATGAGGTCGTCTGGGTGGTAGGCGACGAGCCCATCCTCAAAAGCGACATCGAGGCCATGCGCCTTCAGGCCGAAGTGGAGGGAGTGAGCTGGGGCGGCGACCCCGACTGTGTCATTCCCGAGGAGCTCGCCGTGCAGAAGCTCTATCTCCATCAGGCTGCCATCGACTCCATCGAGGTGACGGAGTCGGAGATCGCCCAGGGAGTGGAGATGCAAATCAACCGCTGGATACAGATAGCCGGTTCGAAAGAACGGCTTGAGGAGTTGCGCGGACAGACGGTGACACAGATGCGCACACAGATGCACGACGATTTCAAGAACCAGAAACTGGTGCAGAAAATGCGCGAGCAACTCGTTGAGGACATCACGGTGACACCCTCGGATGTGCGCAACTATTTCCGCAACCTGCCGGAAGACAGCATCCCGTTTGTTCCGACAGAGGTAGAGGTGGAGATCATTACCAAGCAGCCGAAGATTGACATCGAGGAAATCAACCGGGTGAAAAACAAACTGCGCGAATACACAGAGCAAGTGAACAGCGGCGAGATGACGTTTGCAGCCTTGGCGCGCCTCTACTCCGAGGACGGCTCCAGCCGACAGGGCGGTGAGCTCGGCTATACGGGGCGTGGCCTTTTCGACCCGGCATTTGCCACCGTTGCCTTCAATCTTACCGACCCGAAGAAAGTGTCGAAAATTGTGGAGTCTGAGTTCGGCTACCATATCATCCAGCTGATAGACAAGCGCGGCGACAAGGTGAATGTGCGCCATATCCTGCTAAAGCCGAAAGTGTCGGCAGAGGCCATTGAGGAAGGTAAGCTCAGACTCGACTCCATCGCCGACAATATTCGCGAGGGGAAGTTCACTTTTGAAGATGCGGCCACATACGTCTCCGACGACAAAGACACAAGGAGCAATCACGGACTGATGGCCTATACCGACGACTACGGCAACCGCACATCGCGCTTCCAGATGAAAGACCTGCCCACCGAGGTGGCTGTTGCCGTGGAAGGACTGAAGGAGGGCGAGGTGTCGAAAGCCTTTCAGATGATAAACAGTAAAGGAAAGACCGTATGTGCTATCGTGAAACTGAAAAAACGCACAGCAGCCCATCGGGCCACAATCGCCGAGGACTATCAGGTGCTGAAGAGCATCGTGCTGCAGAAGGAGCGGGAAGACTTCCTGCACCAGTGGGTGGTGGATAAGATAAAAACCACCTATGTGCGCATGTCCGACCGCTACAAGACCTGTGACTTCAAGTATCAGGGTTGGATTAAATGATCGGAGGAAAGCACCATAAGGAAAGTATCTTCGGGCATAAAATCGTTTGGGAAATGGTTTTATGCCTGTTTGCCATCGGTCTTGTGCAGACCGTCACCGCACAACGCGGACGGGGAAAGGGCAAGACCGACGAGCGGGTCTATCTGGTGCACTCTGATGAATTGAAACACGATGCGTTCGGGACAAATCCCGACGCACAGATTGTGAAAGGGCATGTGCATTTCCGTCATGCAGGCTCTCAGCTATGGTGCGACAGTGCCTACTATTATCAGGAGTCAAATTCATTCCGTGCCTTCGGACATGTGCGCTTCACGCAGGGCGATACGCTCTCGCTGACCTGCGAGCGGGCACGCTACGACGGCCAGAGCCAGATGATGGAGGCTCGACGAAACGTGGTGCTGCGCCATCGTAAGCAGACCTTGCGTTGCGATAGTCTGAACTACGACCGCTTCTACGGCAATGCCTATTTCTTCGACGGCGGCGAGCTCATCGACGGCAACGACCGGCTGACAGCCGACTGGGGACAATACAACACGGAGACGCGCGAGGCGGAGTTTTATTACAACGTGGAGCTGACCAGTCCGAAGCACACCATCCGTACTGACACGCTTTACTATGATACCCGCAAGTCGCTGGCCCACGTTGTGGGAAAATATGCTTCTGATGGCGGACGCGGAACGCTGAAGCCCTCGTCGATTAAAAGCGGGACAAGCACGATAGAAACCGAGGATGCCTATTTTGACACAAAGAGCGATCAGGCAAATCTATACGGGCGTTCGACCATCGTTGATAAAATGAAGACCATTGCCGGTGATACGCTGATACACGACAAGGCAACGGGATATAATCGAGGGCGCGGGAATGTTATCTATATTGACCGTGAGAACAAGAACGAGCTCCATTGCGAGGAACTTGTCTATAATGAGAAGACGGGAGCAGGCTATGCTACGACGAATGCTTTGGTGAAAGAGTATTCGCAAGCTGACACACTCTTTATGCACGCCGACACATTGCGTATAGAGACATTCAACATTGACACCGACTCGGTCTATCGGAAGGTACATGGCTATCGAAACGCCCGCGCCTATCGGACTGACGTGCAGGCCGTGTGCGATTCCCTTGTGTTCAGCTCGCTCGACACCTGCATGACCATGTACAAAGATCCTATCGCATGGAATGAGAACCGGCAGTTGTTGGGCGAAGAGATAAAAGTTTTTCTCAACGACAGCACAGTGCGCGAGGCGCGTGTGCTCAGACAGGCACTCAGCATAGAACGGCTCGACGACATGGACCATTACAACCAGGTGCTGGCCGATAGTCTGGGAACCTTTTTTGAGGACGGAAAGGTGAGAAGGGTTGTGTGGACAGGAAATGTCAGGGGTATCTATTATCCTGTCGACGACAAGGACAGCACGCTCATGGCCTTGAACTATATGGAGACCGACACGATGCGTATGTTCCTGACCGAAGAGCGGCAACTGGAGAAGATATGTACCTCGGCGGTGAAGGCCACCTACTATCCCCTGACACAGATACCACCGGAGAAATACAAACTGAAGGGCTTTGGGTGGTTTGAGGATGTGCGTCCCAAAGATAAAAACGACATCTTCCGCGTGGCTGGGAAGCCCGACAACCAGAAACTGAAGCCGATAGACCGGCCTGTAATTCCGTCGCAAACAAGAACCGGTCCACGAAGAACTCTTCAGTAAGATAGAATATTAAAATAAAAGAATATAATATACTCCTTTGCGATGAGCGACATCATACAACTACTGCCCGACTCGGTGGCCAATCAAATCGCTGCCGGAGAGGTGATACAGCGGCCAGCCAGTGTGATTAAAGAACTGGTGGAGAATTCTGTTGATGCCGGAGCAACGGTGATTAACGTTGTGGTGGTTGATGCCGGGCGCACCTCTATTCAGGTTGTTGACAATGGAAAAGGCATGTCGGAGACCGATGCGCGGTTGTCGTTTGAGCGGCATGCCACGTCAAAGATTCGCAAGGCCGACGACTTGTTTGCCCTGACAACGATGGGGTTCCGCGGCGAGGCGTTGGCTTCGATTGCAGCAGTGGCACAGGTGGAACTGAAGACACGTCTGAGGGGTGAGGATATTGGCACCCATTTGTCGATAGCCGGTTCGAGGTTTGTAGGCCAAGAACCTTGCTCATGTCCCGAGGGGAGCAATTTCCTGGTGGAGAACTTGTTTTACAACGTTCCCGCACGGCGCAAGTTCCTAAAGTCAAACGCAACGGAGCTGAACCATATTCTGACCGCATTTGAGCGTATCGCGTTGGTGAACCCCGACATCGCGTTCACACTCCATAGCAACGGAACCGAATTATTCAATTTGAAGGCGGCTGGTCTGCGACAACGTATTATAGAGGTGTTTGGCAAACGGCTGAATCAGGATTTGCTGCCAGTAAATGTTGATACGTCGCTTTGCAAAATACACGGTTTCGTGGGTAAGCCTGAGGCCGCGAGGAAGAAAGGCGCACATCAGTATTTCTTCGTCAATGGCCGCTACATGAAGCATCCCTATTTCTCAAAAGCCGTGATGACGGCTTTCGACCGGCTGATACCCACAGGCGAGCAAGTGCCGTTCTTCATCTATTTTGAGGTGGAGCCACAGAATATTGATGTGAATATTCATCCCGTAAAGACGGAGGTGAAATTCGAGAGCGAGCAGGCCATCTGGCAGATACTCCTGGCGGCGGTGAAAGAGGCGGTGGGCCTATATCATGGGGTTCCCTCCATTGAGTTCGACACGCAGGGCCGTCCCGACATACCTGTCTTTTCCCCCGATGAGGCAGCCAAGATGCCCCGCGTGGACTTCAACCCGCAGTACAATCCTTTCAAGTCAACGCCAGATACAGCGAAAAAGACCCCGCCAAGGAATTGGGAAGATCTTTACGGGGACATGGAGAAACAGAGCCATGCACCTGGTGATTTGTTCGAGACGCAGGCCGATAGCATGCCGGTAGAGGAAAAGTCACCCCTCCACTATCAGTATAAAGGCAGATATGTCCTGACGGCAGTGAGATCGGGCCTGATGATCATCGACCAGCATCGCGCGCATGTACGTATTTTATATGAGCAGTATAAAGAGCAGCTGCGGGAAAGACAGCCGTCCTCACAGAAGTTGCTGTTTCCCGAGGTGGTGGATTTTCCCCCGTCGCTGAGGATTGTGCTTGAGAAAGTCCTGCCAGAGCTGGAGGCGATGGGGTTTGAGCTGACTCCGCTCGGAGGTGAAAGCTATGCTGTCAATGCCGTCCCGGCCGGCCTTGAGGGTATCGGCCTGTCCCAGATGGTGACAGAGATGGTGGCAACAGCCGCGGAAGTTGACGTGACACTTGCCGAGCAGATTGATGACTCGCTTGCGCTCAGTATGGCACGCCATGCCGCCATTCCTTATGGGCAAGTGCTGTCTAATGAGGAAATGGAGAGCATCATCAACAGCCTGTTCGCGTGTAAGAACTCCAGCTACACTCCCGACGGAAAAAACATTTTGTGTATTTTGCGACAGGAAGACATGGAAAATATGCTCCATTAACCCCTAAAATGCGCTGAAAAAGTAAAAAAAAGATGTTTTTTTCCCGTTTTTTTGTTTTTTTTCTCAAAAAAAGTTGAAGGAATAAAAAAAATATATTATCTTTGCGCTCGAATAGGCGGTATGTCTATCTCAAACCGAACAAATTTTGATTGTTAAATAAATAAAGGTTATGAAAAAATTACTAATTGTTTTGGCTTTTGCCGGCGTAACTCTGGGCATTCAGGCTCAGGACGCAGAAGTGACAAAGCACAGCGTTGTCACCAACTCTTTCTGGCAGAACTGGTTTGTTCAAGGCAACTTCCACTGGGATGCTTGGTATTCTCAGCAGGAGCACGGACACAACCTTGACCGTGGTCTGTTCAAGAGTCATCGTTCACATCCGGGCGCATCTATCGCTATCGGTAAGTGGTTCACACCTGGTCTTGGTCTCCGTACCAAAGTACAGGGTATCTGGGGTCGCGACGTAGATGGTACTGGTGGTTACAATGTGGCAAGAGATGGTTATCCCAACCACAACCTGTCCAAGAACACGAAGTACTGGATTGCCAACGAGCACGTGCTGTTCAACCTGAGCAACATGCTTTGCGGCTACAATCCCAACCGTTTCTGGAGCTTCATTCCGTTCGCTGGTGGTGGTGTTGGCCGCAACATGAGCGAGAACTACTACGCTATGGGCCTCAGCCTCGGTATCTTGAACGAGTTCCGTCTCTCTGACAAACTCGCTGTCAACGTTGAGGCTGGCTGGAACCGCTATGAGAACGACATTGACGGTAATGGTAGTAACTTCCACGGTGGCACGCGCATCTGGCGTGGCAACGACGAGAACGTCTATGGTGAGATTGGTTTGACCCTGAACCTTGGCAAATCTACATGGGATCGCGTTCCCGATGTTGACGCTATCAAGGCTCTCTCTCAGGCTCAGATCGATGCCCTCAACGCTCGCCTGAACGAGGCTAACGCTGAGAACGCACGTCTGCAGAACCTGCTGAAGAACCAGCCGAAACCCGGTCCCGCTCCTGGTCCGAGCAAGACTGTTAAGGAATTCATCACCACTCCGGTTTCTGTATTCTTCAACATCAACAAGACCAACATCGCTTCGAAGTACGACCTCGTAAACGTTCGCGCACTGGCCAAGTATGCTGTTGAGAACAACTCTAACATTAAGGTTGACGGCTATGCTGACAGCGCAACCGGTACTCCCGACCACAACCAGTGGCTCTCCGAGGAGCGTGCCAAGACTGTTGCCGGCGAGCTCGTTAACATGGGTGTAAACGCCAACAAGATCAAGACCCAGGGTCATGGTGGTGTTGACGAACTCTCTCCGATTTCCTTCAACCGTCGCGCTACTGTTCGCATCGTTGAGTAATCTCAGAAAGTTAATCAAAACCAAAATCTTAGAGCACTTCCCTTTTCCAGGGGAGTGCTCTTTTTCTACGTCTCAACACAAATGTCTATGCCGACATCCCTAAGCGAAGCCCGCCTTGCTCCCGCCCTCTGGCGGAAATCCTCTATGGTTCCACTTTTTTTTGCGGGAAAACGTGAAAAGTTGCTAAAAAATTTGGCGGGTTCAAGAAAAAGATGTACCTTTGCACCGCTTTTCCAGAGCGAGGGCGCTTAGCTCAGTTGGTTTAGAGCATCTGCCTTACAAGCAGAGGGTCGGGGGTTCGACTCCCTCAGCGCCCACGGGGTGTTCCCCGCAGACAAAGATTTTCCTTCGGGAACTTCGGCGACTGCGGGGATATTTTTTGCTGTGCCCAATGCGGCATCCCAAAGAACGGGACGGCAGAAACAATGCGGACGGCAGCAAGCTGAATTACACGATTATAGGACAAGGGAATAAGTTTCGCAAAGCAAAAGAATATGTTTTACGAAGTAATATATATTATATTACCGGGTAATATATATTATTTTACTGAGTAATATATATACTATTACCGAGTAATATATATTATATTACTTTATAAAAGACGGTCTTTTGCTTGATGAAAGGCTGTTGATGGGATTGTTCTGAAGTAAGCTGAGCAGAAAACCCTCTCCACTCACGAAGGAATCCTAAAACACAAAAAATAAATCCGGACGGAACTTTCTAAATTTCGTCCGGATTTTTCTAATGTCCTACTTCTCTGACACACTATTTCATCACGTTAAACAGGCCGTAGCAGTGTGTGTATTTCGAGCCCTCGTACTGCACCCACACGTGACCATGCGCCAGGTCAACCTTCACTACCTTGTAATCCGGCTCATACTCGTCCGAGCTCACACAGCTCACCTTGTCGCCTACCTTGAACTTCTGGTTGAGCGGCAACAGCTGACACTCGCCCTTCGTGATACACTCTATGCGATCGGCAAAAACGCTCACCAACAATTTCTCGCCGCTGACCTGCAGAATCCGACCGAACTTCTTGTTGGTGCCCGTTCCGAATGCCACCTGTGCGCCCGGCATGAAGGTGCCCTTCTTGAGCACGTTGAACGAGCCAGCCTTCAGCTGCTCGCCCTTCTGCTTCTCAGCTATGTC
>JAFRZC010000165.1 GCA_017442765.1 Prevotella sp. | reverse complement strand
GGGCCCGCTTTTATTATTTATAGTACCTATAGTTTCTATAGCTTCTATATCTTCTATAATTTAATAATCTCATCCAGCACATCGCGTATCAGGCCGTTCATCGTGTCGTCGTCGCCGTCATAATCGTTGCAGAGGATGGCAAAGCTGAACATCTCGTCGTCCTCATTGGTAAAATAGCCCACGCAGTTGCGAACGCCCGACATGGTGCCGGTCTTAATCTTCAGCGAGCAACCTTCTGGTACATCGGGTATTATCGAGTATTCGGGCATCTTGCGGCTGATGCCAAGGGTGCCGACAAAATCCCAGAAAAAAGGCTGCCGAGCCACCACGTCGAGGAATTGGGCCACGAAGTAGGCCGTGATGCGGTTCTCGCGCGAGATGCCACTCCCATCTACGATGCGCACCCCCGCCGGGTTGAGGTCCAGTTCGTTGATATAATCATACATAAACTTGCGCCCCGAATCATAGCCGCCATGTCCGTCGCGCAGATACCCCAGCATCTTAAAGAGGCTTTCCGCAGCTATATTGCTGGTAGTCTGCATAGTGAGCGCGGTAATGGTGAACAGGTCGAACGAGGTGTCGATGCACACCTTCTTATACTGTTTGGGCATGACAAAATTCTCCGAGGGGTCGCCTGTCACCGTCACCCCATGGCTGCGGAGATATTGGGTGAAGTCCTTCGCCATCGTATATGCCGGATGCGGCATCGAGGCGCGGAAATGCGTGTCGGCGGTGCCCAGCGGTATCATGCCCCGGCAGATGCGGCTGTTGCCGTAGGGCGAGCCGTAGAAGCAGATGTTGAATACTGTGTCGCGCGGGCCGGTGACCACGTGGTTGACGAACGTGAGCGAGTGGTTGGTGCTGGTGATTTGTGCCGGGTCGCCTACTCGTCGGCCGGCCTTGAAATGGATGTCCACCGAGTTCTCGTTATAGTTGAGGCCGCAGGCACCGCTGCCATAGCCATTGCCGATGTCCGACCACTGCCAGCTGGGGTGTATCATCTCGTCCTCGAAAAGCGAAGTGTCGGCATATATGTGTCCATCAATCCGGCGGATTCCCAGCTTGCGTATGGCGTTGGTGAGACGGTAGAAAGTAGAGTCGGTATAGGTGAAGCGGTCGGAGCAGAAGAAGGGATCGCCCGAGCCTGCCACGATGATGTCGCCGTTGAGCGTGCCCTGACGGTCGATGCTGCCAGAGTAGTAGAGGTAGGTCTCAAACGTGAACCTGGGTCCCAGTCGGCTGTAGGCGGCAGCAGTGGTGAACAGTTTGTTGACTGCTCCAGGAAGCATCGCCAAATCCTCGTTGCGTGTATATATGGTGCTGTCTTTATTTATGTTGTGAACACATACCGACAGCGAAGCATGTCTGACGGCTGCCTTGCGCGTGATATGACGCACCACGAAGTCCAACCGGTCGGTGTTCTGCGCCAGCGTGGGCATCGTGGTGAAGACAATGAATACTAACAGCAGTATTTTCTTGCAATAATTCATTATGATAGGGTTGTTTCGTTACTTTTTAACTGTTGGTTGATGTCGTCAATATACTGTAGCAGTCGGTCGCGGCCGTAGCGGGTGACCGACGAGGTCATAATCATCCCCGGCAGCTCGTCCCATGTCTCCGACAGCACTTGGCGGTACCTGTTCACTGTGGCGGCAATCTCGCGCTGGTTCTGCTTGTCGATTTTGGTGAAGACGATGGTGAGGGGGATGCCGTTGGTGCCTAAGAAATTGATGAACTCAAGGTCTATCTTCATCGGCGGGATGCGCGAGTCGACAAGCACAAACACGTTCACCAAGGCTTCGCGCTTGAGCATATAGTCGTTAATCATCTTCAGCCAGCGGCCACGCGAGTCCTTCGATGTTTGGGCATATCCGTATCCCGGCAGGTCTACCAGATACCATTCGTTGTTGATGAGGAAGTGGTTTATCAGCTGTGTCTTGCCGGGTTTCACGCTAGTCTTGGCCAGTCCCTTGTGACCCGCCAGCATATTGATAAGCGACGACTTGCCCACGTTGCTGCGCCCAATAAAGGCATATTCGGGCAGACCCGTGTCGGGGCATTTACGATAATCGGTGTTGCTCACCACAAATGCAGCTTTCTTTACTTCCATAGGGAGGGCGTTTTTGGGTTAGTGTTGTTTGGAGACGGAGGTTTTTATTTCTTACCATCCCCTTCATCCTTCTTCTTGTGCAGTTTCTTTTTTCCGCCTACTTCGTTCCTTTGGTTCATCTCCTTCAGGCTTTTCAGCCGTCTCAGTTCGGCACGTTCCTCCTCGTCCATTTGCTTCCACCACGGCATCTTCTTCATGTTGATGCGAAACAGGTGGAGGCGGTCGAAGACGCGGTTTTTGGTCTCATACGACTCCAGATAACGTTGGCGCTTCTCCGGCACGATGTCGCGCAGCGTCACCAGTATGCCTGTCTCGTCCGTGTTGCCGAAGGTGGAGTTGATGGCGGTGCCGAACGAGCGCATCGTGGGCGAGAGGTTCATGTAGGCGTTGATCATCGCCGGCACAGTGCTGCCCAGTGAGCGGACGGCGCGTACCAATATCTGGTAGTCCTCCTTGTAGTTGCGGCCGTTGAAGATTTCGTCCAGCTCGTTGAGGTCCGACTCGATAGGCAGGGGGTCGTAGGGCCACACCAGTCCGTCGCGGTCGGGGAAATGCTTTTTGAGGAAGAAGAGTATCATGTCCTTTGCACGGCGGTTCATCTGGGGGTACATGGTGATTTTGCCGAAGAAATACAGTGTCTCGGGTATCTCCAGGGCTATGCCGCCCAGCCCGTCCCATAGGTTGTCCAGCGAGTAGAGGCCTTTGCGGAGGTCGTTGGAGGGTTGGTAGGCGGGTTGCACAAACGCTCGCCCCAGTTCCACGGTGTAGGGGAGGTAGTTCTTCACAAAGTCGTCGGAATACTGGAATAGTTCCGACGTGGGGGTGGCGATGGGTCCTTCGTCCAAGTGCAGCATATTGCTGCCATGGATAAAGCGGTAGCCGCCCACAATCTCCTCATCCGTCGGGTTCCACACAAAGAGCTGCTTGAAGCAGTGGGGTTCGGGCAGCGTGTCGAACTCGTCGATGTCGCAATCCTTGCCCGTGCCACCTCCTTCGAGGACGAAGCTCAGCTCCCTCAGCCGGCCTATCTCCTTCATGATGTTGGGCGAGATATGGGCGGTGGTAATATATATCTCCTTGTTCCCGCAATTGGTCTTGCGGAGAAAGTTCTTATGTTTTAGTTCGGTACGAATCAAATCTCGTGAAACCGGTGGGATAATATATGAAGTATCAACCATCTTTGTTGCTTTTTTTTTCAAACCATTTTACCTGCCATTGTGGCTTCAAACACCGCGGCGGGGTTGTCTTTCAACGTGTAGCAATAGTCCTGCACCATCTGTGCCCACTCCTTGGCGCTGTGGCGGCTGTCGAACGTGGTGTAGGGGATGGGCTTGCCCACCACCAGGCGGAGGGTCTTGCCCCGCTGGGCGAACATCTCGGCCGGCAGCAACGCCATCTCAAAGTTGAACCTGATTCCCAGCCGCTCGCGCAGCCGTGCCAGGTTATAGAAACACTCACGGTTACGCGCGTCAAAAAAGAATGGCACCACGTCGCGTTGGTAGCGGACGGCCTTCTTGATGAACGTGGGCTTCCATTCCAGGTCGTGAATTTCGCCACCCTTGCGTTTGCGCGAGCAGAGCCCGGCAGGGAAATAGAGGAGGGCGTTCTGCCCCGCGAAGGCGGCTTCCAGAGCACCCACGTTGGACGTGTTGCGGTGCACCTTGTCAATAGGGACAAACAACGGTGCCGGCCCCGGAAGATAAAGAAGGAAGTCGTTGACTGGGAACTTGATGTCCTGGCGGTAGCGGCCGATGGCACCCATCAGAGCCAGCCCGTCGGGGCCTCCCAGCGGGTGGTTGCCCGCAATGATGGGGTAGCCCTCCCGAGGTAGGCACTCAGGATTCACCACCTCCACCTTCACATTCAGGTCGTGCGGTTCGGTGCCTTCCAAGAAGGCATGCACGAAGTCCAGCCCGAACTTGTAGCGGTGGTTGTAGATGACATAATTAATCTCTTCCACATGAAGCAGACGCTCCACCCAACGGACCATCCATTTGGGTAACTTGACATTCTTGCTCGCTAAAACCTTTTGGATGTCAACATGTTTTGTTGTGATTGCCTCCGGGTCGATATGACTATTTTCCTCCATAAAATGCTGCATTTCGAATTTGCAAAGATACGAAAAAAAAATAAATGCAGAAAAATAAATATACTCCATATCAGGAATGTGTTAATTCTTGAATGTGTTAATCCGTTAGCCTGACTAACGCATTCAAGGATTGCTTGATTGTTTGATTGCTTGATTGTCGGAGTAATTTGCCCGCGCCAGTCACTCACGCATTAGCGCATTAGCGCATTTAAGCATTGATGGTGTGCGATACACACCAAAAAAGGGAAGCCTTTCGGGGGCATCCCTTTGGGGTTAGTCAGAAGGGTGAATGCTTAGCAGATTTCGATGTGTTGCATCAGGGCTTTCTTCTCCTGTTCGGTGAATTTAGGCAGCGTGATGTGCAGAATACCGTGCTCCACCTTGGCACTGATTTCGTCCTTCTTCACGTTCTCGGGAAGGGAGAGGAGCTGTTTGAACTGTAGTTCGTTGAACTCGTGGCGTAAGAAGTGGCGATTCTTCTTCTCTTCCTTCTTTTCCTCTTTCTGCACCATCTCGACAACCAGGTTGTTGTCGCTGTCGATGCTCAGGTTCAGATCCTCTTTTGAGAGGCCGGGGACGCAGAGTTCAAGTTCGTAATCTTTGTCGCTCTCGCTCACGTTCATCTTCGGCATTGGGTAATGCTCGTCAGGCGTGAAGTTGTTCCAGTTGTTCCAATCAAGGAGTTCGTTGAACAATGAGGGCATCAAATCGTTTCTTTTAGCTAGTAACATGGTTTAAATCTCCTATTTTTAATTGTTATTGTATATCTTTGTTTGAGTTGTTGTTTCTTATTTTTCTTTCTTGTCCGCGCTCTCAATCGCGCTTACAACCTCCATAAGAACAACTCTGATGCCATCCAGTTATTACTGACAAAATGACCGGTTTTGGCTAAAAAACGTCATTTTTATATGACAAAATTTCCGAACATCAATCCGCGACGGGCAAATGAAGGAAGACCCGAATGACTTTAAACTTAACCTCGACGGCGTTTCTGAAGGGTCGGAGCCGTATTCGGTCAGCACCCGTAAGACGGCTGTCGGGGCGGTTGTACTTTTTTTTGTCTGCACATGGTTTCTTGTGGCTTTATGTTTATTTTTTGTAGGTGAAACAGAAACAGATGAAATGAGAATGGAGGGGCGAGGGAAATGCAACGAAAGGGGCACGACCGCGCATGGCCCAGAAAGGTTGTATCTCCCCATTGGCCGATTTGGGTTAATACAGCATATTGGAGTTTCCTTTTTTTGTCAGGAATTTTAGGTTTAGCTGCAATTATATCAGATGTTTATGAATTTTATTTTGCCGAATGGAAGAAAAGTCGTATTTTTGCAAAACTTTTTAAGCAATTCACAATAAGGATTATTCCGTTGTGAAAACTATTTAGGGGGCGGATTCGTCCGTCGCCTTTTTTTGTGGAGATTTGTGAATTGCTTAAAAAGGAAACACGATAGTAGTTCTTTGACAATAACTCCGGCTGCATCATCTCATCATGCTGAGTTGTGAATTGCTTAAAAAGGTAACATGATAGTAGTTCTTTGACATCTCCAGTTGGCCATGCGTAGCGGTCAGTATGGTTGTGAATTGCTTAAAAAGGTAACATGATAGTAGTTCTTT
>JAFRZC010000164.1 GCA_017442765.1 Prevotella sp. | reverse complement strand
CCCGAAAGCTTATCTTTCGCAGACGAAACATATAGCTTTCGAAAAATAAAAGTTGCACACTCTCATCCCTCATCCTTCATCTCTCTTCTGTCTGCGGCAGCAGACACATTGCACACGCATGGTTGAAAAATTTACAGCCACGGGATTTCCCGTGGAAAATTCTTCATTCTCCGTGTTAAAAGAAATCGGGGAAATGTGAAAAAATGTGTTTTAGACAGAAGGACAGAAGTTTTTTCGACAGAATGACAGAATGACATGTTTTTTAGACAAAGAGACAGAAGGACAGAAAGACATATATTTCAGGAGTTAAGGAGTTAAGGAGTTAAAAGGAGTTAAGGAGTTAAGACAATAGTTTCTTATCACTTTTCACTTATCACTCCTTAACTCCTTAACTTCAGACATTATAACAGGTTATGCCTCGCCGCCGCCGAAGGGGGCGATGGTGCGGGGCTGTCCCTGCTGCTGGGGGATCTGAATCTTCCCGAACTGCTGCTCATACTTGTAGATATTCTCCTGCAAGGCCATGAGGAGTCGCTTGGCATGTTCGGGTGCCATGATGACACGGCTGCGCACCTGCGGTTTGGGCACGCCCGGGAGCATACGCGCGAAGTCGAGTACGAAGTCACTGCTAGAGTGGGTGATGAGTGCCAGGTTAGCATATTCGCCCTGGGCCACTTCGGGACGCAGCTCAAGCTGGAATCCCTGTTGATTTTTGTTTTCTTCCATTGTATTACCGTTTTTTATTCATATTTTCGGCAAAGGTACGATTAAATGAGCAGAATACAAAACAAAAAAAAACTTTTTTCGTTTTTATTCTCGAATGAAAGTACCTTCGACATTAGTCAAAGGTACGAATTATATTTCAATCTCACAAGTGTATATCTAAAAAAGGCCGCACGGATTTCTCCATGCGGCTCTTTCCTATTTACGTGATGCCGTCGGACGGCATGTGTTGTCAAGGCTCTGCGACGATTGCGGGTTCCTCGAAGTCGAGCACATTCTTGCGGTTGGCCTCCATGCGCTCGTACTCCTCCTTGGAGCCCACGATGACCTTGTCCCACTGGCGCAGGCCGGTACCTGCGGGGATGCGGTGACCGGAGATGACGTTCTCCTTCATGCCCTCGAGCCGATCGACCTTTCCACGTATGGCGGCCTCGTTGAGCACCTTGGTGGTCTCCTGGAACGATGCTGCGGAGATGAAGCTCTTGGTCTGAAGTGCGGCACGGGTGATACCCTGCAGGATCTGCGTGGATGTTGCGGGTATGGTGTCGCGCACCTGGATAAGCTTCAGGTCGCGGCGCTTCAGGCTGGAGTTCTCGTCGCGCAGCTTACGTGCGGAGATGATCTGTCCGGCCTTTACGTTCTCGGAGTCGCCGGCATCGAGCACATACTTCTTGCCCCAGATGCGGTCGTTCTCCTCGGCAAAGTCGAGCTTATCGACAAGCTGTTGCTCAAGGAAGGTGGTATCGCCGGGCTCTTCGATCATCACCTTGCGCATCATCTGGCGCACGATAATCTCGAAGTGCTTGTCGTTGATGGTCACACCCTGCAGGCGATAGACGCTCTGCACCTCGTTGACGATATACTCCTGCACGGCGGTGGGACCCTTGATGGCAAGGATGTCGTTGGGGGTGATGACACCGTCGCTAAGCGGCGTGCCTGCCCGCACGGCATCGTGCTCCTGAACAAGAATCTGCTTCGACAGCGAGACGAGATATTTCTTCTGGTCGCCGGTCTTCGACGTAACGATAATCTCGCGGTTTCCGCGCTTCACCTTACCCATGGTCACCTCGCCGTCGATCTCACTGACGACGGCAGGGTTGCTCGGGTTGCGAGCCTCGAACAGCTCGGTCACACGCGGCAGACCGCCGGTGATGTCGCCACCCTTGGCAGAGGCACGCGGAATCTTCACGAGCGTAGCACCCGACGAGACGGTCTGCCCGTCCTCGACGACGACGTGTCCGCCTACGGGGAAGTTGTAGGAGCCTACGATGCCGCCGTTCTCATCGATGATGTCGCAGGTGGGCACGCGCGCTTTGTCTTTCGAGTCGGTGATGATCTTCTCGGTCAGACCGGTGGTCTCGTCGGTCTCGGCACGGAAGGTGACACCCTCGATGACATCGTTGAACTTGAGCGTACCGGCGTATTCGGTAACGATGACAGCATTGAACGGATCCCACTTGGCAACAAGCTCGCCCTTCTTCACCACATCGCCCTGCTGGAAGTAGAGCGAAGCACCATAGGGTACGTTGAGTGTAGAGAGGGCAATGCCGGTATGGGGATCGACGAACCGTATCTCAGAGAGTCGGCTGACCACCATGCGGCACTCAATGTCTTTCTCGCCATCGTTCTCCACGAACGGCACGGTGCGAAGCTCGTCGAACTCAACCCTGGCATCGTTCTTCGCCACGATGCTGGCATTGGCTGCGGCATTGGCAGCCACACCACCGGCGTGGAACGTACGGAGCGTGAGCTGTGTACCCGGCTCACCGATGGCCTGGGCGGCGATGACACCGACGGCCTCGCCCTTCTGCACCATGCGGCTGGTGGCCAGGTTGCGGCCATAGCACTTCATGCAGACACCCTTCTTGCTCTCACAGGTGAGCACCGAGCGGATCTCTACCATCTCGATGGGCGACTCCTCAATGGCACGGGCCTTGTCCTCAGTAATCTCCTCACCGGCGGCCACAAGGAGCTCGCCTGTGGTGGGATGGATGACATCGTGAACCGACACACGTCCGAGGATACGGTCGTAGAGCTTGGAGATGACCTCGTCGCCCTCCTTGATGGCCGTACACTCAAGACCGCGAAGCGTACCACAGTCTTCCTCGGTGATGATGACGTCGTGGCTGACATCGACCAGACGACGGGTCAGGTAACCGGCATCGGCAGTCTTCATGGCCGTATCGGCCAGACCCTTACGGGCACCGTGGGAGGAGATGAAGTATTCGAGCACCGACATGCCTTCCTTGAAGTTGGAGAGGATGGGGTTCTCGATGATCTGCTGTGTCTCGGCACCGGCCTTCTGCGGCTTGGCCATCAGACCACGCATACCGGAGAGCTGCTTGATCTGGTCCTTAGAGCCACGGGCACCGGAGTCGAGCATCATATAGACGGCATTGAAGCCCTGGTCGGCGGCAGTCATCTCCTTCAAGAGAATGTCGCCGAGCTCGTTGTTCACATGCGTCCACGCATCGATGACCTGATTGTAGCGCTCGTTGTCGGTGATGAAACCCATCTCGTAGTTGGCCTGGATATCCTCGACCTCCTTCTGACCCTTATCGACGATGGCCTCCTTCTCGGGCGGCACGATGATGTCGTCGAGGTTGAACGAGAGACCGGCCACATAGGCCATGCGGTAGCCGAGGTTCTTGATGCCGTCGAGGAACTCGCAGGCGCGGGCCATGCCGACGGTCTTAATCACATCGGCGATGATGCCGCGCAGGGTCTTCTTGGAGATGATATCGTTGAAGAAACCGACTTCGTCGGGCACAATGCCATTGACGATGACACGGCCGACGGAAGTCTCCACGATATGACGGACGGGCTTGCCGTCGATAACATCATCGACCAGCACCTTGACGGGTGCATGAAGGTCGCACTTGCCCTCGTTGTGGGCAATGATGGCTTCCTCGGGACCGTAGAAAGACAGTCCCTCACCCTTTGCGCCGGGACGCAGCTTGGTGATGTAGTAGAGACCGAGCACCATGTCCTGCGACGGCACGGTGATAGGCGCGCCGTTGGCAGGGTTGAGGATATTGTGGCTCTGAAGCATCAGGATCTGTGCCTCAAGGATGGCCTCGTTGCTCAAGGGAAGGTGAACGGCCATCTGGTCGCCGTCGAAGTCGGCGTTGAATGCCGTACATGCCAGCGGATGGAGCTGAATGGCCTTTCCCTCGATGAGCTTCGGCTGGAAGGCCTGGATACCCAGACGGTGAAGTGTCGGAGCACGATTGAGGAGCACGGGATGACCCTTCATCACATTCTCAAGGATGTCCCAGATGACGGGTTCGCGACGATCGACTATCTTCTTTGCGCTCTTGACGGTCTTCACAATGCCGCGCTCAATGAGCTT
>JAFRZC010000163.1 GCA_017442765.1 Prevotella sp. | reverse complement strand
TAGAACTCGTCGCCTGCCTGCACGGTAGAGCCCTGATAGGGCGAGGTCTGTGCCTGCAGTGTCAAGGTCAGCACGAGGGCTAACCCGCTCAGTAAGATTTTTTTCATGTTCATTCTTTTTTACGTTGATTAATACTATTAAATTGTTTCAAGTTTGTACAGAGGTTAATGTCTTTTCAGTCGGTTTTCGCTTGCCTTTCCACTGACGGTTTACGGCAAAGCGACGGTAATTCGGGGGCAAAGATAATGAATTTATTTTAAAAAACCACCTTATTTATTGAAAAAAATGCGTTTTTCTTGTTTCGCGATGATTTTCTCAGGGGTGGGGAGATGCGCGGGCATAGGGTTGCGGAGTGTTATAAAAACTTAAATCGGAGTTTGAATTTTAACACTTTGCTGGTAGGCAAAAGTGTTCTGAAAAACCGAAAATTAACATCGGTTAACGCTTTCGCGCCCTCTTCCCTCATCTTTCATCCCTCGTCTGTTGCCAAAGATATATGTTTCGGGTGGCGAAAGATGGTCTTTTGCACCCTGAAAGACGGTCTTTCGCCACCCGAAACATATATCTCTCAGCACCGAGAGATATATCTTTCGCGATAGGACATTATAGGCCCTATAGGTCTTATGGGACTTATAGGTCTTATAGTCAGCGAGTTGCGGAAAACAAGAAAAACAGCCGCTTTTTTGCCCGAATCACACTCTTTAACACCCGACCCGCAAAAAACCGCTACCTTTGCGCCCATCGCGAATTAACAAGATTTCAAGAAATTTAACTATTAACGTCGAACGAAGTTTCCCAGCAGTAAAATTCTACCACAGACATTTACCACGAATTACTCGAATGGCACGAAATCTTCCCGTACGTATTGTTTTGGCTAATTGCACTAATATAAGTTTCGCAAGTTGTGCAAATGCGGCCTGAACAATCTCGCTGTCTATGGATGACGGCCTGAAAGGCCAATAATCACTCAGCCCAGGGCATCGCCCTGGGTCGGTTGTTAATGTGAAGTTGCGCCCTGAAAGGGCAAAAGCCTTACTTTTGTCACTGTGCTTTTGCCCTTTCAGGGCGAATTTACCCCATCCTTCATACCCAGGGCGATGCCCTGGGCTGAGAGCTTTCCAGCCCTTCAGGCTGTTTCTATGCAAAGTTTCCATTACCTGTGAAACTTGTATAAATTTTATGTAATTTCTGCGCGAAGTGCATCCTTAGAATGGGAAAAATCATTATCTTTGCATAAAATTTAAATAAAACAGGCTACGTCTCAGCAATCTAAGCAAGTTTAATTGCTTTGAATAAATCGCTCACGCTCGGTAATTTGAAAGCGAGCTTTCATTACCCCCGCTAAATCGCGATTTTCGACTTGCCTGTTTTTAACTGAACTCGGCAAAATCGGAGCAAGCTCCCTTTTTGCTTGTTTGCAAAATTTTTGCCATTGTGAAGAAGTTTTTTAGCCGAAAAGAGGAATTGTGGAACTCGTGGAGCCATGCCGCGGGTATTGCCGTAGGTCTGATCGTGGGCACGGTGTTCGTGGTTTGGTGTGTCAGGCAGGCCGACAGCTGGGCCACGGTCGGGGTGAGCCTTTATCTGTTCGGGATGCTCTGCTCGTACATCGCCTCGACGGTCTATCATGCGCTGCCCTCGGAGTCGAAGTGGAAGGCGCGGCTGCGGCGGTGGGACCATGCGGCCATCTACTGGCACATCGCGGGTTCCTACTCGCCCATCACGCTCATCGCCCTGCGTGAGCAGGCCGCATGGGGGTGGGCGCTATTCGCCTTCATCTGGACGGCGGCCATCGCGGGTACCATTGCGTCGTTTGTCCGGCTGAAAGACCACAGCCATCTGGAGACGGTCTGCTTCTGTCTGATGGGATTGTCGGTGCTCGTGGCGTTCAAGCCTTTGCTGGCCTGTGTGTCAACAGCTGCCGTCGTGTGGATCGTGGCCGAGGGCGTAAGCTACATCACGGGTGCACTTTTCTATTCGCTCCATCACCGCCGCTACATGCACACCGTGTTCCATTTCTTCGTACTCCTCGGCTCCGTCTGCCACATCATCGCCGTCTGGGACGTGCTGATGCAGTACCTGTAAAAACCCACCCCCGACCCCTCCCCAAGGGAGGGGAGCAGAGGAAAGGGGAGCAGAGGAAAGGGGAGAGAGGATGGAGGAGTTAAATAAACCCCGACGGGGTGACAGACCACAGGCAGGCGGTGCAGCGCAGCGGAACCCCTGCTTCGTGGAGTATAGTAAATAAAGTGCCGAAGGTACGGCAGATATTGTTCTGCCACCCCTTCGGGGTTTACATGATTGCGCCCATAGCTTTACAGCAACACGCTGCAAGGGTATGGGCGCAGGATATTGGGGTGGGGGAGGGTCTTTTTACACGTACATATTGCGGGCATCGTGGCGGTTGGGGCCGCGGTCGCTGCGGTGGCTGACGTGCAGCCAGCAGCAGCCGTTTTTGAGGCGGTGCTCGAAGAGCAGCTGGTCGAAATCGCTGTGTGTGCGGATGAACTCGAACATCTTGCAGCCGGTCGCCATGTCGGAGATGTGGATGTCGGCGGCCTCGCCCAGCAGGTGCTGCGAACCTCGGACACCGCCCACGGCCTCGTTCAGTCGCGGACAACGGTAGCCGCTGGTGACGCGGATGACTCCGAAGCGGCGGCGCAGCGGCTCGAGCACGTGCAGGCAGAGCTGTCGCAGCCGCTCCACGTGGACGGGCTCGGGGGTGTTGTCGATGTTCAGGCGGCGGGCCGTGCCCGAGTCGATGAACTCGCGCAGACGGAAATGCTCGCTCAGCTGTCGGTTCAGGTCGATGGGGTTACTCATGGCGACCTCCTTTCCCGATGAACTGTTCCAGCGGATGCTCCACGCCTGCCACGCAGTAGAGCCAGGCATAGCGCTCGAGCAGCCGATGCCGCCGCAGTCCCTTACGGTTCATGGCACGGGCCGCACGCTCGTAAGGATTGTAGGGTGCGGGCAGGTCGAACACCCGGCATACGCGGCGAGTCAGTTCGGCCATGCTCAGCGGATAGCCGTCGGCGTCGCGGAAATTGCCGTTGACGTAGATGAGATAAACAAGTTCCATCAGGTCGGACCTCGTACCCTTCCACAAAAGCGGGGACTCGGCATGGAGCAGTCGGGAAAATTCGTGTTCCAGCCGTTGACGGCTCTCAGCAATCTGTTCGCGCGAGACGTTTTGCGCGGGCGTTGTCGGGAAAAGACAACCGGTTGTGTTTTTCATTTTCATAGTCTTGCTTACGTTTCTTGAAATTAAATGATTAAAGTTAGTTTTCCAGGAAGTCGGCAGTGCTAAGGATTCCGACGACTTCACGGCAGCAAAAGTAAAGCAGGGCATGGAAGCAACATTTCAATTTGCTGATTTCTTTGTTAAAAAACACTTTCAACATACTCCCCCCATTTCTCCCCCCATCAGGTCTTGACAAGGGGTGGAAAATGTTGTATCTTTGCACCGTCGAAACCGACATGGCGATGACGCGGTCAGGAAAAAAGAGGGAGTGCCCGCTCAGCCACAACGCCGGCAAAAAGCTGAACGGCTCACCGTCGCCCAACGCGACACACGGCCCGCTGCACCGCATGGAGGAGACAACAGCGTTAATTAATCTTAGTAATCAAACAAAAAAAATCAAAGAAAGGAAAATCCACAATGGCAGTAAAGTACAAACTCTATCAGGAGAATCGTGACAACTCTCAGTACAAGGGAAAATGGTATGGCCGCGCCGTACACGAGGGCACCGTAGGCATTGATGAGCTGGCCGACATCATGCAGGCCAACTGCACCGTGAAGCGTGCCGACATTCTGGCCGTCATCAGCGAGCTCGTGGAGACGATGAAGACCCAGTTGCAGAACTCCATGCGCGTGAAGCTCGACCGCTTCGGCTCGTTCAAGATCGGACTCAACACCTCGCCCGCCGACTCGGCCAAGGACTTCACTCCGCAGAAGAACGTGAAGCGCCTGCACATCATCTTCCAGCCCGAGGTGAAGGTGGATCGCAGCGGCAGCCGCACACAGTCGTTTCTTACCGGCACCAAACTGCGCGAGCTCGACGTCTATAATGTCGACAAGTCCGACGGCGCAGACAGCGGTGATGCTGGAACTGGTGGAACTGGCAGCGGAAACAGCGGAGGCACCGAGCCCGTGATGCCGTAATCGGCCTGCGGCCTAATGAAAAGTGAAGAGTGAAAAGTGAAAAGTGAAGAGTGAAAAAATGAAAAACGGGAATAGCACCAACTGGCGCATGATCATCAAGGTCATCATCGCCGTAGCCACCGCACTCCTGGGTGCGCTGGGCGCGGCAGAGGCGGGAATCATCAATGTTTAGTGTTTAGCGTTTAGTGTTTAGCGTTTAGTGGGAGGTCAGGCTGTCATGGACAAGGGCAGTCTGGCTTTTTCGCTTTGCCTGCTTCTCCGCCTCTTTTTTCAGGATGGCTTTGCGGATGCCGGCGGTGTTGTGGTGGCAGATGTAGCCGGTGCTCGTGAGGGTGCCGAAATCATAGCCTGATTGCTTGAAGAAGCGGATAATCTCAGGCAGGGCTGCGACGGTGGTTTTCTTCGGCTCGGCATCATGCATGAGCAGGCAGATGTCTTTGCTCACGGTGCGGCACGAACTGCTGACGAGCTTCGCCACAGGGACGTTGTTGCCCGAGGCATCCTGGGAGTCGAGGTTCCAATCGACATACTGATACCCCCGATGCTGTACCTCGTGACAAAGACTGTCCATGAAGTTGATGCCGGAGTAGTGGGAATAGGCCATGTTGCTGCTGCCGCCCGGGAAACGGATGATGGGTGAGCGGTGGCCGGTATATTTCTCGATGACCTGCTCGATGCGGTCGAGGTCGGCGAAATAGTCGGCAAAACTGCGATAGATGGAGAATTTGTGAGAGTAGCTGTGGGCGGCAATGGCATGGCCTTCGTCGTGTGCCTGGGTGATATAGTGGAAGCAGCCGGGCATCTGAGCTGTGATGAAGAATGTGGCCTTTGCCCCTTCTTCGCGCAGGATGCGCAACACCTCGCCCGTGTTGTTCGACGGGCCGTCGTCGAAGGTGAGATAGACCACTCGCCGATGGGGGTCGGTCACACGCAAGGTCACCTCGCGGCGCGTCTGGTTGCCGATGGAGTCGGTAGCGGTATAGACAACGGGATAGTCGCCGGGACGGCTGAGATCGACCTGCGACGAGTCGATGTCGAGCATATAGTAGCCGGAGTCGTCGCTCACCTCCACGTTCTTCATATAGTCAGGGTGTTGGCCGAGACTTACCTTTATCGGCAGCACTTCCAGCCTGGGTGCAATCGTGTCTGACGGCTCGATGCCGATAAGTGGCAGATCGACCTGCTCGAAGAAACCGTCGGCAACATGAGTGGCTCGCAGCAGCACAACGGCCAGCGCGCCGAAAATCATCGTTGCGGACAGGATGAGAAATATCTTTGTGAGCAGACGGGGAGTGTTCACGATAGCGTTTTAAATTTCACAGCACAAAATTACAACAAAATGCAATTCTTCCAAAATAAAAAACAATAAAAAACTAAATTTTCATATAGAAATTGACGGAGATTAAAAAATTTTCATTACATTTGTAGCCCAATCTGTTTTAAGCCAACGTTCGGCATGCGACATAGAATACTCTTGCCCACATTGACTGTGGCCATCGTTGCCTTGTCTGTTGCAGGGTGTACGAAGAGTGGCGTATGTGTCCTGCCCGCCGGAGTCAATCTGGAAGAGGGCGACGTGGTGTTCCGGCGTGGCGGTGGGTTTACCAGTCATGTGGTGCTTGTCGGCGACAGGGGAGGACAGTACTCGCATGTGGGCATCGTCGCCGACTCCTGTGGGGTGAGGATGATTGTTCATGCGGTGCCGGGCGAACCCGACTATGCCGGCGACCCCGACCGAGTGAAGATGGAAAGACCCGAGGAGTTCTTCTCCACCGTTCGTACCGATGTGGGCGAGGTGTGTCGCGTGAGCGACAGAAGCATCGCCCGCCGGGCAGCCCGGAAGGCCGTGGAGATTTATCGCCGCCACACGCTTTTCGACCACGACTACGACGACAGCGACACGACGCGCATGTATTGCACGGAGTTCATTGCATACGTCTATCAGCAGGCAGGAATGCCACTTGTCGGGCGGGAGCGCCATCGCGTCGATTTGCCAATGCTCCATGCCGACGTGCTCTATCCCTCAGATATTCATAAATCAAGAAAACTGAAATCAGTCATTATTTTTTAACCATTTAAATTTTAAGCGTATGAAAAAACTATTTGCAATTGTCATGAGCTGCGTAGCAGCCATCGTGATCAGCAGCTGCACAGGTGCGGCAACTGACAGCAACACACCTTCGGGAGTAGCCGAAAAGGCCATGAAGTGTCTTCAGAAGAAAGACTACAAGGGCTATGTTGACCTTATGGACATCAAGGCCACAGACGGTTCTACCGTCGAGCAGACCAAAGCAACCTATGTTGCCATGCTTCAGAACAAGTTCCAAGAGGCTGAGAAGAAGTCTGGTGAGATGAAAGACTTCCAGATTGTCAACGAGGAAATCAAGGACAGCACGGCTGTCGTGAAGGTTGCCGTGAACTACGACCAGAAGAGCGACACCACCGATGTCAAGCTCAAGCTGACCGAGAAAGACGGCTGGAAACTCGACGCCGGCAAGTAAGAAAAACGTGAGAACTTAGAAGTGAGAGATGATAAGTATGGTTTCATATCTATCATCTCTCGCTTCTTATTTTTCACAAAGCAAATGCCGTTGGGCAAATTCCCAGACGACGATGCCGGCGGCCACGGCGACATTGAGCGAGTGCTTCGTGCCCCATTGCGGTATCTCGATGCAGCCGTCGCACAGGTCGATGGTGCTTTGGTGAACGCCCTTCACCTCGTTGCCGAGGACAAGGCCTACCCCCGCCCCCTCCCTAAAAGGAAGGGAACTCGCCTCCCCGTAACCTTCTCTCTCTCCACTTTCCTCTCTCCCCTCTCCACTCAGAATGATGCTTCCCTCGGCCTGTTCGACGGCATAGACCATATAGCCGTCGGCTTTCAACTGTTCAACGGCATCGTCGGCAGTCTTGAAATATTGCCACCTCACACTCTCCTCAGCCCCGAGGGCAGTCTTGTGTATCTCGGTTGAGGGCGGCGTGGCGGTGATGCCGCACAGATAGACGGCTTCAACCCGAAAGGCATCACAGGTGCGGAAGACACTGCCCACGTTGTAGAGGCTCCGCACGTCGTCGAGCACTACGACTAAGGGCATCTTCTCAGCCTGTCGGAACTCTTCCACCGACAACCGTTCTATCTCTATGGTTCTGAGCTTCCGCATATTTAATGTTTAGTGTTTAGTGTTTAGCGTTCTATCCGTTGCTCATTATGAATTATGCATTGAGTAGGCCAGGGCGTAGGCGCGAATCTGCTTCACCATGGCGAGCAGGCCATTGGCGCGGGTGGGGGAGAGGTGTTCGGAGAGTCCGATACGAGGGATGAAATAGAGGTCGGCATCGAGAATGTCCTGTGGAGTCTGTCCGTTAAGCACGCGGATGAGCAGGGCGATGATGCCTTTCACGATGAGCGCGTCGCTCTCGGCTTGCAGGCAGATGCGTCCGTCGTGGTAGTCGGCCTGCAGCCACACACGGCTCTGACACCCGTCTATGAGGTTCTGCTCGGTTTTGTACTTCTCGTCGAGGGGCTCCAGGTCGTTGCCGAGGTCGATGAGCATCTGATATTTGTCCATCCAGTCGTCGAAGCCTTCAAACTCTTCGATGACTTGGTCTTGCAGTTCGTTGATGGTCATGTCTTAATTGATAATTGACAATTGATAATTATGATTCTGTGTTTGGGATGATTTTGAACACTTTGTCGTTGGGGCGGACCTTCTCGGGCACGGGGATGGATACGCGGTGGCGTTGTTCGGCAAGGCTGACGGGCTGTCCGTCGTCGCCGTGTATTTCAGTGGCATCGAGCCAGAGGGCTCCTGTGGTGGGTCCGGTGATGAGCAACCGGTCGCCGATTGAGAATGTGGAAGCCTCGACAGCAATTTCCGCTACGCTGAGTCGGGAGAAGAACTTGGTGATTTTTCCGACAAGCTGTTTTCTTTCTGTCGCGTTCGAGCCGTAGTTTTTGTTCCATTCGCCGAGTTGCTGCCCCTGATAGTAGCCGTCCCAGAAGCCGCGGTTGAAGACGGTGGCGAGTCGGCGGTCCCACTCGTCTTTCATTTTTTCGGATACTCCGGGTTCTCCGGATATTCCGGACTTTCCAGAGAGGGCATTGAATGCGGCGGCGATGGCCTCTTTATACACCTTCACAACGGTATAGACGTATTCCGGTCCTCTGGCGCGGCCCTCTATCTTGAATACCCGCACGCCGGCCGCCATCAGCCGGTCGATGAAGCGCACGGTTTTCAGGTCCTTCGGACTCATCAGGTATTTGTTGTCCACCTCAATCTGGTTGCCTGTCTCGGCATCGGTGAGGATGTAGCTGCGCCGACAGATCTGCATACACTCGCCTCGGTTGGCTGAGCGTCCGCTGTCGGCCAGGCTCATGTAGCATTTTCCCGACACCGCCATGCAGAGTGCCCCGTGGCAGAACATCTCGATGCGCACAAGCTCGCCGCGTGGTCCCCGGATGTCCTGTTCGATGATTTGCCGGTGAATTTCCGCCACCTGTTTCATGTTCAGCTCGCGGGCCAGCACCACCACGTCGGCAAACCGGGCATAGAACTTCAGGGCCTCGATGTTCGAGATGTTAAGTTGTGTGGAGAGGTGCACCTCCATGCCTACCTCGCGGCAATACATCATCACGGCCACGTCGCTGGCAATGACTGCAGAGACCTTTGCCGTAACCGCCGCGTCGATAATCTCGCGCATGGTGTCGAGGTCCTCGCCGTAGATGATTGTGTTCACGGTCAGATACGACTTGATGCCATTCTCCGTGCAGGTTGCGGCTATCTCGCGCAGGTCGTCGATGGAAAAGTGGTTGGCCGAGTGCGCCCGCATATTGAGCTGCTCCACGCCGAAATAGACCGAGTCGGCACCCGCCTTGACGGCGGCGGCCAGCGCGTCGCGCGAGCCCACCGGTGCCATCACCTCAAAGTCGCTCAAGTTTACATTCATGAGTGCAAAGGTACAAAATAATTCATAATGCATAATGCATAATTCATAATTATTTCGTACTTTTGCATCAACTATGATAAAAGGAACAGGAAAAGCCGCTGTATATTTGTGTCTGTTTTTCGTTTCAGTCTTGCTATGTTGTTGCGGAGAAAATACAGAAGATACGGAGCGGTTCACTGACGAGGTGCGGCTGCCGATGACCGATGTGAAGAGTCAGGGCAGCAGCAGTTTCTGTTGGATTTATGCCATGCTGGCCACGATAGAGACGGAGCATATAGGGCGGGGCGACTCGGTGAGCCTCTCGGCGGACTATCTTATCCGCCAGTATCTGGCCGAACAGATCCGTTCCTGTTTCCTTTCCAAAGGTCGCCGTTCCATCCGCCAGCGCGGCATGGCCACAATGCTTCTTCATCTGTTACAGCGAGAAGGCGTGATGCCTACCCATTCACTGCGCCCGAAACGTGATGCCGACTATGGCGTGGTGGCCCGTCGGCTGACGCAGGCGGCAACGATGGAATACACGCTTGCCGATGTCAACCGCCGTGCCGACGAGTTGCTCGACGAGGCGACGGGCTTCCTGCCAAAATATGTCTTTATGCTCGGAGCTGAATATACGCCTTTGGAGTTTGCCCACAGCGTGTGCCGGAAAGATGAATATATGGCTTTGACCAGTTTCACCCATCATCCTTTCGGGCAGCCGTTTGTGCTCGAGGTTCCCGACAACCAGTATGCCGACACGTTCCTCAACGTTCCTCTCGACACGCTCATGCGGCGCATCGACCGCAGTCTGCATGCAGGGCATCCCGTCTGCTGGGAGGGCGACATCAGCGAGCCGGGCTTCTCTTTCAAGAAAGGCGTGGCGTGGCTTCCGGCGGGTCAGCCAGTCACCCAGCAGCGACGGCAACGCGAGTTCGAGAGCCGCCGTACCACCGACGACCACTGCATGGCACTTGTCGGCATTGCCCGCGACCGGCAGGGCCGCCGCTACTACATTGCCAAGAACTCGTGGGGCACGCGCAACCCCTACGGAGGGCTGATGTACCTCTCCGAAGACTATGTGCGGATGAAGACCATTTGCGTGCTGATGACAACTGAATCAATGGTGTCGCAAAAGTGAAACGATGGCGTTTCGCTAAAAATTCCCTAGGGAATTTGTTCTGAAAGACCGTCTTTCGCATGAAATTCCCTAGGGAATTTTTCTCAAAAGATATATCTTTGGAATGTTGCTTAAGTGTTTCTAATGCTCATTTTTAGTAATTTTGGCTTTCGCCGAAGGTACTTTCGTTCGGAAAATTACAAATAAATTTGCATTTTCACTCACTTAATCGTACCTTTGCAGTTTGAAAAGTTATATTTGTTAAAAGAAAATGGAACAAAAGCTGCTTATTTATAACACGCTCACGCGCCGGAAAGAGCGTTTTGAGCCGTTGCACGCGCCCAACGTGGGCATGTACGTCTGCGGTCCTACGGTCTATGGCGACCCGCATCTGGGTCATGCCCGTCCGGCCATCACGTTCGACATTCTTTTCCGCTACCTGCGCCATCTGGGCTACAAGGTGCGCTACGTCCGCAACATCACCGACGTGGGACACTTGGAACACGATGCCGACGAGGGCGACGACAAGATAGCGAAGAAAGCCCGGCTGGAGCAGTTGGAGCCGATGGAGATCGCGCAGCACTACACGCGCCGCTACCACGAGGCGATGGACGCGCTGGGCGTGTTGCCGCCGTCGATAGAGCCGCATGCCTCCGGCCATATCATCGAGCAGGAGGAGCTGGTCAGGGAAATCCTCGGCAACGGCTTCGCCTACGAGTCGAACGGTTCTATCTATTTTGATATCGAGGCCTATAACAAGAAGCACCAGTATGGTATTCTCTCGGGTCGTTCGTTGGAAAATATCAAGGACGAGAGCCGCGAGCTGGCCGGTGTGGGCGAGAAGCGCAATCAGGCCGACTTTGCCTTGTGGAAGAAAGCCCAGCCCGAGCATATCATGCGCTGGCCCTCGCCCTGGAGCGACGGCTTCCCGGGATGGCATTGTGAGTGTACGGCCATGGGGAGGAAGTATCTGGGTCGGCAGTTCGATATCCACGGCGGCGGCCTCGACCTTGTCTTCCCCCACCACGAGTGCGAGATAGCCCAGGCGGTGGCTGCACAGGGCGAACCGATGGTGAAATACTGGATGCACAACAATATGATTACCATCGCAGGCAAGAAGATGGGCAAGTCGTACAACAACTTCATCACGCTCGAGCAGTTTTTCACGGGCGGCCACCCCCTACTCTCGCAGGCATTCTCGCCCATGACCATCCGCTTTTTCATCCTCTCGGCGCACTACCGCTCGACAGTCGATTTCTCCGACGAGGCGCTCATCGCCTCGCAGAAGGGCTTAGAGAAACTGATGAACGCACTGGCCGACCTCGACCGCATAGTGCCGTCCGACAACTGCGATGCCGAGACGGAGCAGGTGGTGAAAGGTCTGCGACAACGCTGCTACGACGCAATGAACGACGACTTGGCCACGCAGCTGGTCATCGCCGCGCTGTTCGAGGCCTGCACCGTCATCAATAAGTTGGTTGACCACAAAGCCTCTATCTGTGCCGATGGCCTGCAGGAGCTTCGCGAGACAATGCGGCTCTTCGCCTGCGACCTGCTGGGTCTGCGCCCGGAGCACTCGGGCTCGAACGATACACGCGAAAAGGCATTCGGAGCTGTTGTCGATATGGTGCTCGATCTTCGTGCAAAGGCAAAAGCAGCCAAGGACTGGGCCACGAGCGACCATATACGCGACGAGCTGGCACGGCTCGGATTTGAAGTGAAGGACACCAAGGACGGTGCCGTCTGGAAACTATAAATGTAAATAAATTATGGAAGGATTTATCGGTTCAATCATTGTCGGATGTCTTGCAGGATTTCTTGCAGGGAAAATCATGAAAGGCAAGGGCTACGGCTGCCTGCTGAACATTGTGCTCGGTGTCATCGGTGGTGTCATCGGTGGCAAGGCCCTTGATGTGTTCGGCATAGAATGGGGCGGTCTTGTCGGACAAATCGGAACGGCTGTCATCGGTGCCGTGCTGATTTTGTGGATAGCCTCATTGTTCAAGAAGTGAAATCAATCTTCAATATAATATTTAGTTATGGATAATAAACTTGAGGTAAAAGAACTGAAAGAAGTGGTAGTGCGGTTCAGTGGCGACTCCGGCGACGGAATGCAACTGGCCGGAAACATCTTTTCTGCTATTTCTGCTACGGTGGGGAACGGCATCTCTACCTTTCCCGACTATCCCGCCGACATCCGTGCCCCGCAAGGTTCGCTCACGGGGGTCAGCGGCTTTCAGGTACACATCAGCGAGGGTGTGGCACTCACACCGGGCGACAAGTGCGACGTGCTTGTTGCGATGAACGCTGCCGCGCTGAAAACTCAGTATCGCTATGCGAAGCCTGGAGCAACGGTCATCATCGACACCGATGCGTTTAAGGAGGCTGACTTGAAGAAAGCGCAGATAGAGAACCCCGACTATCTGGCGGAACTCGGTATCGACCCCGATACCGTCATCAGCTGCCCCATCACGCAGATGGTAAAAGACTGTCTTTCCGATACCGACCTTGACAACAAGGTGAAGCTAAAGAGCCGCAACATGTTTGCTCTCGGATTGGTCTGCTGGCTTTTCAATCGTGATTTGTCGCTTGTTGACAAATTCCTTCGTGAGAAGTTTGCAAAGAAACCTGCCGTTGCAGAGAGCAATATCAAGGTGGTACATGCAGGCTACGACTACGGCCACAACGTACATGCCTCGGTGCCCAATACCTATCGCATTGAATCGACTCATAAGGTGCCGGGGCGTTACATGGACATCACTGGCAACAAGGCCACAGCCTACGGACTGATGGCCGCTGCCGAGAAAGCCGGACTGCGCCTGTTCCTCGGCTCCTATCCTATCACGCCGGCCACCGATATTTTGCACGAGCTGGCCAAACACAAGTCGATGGGTGTCATCACCGTGCAATGCGAGGACGAGATTGCCGGGTGCGCCTCGGCCATCGGAGCATCCTTCGCCGGAGCACTTGCCGCTACCTCCACATCAGGACCGGGCATCTGCTTGAAGAGCG
>JAFRZC010000162.1 GCA_017442765.1 Prevotella sp. | reverse complement strand
GATGTTGTAGCGCCCCTGACGGCGGGGTTTGACGGCGGGGTAGTCGCCTTTGCAATAGCCCAGCAGGACGAAGCAACGGGCCACATAGCCGAGGGGAACGCCCCAGTCGTGCATCAGCTGGCGGCCGTAGTCGCTATCGAAGGTCTCCTCGCCGCGGGCGATGATGCAGGAGCTGATGCCCAGTTCGGTGGCCGCCAGCACCATATTCTCGGCACAGCAGAAAGCGTCGGGAATGCTGTAGAGGAAATTGCCTTGGGCGAAGACGACACAGACGGTGGGGGCGCCGTAGAAGCCGCTCTTGAGCGTGGGGTCGTCGATGATGCTGGGTTGCTCGTTGGAAACAAAGCTGCCAGAGAGCCGCGAGCGGTCGAGTTTTCCGACGTTCATCCTGCCCACGGCTTCGGTGAGCTTGGGGTCGCGCAGGGCGACAATCATACTGCGCTGGCCGCCACCGGCATTGGGGGCGTAGAGGCCCGCCTCGATGATGCGTTCCAAATCCTCTCTGGGTACCTGCCGCTCCTCGTATTTGCGGATGGAACGGCGATGTCTGATAAGTTCAAAGATGTTCATAATTCTTTCCAACACTGCGGATCAGCAGCGTAAAAATTGTGTGTATAACCATAGGCCACTGCGGGGCAACCCCGGCAGAAGCGCAACAGCTCGCAACGACCGCATTTCTCGAATTTCTCGTACTGCCTATAGTAGTCCATTTGCGGGGAAGTCCAGAGGTCGTACAAAGGTGTCTCGAACAGGTTGCCCACCTTGCTCTCGAAGCGGCGGCAGGCCATTGCATCTCCATTGGGGAGGATGGTGAAATGGCCGTGGCCGCAGTTGCAGCCGTCATAGACGGTGTCGTCGTCCAACCCTTCGGGAATCCTGAAGCGGCCTATTTCGTGCAGATACAGTCCCCATAGGTGGTCTTTGAGGTTGAAGGTGGTCTTGCACGTGTCGCCATATTCCATATACTTCTTCCAGCACGTGTCGAGCACGGCGCGGTATTGCCGAGGCGACAGGTGGGCGCTTTTTTCGAGGCTTGTCGGGCAGTAGCGTGCAAAGGCGAAGACGTCGGCCTTGTGTGCCACAACGGTGTCGATGATTTCCGACATCTGGTCGGCATTCACGCCCGACACGGTAGTCATCACGGCCACCCGGATGCCGTTGCGATGCAGCACCTCGATTTTCTCCAACGTAGTGTCAAAAGAGCCCGGTTTGCGCATATAGTCGTGCGTTTGGCGGTTGCCGTCGATGCTGAGTTGGTATTTCTCGCATCCGAAGGATTTCAGCTTGCGGCAGTTCTCATCGGTCACGTGGAACGGGTTGCCGAGGATGGAGAATGGAATGGCCCGCTCTTTGACATAGGCAAGAATGTCCCAGATTCCGGGGTGTAAAAGAGGATCGCCTCCCGTAATGTAGAAATAAGGGAGGCGATCGCCCATCCGGTTGCACATATCCAGGCAACTGTCGACCACCATACGGGCACGCTCCACGCTAACCGAAAGCAGCTCTGGGTGCCCTTCGGAGAAGATGTAGCAATGCTTGCAACACTGGTCGCAATAGTCGGTGATGTGCCACTGGAAAGAGAAATAGTGCATCTTGATGACCTATTTGGCACCGCAGGCACTTCCGCAGGCGCTGGGTTTTTCCTCTTTCTTGGGTTCGGCTGCACCACAGGCGCTGCCGCAAGCGGAGGGCTGCTGGGGTTCGGTTGCACCGCAGGCGGAGGGTTTCTCTTCGGGCTTGGCGGCACCGCAGGCACTTCCGCAGGCGCTGGGATTCTGGTCGGCAAACGAGGCTACGAAACCTCCAAATTCTGCTCTTTTCATTGTGATAAATAATTTGGTGAATAAAAAAATTTATTTGTCGAAGACGTGACTCATCCGGTCTTCCACGATTTCCTCAAAATGTTCCATACCCCAAGCCAGAAGGGCGTCGAGGTGCGGCATCAGGCTGTTTCCACGCTCGGTGAGACGGTATTCCACCCGCGGAGGCACCTCCATAAAGACTTCGCGACTGACGATGCCGTCACCCTCCAGGTTTTTCAACACAGCCGTGAGCATCTTCTGTGAAATGTCCGGGATTTGTCGCCACAAGTCCTTAAAACGCAGCACCTTTTTCTGTTCCAAGGTGTAGAGGACAAGCAACGACCATTTGTCGGTGATGTGTGAGATAACATTGCGCACCGGACAGTCCGGGAACGTGGCATTTATAATTTCCTTTCTGTTCATCGTCTTGATTTTTATGCTGCAAAATTACATATAATATTTCAATTGAACACTTGCTTACCAAAAGTCAATACACGAACCAAATGGTTAGCAATGTTGAAAATAAGGAGGATAAAAATGACAGAAAGTGAGATGGGAGAAGACACTATTTATTCACCCTTGTGGCTGGAGGCTGCGGCGGTAGTCGCTGGGCGACTGGCCGAGGTGCTTGCCCCGTGTCCTTTCTCACTTGGCTTTTTCCACCAGGCGTTTGCCGAGATGGTAGGCGTTCTGCAGGTCGATGGCGAAGTGCTCGTCGCGGTAGCGGCGCTTGTCCTCTTCGCTGAAGAGGTTGAAATCATAGCGCGAGTAGTCGTTAAACTGGTAGGTGTTGCAGACGTAGAGGGTTTCCGAGTAGCCGAAGATGTCCTCCATCACCTTGGCGTTCTCGTCGAGGATGGCGGGGTAGCCAATCTGGCGCATGTAGTCCTCGGGACAGTTCATTGTGAAAATCATCGCCGTGGGTATCACTTTGTCTCGCAGGGTGATGTGTCGACCGGCGTGCCCGTCGCCTTCTCCGTCGCGTTCATACATATAGGTGCCGACGGGAAACATCAGACGCTCCATAAAGGCACGGATGACACCCGTTGGATAACTGTAGTAGACGGGTGCCCCAAGCACTAGCACGTCGGCCTTGCGGGCACGCTCCAGCACCGGACGCAGGTCGTCCCGGATGGCGCAGACGCCATTGCACTTCGAGTTCTTGATTTTGCAGGCGAAGCAGCTCTTGCAGCCTTTGAAATCGATGTCGTACAGATGTACCAGTTCGCATTCGGCACCCGCGTCGTGGGCACCCTTTATCGCACTTTCCAACATCTTGGCTGTGTTGGCTACGCCTTCCTTCCTCACGACTTGGCCATTCCCGAGCGAGCTCGGATGGCTATCGTTGTTCGTCAGGCTCCTGTTCTTGCGCGGACTTCCGTTGAAGAACATAGCTTTAAGTGTATTGCTCATATCAGTTCTTGCTTTTATTATAAATGCAGTTTATTTAAAGACACACTAACGCATTAACACACTTGTGTCCTGGGGTGTTGTAACAGGAGTTGCAGCTGACGCAGCGTGAGGGCTCTGTGTCGCCTTGTTGCCAGCGACGGATGAGGTCCGGCTCGCGGATGAATGGGCGCGAGAGGCTGACGTAGTCAATCTTTGTGCCGTTCAGCACGCGGTCGATGAAATCCAAGCTGCGCAGACCTCCCACCAGAACCACGGGTATGTCCACGGCCTCGGCCAGCCGTGCGGCGGCGTGGAGGAAGGAGCCTTCGTTCATTCCGGCACGGATACCCTGCCGCGAGGTGCCGTTAGCGCTGACTTCGATGGCGTCGAGGCCTGGCAGCCGCTGGCAGGCGGCAATCATACCCTCGATGTCTATTCCGCCGGGATGGCCGTCGGTGGAGTTTATTTTCATTGTGACGAGAAAATCCTTAGAGGTCTTGCTGCGCATATCGACAAGGATGGCGGGAAGGATATTGGCTCCGCTGTAACGGTCGCTGCGATGGTTGAACAACGGTGATATGAAGCGGCTGAGATAGAAAAAGTGGGCGGCGTGGATCTGCACGCCGTCGTAACCAGCCATCTCTGCACGGCGGGCGGCGTCGCCAAACGCAGCGACCACGCTGTCCACTTGTGAAGTCGTAAGCTCGTCGACGGGTCCGTCCACCATCGCTGTCTGCAGCAGGATGCGGCTGTCGTGGCGGTGCACGGCATCAGTAAGGCGACGGTGGCCCGCCACAAAACGGTTGTCGTAGAACTTGCACTCGCCGCCGATGCGTGCGTCCGTGGCGGAGATGGAGGTCAGGCCCGTCACAATCATCGCCACACCGCCCTTGGCAAGCTTTTCGTAGGTGTCGACGATGGCATCTGTCACGAAACCCTCCTCGTCGGCCAATCCCAGCCAGGTGGCCGAACGCCAAGCGCGGTTGCACAACGCGTGGGTGCGCATCTTCGTTGTGTCAAACAATGATTTCATCGTAGTTTATTCTTTTGTCCATTCGTTAATCAGGTTCATTATGTAGTCGGCCAGTTCCTGATGTTTCTGCTGGTAGGTGTGGCCGGTGCGCTCGATGAAGATGAGCCGGTTCTCTGCCGCCGAAGGCAGGTGGCTGTTGATGAGGCGGAGGAAGCCCGACGGGTCGCCGTCGGTGAAGTTGTCGTAGGTGCCGATGAGTAGGGCGCCGCGATGTGTGATGCGCTCCAGCTGGCTGAAGTCGCCATCGGGGTGGGTATGGACATTGTTGAGGATGCCGCTCAGGAGCCAGTCGTAGGCGGTGGCCACCTGGCATTCCACCCACCCCATCAGCGGAAACGGCAGCATCTCTGCACCGTGCCCGGCCTCCATCGCGCGACGCACATAGTCGCGTTCCTGTGCGGTCACGCCGCTGGTCATATAGTCGAGGTTGGCGGGCGAGAGCAGCAGGAAGCGTTCCACACGGGGGTCGGGGGTCCGCGAGAGGTAGTAGATGACCTTGTTGGCCCCCAGCGAATGGCCCGCCAGGTAGATGTGCCGGTAGCCTTGCCGACAGGCATAGTCGACGTATGCCGCCACATCTTCCTCTGCATCGGCAAAGCGTTCGTTCCACGAGCCTATGAGTTCCTTCCTGCCTGTGCGGGCGTTGAGCGTACGGATGGTGTCAAAAGCGTCGCAGGTCTGGGCGTAGAGGAAGTCGGTGCCAACCCCGGCAAGGGTGTTGCCGATGGTGTAGTAAAAAGGGTTGGAATAGAAGTTGCCGTGAATGCCCGTGATGGCAATCAGTAGCGTGTCAGCAACTGTAGATTCGAACAGCGTTCCATCTAACAACACCCCGCGTTGGGTTTGGATATGAATGTCTTGCATCAGGCTTGCCTATTTTTTTCGACGTGCAAAATTACGCCCAATCCCTTGCTCACCGAATACTGATAATTTTCCCACCACTACTGATAATTTTGCCGCGTCGGGGAAAAGTAGTATCTTTGCAACCCGAAATCCACAACTAGAAGCAACTGACTATGTACAACAAAAAGATACCTTTAGACACCAGCTGCGGCTTCCGGGTGGCGCTCGAAGTGATGGGCGGGAAATGGAAGCCCTACATCATATATGAACTACTCAACGGTCCACGTCGGCCAGGCGAGCTGATGCGTGCCATGCCTCACGATGCCAGCGAGCGGGTGCTGGCGCAACAACTGAAAGAACTGACCGAATACGGAGTCGTGGAACGCAAAGTTATAGATCCCGTTGTCAAGCATACCGAATACAGCCTCACCGACCTCGGACGTAGCCTTATCCCCATCATCGAGCAGCTGCGCACCTGGGGCAACAACTTCCGCCCGAAGCTCGAAGAGATACTCAAAGACAAGCAGTCGGAAGAATAAATCCTAATACTCACCCGCGCGGTTGGAGGCTGCGGCGGTAGTCGCTGGGCGACTGGCCGAGGTGTTTGGTGCAGTAGCGGCTGAAATAGGAGAGGGAGGTGAAGTTCATGTGGTCGGCTATCTGGGTGAGAGAGAGTCGCTCGTCGTTGAGGTATTTCTTCAGGATGGGCACGGTGGCGCGGTCGATGAAACTGCTGACGCTGTGCCCTGTCACGCGCTTGACGGTGGCGGAGAGGTATTTGGTGGAGACGTTGAGGCGCTCGGCATAGTAGCTCACCTCACGCTCGGTGTGGCTGATGCCGGTAGCAAGCAGGTCGGTCAGTTGGCGCACTATATAAGCCGTCCGGTCGCTGTGGGTGCTGGTGGCCTCGCGTCGGGCGTGGAGCTCAAAGATGTCGTACATCATTGTCAGGCAGAGGCTCCCCATCATTTCGCGGTAGAAGAGCAGGTGGCGGTCGTTGAGGCGGTCTCTCAGGCGGTGGAAGTCTTCTAACATGATGGCCGCCTGTCGGTCGTCGACCTTGATGACGGGGTTCTGGTTGAGCGAGATGCTGCCCCCGATGCTGTAATTGTTCGACGGCAAGAGGCTCGAGAGAAATTTGTTGTCGGCGGCGAACCACTCCACCTGCATGTCTGGCGAGGCGGTGAGGCTTTCCGCCCTGTTGGGGTGCGGTATCACCACCAGGTCGTTCTTCACAATATGGTAGCTCCGCTCGTTGAACACAAAACTTCCCTCCCCCGCCCTGCACAGCAGGTGCATACAGGTGTGTCCCAGCTCCGGCGCATTCATCGCCAGAAAATCCGTCGAATATAGAAAGTCAATCTTCATTTACTGCTTAGATATCCTTTGCAGGATTTTCTCCTACAATAATTTCTCCGACGACAATAGAAAAGAGAACAAACCAATGTATTGGATGCCTTGCCCATCGGTAAAGGGTGCAATATCTTCACCGACAATTACAATTTTCTTGAAACTATCGCCAGATATAATTAGCCATAATACCGCCTATTCGAAATTTGGTGCAAAATTACACTTTTTTTTGAATATGGCAAAAGGTTTTCACAAAATCATGGAACTCCGCTGCCTAATTCCCACTAATCTTTTAGCTCTTACAATTATGCAATCAGCTCTTTTTCAATGCTGAGGTCGTCGGTGCAGCCTTGCTCCTCTCCAAGTCGGGCGATTACTTCTCCCTGCATGTTCCTGATCACAACCGGACATGTCGGATAGCGCAAGCCATGATGACCACCGCCTTGGGGTGCAGGTTGACCACGTATGATAAGCGTCGTTTTCTTCATATTATAATATTATGCATCGTCCTGGGTTAAATCCGTTAGTTCTATGTTCTCCATGAGAGACGTACCCCAACTGGTTAGAAATGATACGAGTGTCGCCAATCTGTGCGTCGATATTCCTATGCGAGTGGCCGTAAATCCAATAGTCGATGCCTGACTCTGCGATGTAGTTGCCCAATTCCACAGTAAAAGCACCATTTATCAGGCTGTCGCGGAACTCAAGAGCGGTGCATAGTCCTGTCGGCACATGATGTGTGAGCGTGATCTTGAACTTTGCAATACTCTCTGAGACGGCCTTCTTCACAAACTGCAGGCAGCGCTTATG
>JAFRZC010000161.1 GCA_017442765.1 Prevotella sp. | reverse complement strand
CTCAAACTCCAGCGGATAGTACTCCTTCATCCACTGATACTTCACCGCCCCCTCGAAATTGAACTGATAGTCGGGATAGGTCTCCAGCAGATGCAGGTTCTGTCGCATGGTCTTCGGCAGATACTCGCGCAGCGAGGTCTGGATGTCCCAGTTCCACTGCGTGTCGAAATGCGCGTCGGCCACCATGTAGGCCTTCATCGGTTTCCGGCTGTCTTGTGCGCACACGCTGGCACATATACCGGCAGCAAGAAACGCCACGGATAAAAATTTTCTCATTGTTTTTGTTGATGTGAATGTTATCTTAAAAATAATGCCACAAAATTACGATAAAATCGCGAGAAACCAAAATTATTTCTGCTAAAAATCCTGACAAACCAGCGTTGAACAGGCGAAAAACCATCAATCGCGATACGAAAGACCGCCTTTCACAAAGTAATATAATATATATTACTTTACAAAAGACCAGCTTTCGCATCGCAAGGGCTTAGCTCTTGCAACGCGAAAGCTGATTTATAAGTAGAATTATCGGTCTTTCTACAGCAAAATCTTGATGACGGCGGTCTGATGCTGCTGCCGTGCGGTGACGATATATACGCCTGCGGGTAGCGTGTCGAGGCCGACGGTCTGCTGCGTGGCGGTGACGCCGGTGCGGACGGCAGTACCGTCGGCGCGGGCGATGGTCCACGTACATGTCGCCCCGCCCTCGGCAGGCTGTATGTTGACAGCCTTCTGGTTGGCGAGCCAGGTGAGGGCGATTCCATCCGGCTCTCCTTGCGGGGAGACCAGCGGCGAGTCTATGCCTGTGGGAATGTCTATGAGGGCGGCATCGGTAAGGGGGCCGGTGTTCGCAACGTTATAGATGGCCTGCCAGTTGAAGATGCGGTAGAAATGCGGCTGGCAGAGGTCGGCGCTGACCCATCGGTCGAAATTGCGGTCGGAGCCTTCAATGAAGGTTTCTATCTCCAGGGAGCCCATGTTCCCCGTGTCTTGCTTCGAGTTGAACACTACCGATACGGTGGCGTCGGCAGGAACCATGTTGTAGCTGAGCACAATCTCTCCGATACGCGAGAGTTGCGGATGAACAACGATGCGCGAGGTGTTTTTCTGCTCGGAGGGCATGGTGCAGAGAAGTTTCCTGGTGGAGAAGGGTCCCCAAGGCTGGCTGGCCTGCATCATGTAGATGCCGCCGCTGACTTTGTCGAGGCTGCACATATAGTAACGGTCACCATATTTGAAGACACTGGGGTGCTCAACCTTGTAACTGGTAGTGATGTTGGAACGTTTCTGCTGGTCGCCCTCGGGCATGGCAGACTGCCACGACCATGTGCCGTCACTGTCTTTCACGTAGTATTCCCATGGCGAGGTGAGCGAGCGGGTCTGGCTGCGGGCTACCACGGCGTATGTGCCTCCGGCCACCGTTCCTGTGGGCACACAGCCGTAGAGATAGACGTGGTCGCCGTCCTCGAGCAGGGCAGTGCCGTAGCGGACGGACGAGTTGCACACGTTGCGACGGAGACTCTTCAGCGTGACGTTCTCTTCCTCTACGGCGAAACGTGCGAGGGCGGTTTCAAGGTAATTGCCATTGCCGTCGTAGCCGGTGAGGAGCATCTGCATCTCCGCGCCGTCGGCAGTGTTGACGATGGTGGCATCCTCGGGCCAGTAGTAGTAGTCGGTGTCAATCTCACCTTTGTCGATGGCAGTCTGCGCAAGCGCGGCATCGGGATGGCGCAGCCATGTCTTGCCCTTATAGTAGGTGGTGAGGTCGGTGAGGCTTGTGCCGACATATTCATTCAGGTCGGTGAAATCGTGCTCCGTGGCCTCGCCCGTCTGCATGATGGCGGCATTGCGCGGCTGGTTGTTCAGTTCGCGCTTGCGGGTGCGGTTCTCGGAGATGAGCCCGAAGAAACTGTCGCCGAATGCCCAGAAGGTGTTACCGTCGGGGAGCGAGAGGGAGTGGGCAAGCTGGCCGCCGTTCCATCCACGGAACCTCACGCCAAAACGGTTCCAGTAGGTCAGGTCGCGGTAGATGCCCGTCTTGCCGTTGGCATTCGCACTGCCCACGTAGTCGAGCTCGATGCCCTCAAGTCCTTCCTGTGTGAGGTCTATCTGTTGGGCTTCGCTAATGGAGAATGAAAAGTGAAGAATGAAAAATGATAAAATAATGCGTTTCATAACTGTTCATAATTTATAATTCATAGTTCCCTCCCCTTCTGGAGGAGATGGAGGGGGCTTTCAATTATCCAGTTGGTTATAGATCTCAATGCCCACGTCGGTGGTAGGACCGGTGTTCTTGATGCGGAAGAGGTTTTGCCAGCCGAACACTCGGATGAAATGAGGCTGGTAGAGGTCGGAGCTGCCCCACGCGTTGAAGTTACGCCAGAAACCGTTATTGGCATGCTCTTCATAGGTGCCGTCGGATTTCTTCGTATAGGTGTAGGAGTCACCGGGGTTCATGTTGTAGGAAATGACGAGCTCACCGGTGCGCGAGAACTGCGGATGTATGAAGCAGTTGTAGGTGACATTGTGCGTTTCGGGAATCTTATAGAGCTCCTTGCGGTTGATGAAGGGCCCCCAGGGTCTGCTGGCCTGGTAAATATAGATAGGACTGTTGAGCATGATCTGCGTACACATGTAATAGCGGTTACCATATTTAAATACACTGGGGTTGGAAATCCATTCGTTATTTGAGATGTTGGATTCCTGCATTTGCGCTGTGGTGGGCACCTCGGTCTGCCACACCCATTCGCCAGTGGGCTTCTTGACATAGTATTCCCATGTGGAGGTGAGGTCGAATTCCTGAGTGCGGGCGACAATGGCATAAGCTCCCAGGAAACCGGTACCGACAGAACCATAGAGATAGATATGGCCGTCGTCTCCCTCTATCACGCCGGAGCCGTAGCCGGCAGGCCAATAGTCGATGTCGCTGTTGTTCGTGACATCCTTTCCGGCGCTGTCAACAACCCGCAGGAGCTTCATGTATCCCGGGTCGCCGGGCTTGCCCTCAAGCGAATACTCGGCCACGACACGGCCGTCGCCGACCATCTCGCCATGGATGGCACCCATGATGAGCTGGAAGATGGGCTTGCCGTCGCGCTTGATGACCGCACCGTCGCCCGGCCAGTAGAAGTGGTCGTTTTCGTTCTCGCCATTGTTAATCTGGCTCTGAGTAAACTTCGTGCCGGAATGACGGAGCCACGTCTTGCCTTTATAGTAACGATCACGGTCGTTAGGATTGGTAGAGCAATACTCGTTGAGCACCACGAAGTCGCGCCAGCTGTCCTCGCCGGTCTGTATCATGGCAGCATTGCGCGGCAGGTTGGTCGGACGACCGTTGATGCGGAACTCGGTGGCCAGCCCGAAGAAACTATCACCAAACGACCAGAACGAATTGCCGTCGGGAAGCGTGGTGGTATATACGCCGTCGCCGCCCAGCCAACCTTTCTCGTGGCTGGCAAAGAGGCGGAAGTAGGTGAGGTCGTAATAGACAGATGCCTTTCCTGTCTGAGGCTTCGTAACAGTCTCTCCATAATACTCCAAGTCGAGACCCTCAAGCCGTGGGTCGCTCAGGTCGGCCTGAGCCAGAGCCGTAACAAGTGATAAGTGAATAGTGATAAGTGATAAAACAATACGTTTCATAAAAACAATATTTATTATATTTACGATTTACAATTTCTCATTACTCATTTTCAAAACGATGTGATGGACAACGGGCTTGTTCATGCTGTATATCTCATCAACAACGGTCTGCATATACCGCTCGCAAGCCTTCCGAACAGCTGGCTGGCCTGTTCTCGCATAGATATCGCGCCGCGAGGCAAGCCACCAGTTTCCCACCTTGTCGTGCTCATACATGGCACGGGCTTCGGCAGAGTTAACGTCGTCGTGCCCGTTTTTCTTAAAATAGTCGAACTCCACCCAAGCCCAGTCACGCAGCCGGCGCTCCATCTCCCAGCGGTCCTCGTTGAGCATCATGATGGTGCGGGCCTGCTGCATCTGAGGGGTGTTCATATATGTAGCGAGGTTGATACCCGTCGCAAGCTGCTCGTGGGTGAGCTTGTCGATGACGATGTCGTCGATTCGCAGCTCGTAGCGACCTTTCCTCAGGTTGCTCACCGTCAGTAGCTCGGCATTCATCTCCTGCATGAAGTCGGGCAGAAGATTGACAATACGGCTTTGCGGACGTTTGAACTCCATTCCGCCTCGGGCAATGGTGTCGAGCGGATAGGGCAAGGCATAAGCGAGATAATCGAGGCTGAGGCCAGCGGAAGTGCCTGCAAGATTACTAATCTCACAATTCTCACTGGCCATTACGCGAAGTTTCTTCGCATCGACGCTCATGTCGGCAACCTTCTTGCCGGCAAGTCCCTGTGCCTTGAGGACGAGGTAAGCCATATACATATGGCCGTCGTTGTCGGGGTGGATACGGTCAGGACCACAAAGGGTAAAGGTGCTGTCGGTCTGCTGACGCTCACGGTTGAAGGCGGTCATCTGCTCCTCAAAGTTGAAGAACTCCCAGTTGTTGCGCTCGGCAACTTCCTTCTGGTCGGCCACAATGCGGCGGATATTGTCGGCCTTCATGGGAAAAATGTCCTTGTTGAAGCGGGTGGTCTCGTCGTAGGGCGACGTGCCCACCATCACGATGCGTGTGGATTTGAGCTGCCGTAACTGCTGCTCCATCTTCAGCATATT
>JAFRZC010000160.1 GCA_017442765.1 Prevotella sp. | reverse complement strand
TGTTGTGCTGGATGCGGTAGCCCATGTTGGTCTGCACATTGCCCTTGTCGTCGGTCCACGTCACGCGGAACTCCATCACGCGGTCGGGGATGCACAGACGCTCAATCAGGTTCGCGCGCTCGAACTCCGGATGCTTGTTGTACTCTTCCTCGATGGTGGGAAGCACTTGCGAAACGGCCTGGATGTACTCCGGCTCGTTGGGGAATCGCTGTTTCAAACTCTCAACTACTTCAGTTGCTTTCATCGTCTTTTTACCCTTTCTCTTTATATTTATAAATATGTTAAGCTAATACTCCTTTGACTTTCGACTTGCAAAATTACACATTTTTCCGCAAAACGCCAACAAAATGTAAGCAAATGCCCGCAAATGCTGACAAAAATATAGTTGCCGGGGTATTTTTTTGATTTATGTCAACACCCCGGAGTCCCGTTCGCAGGCTTTTATCATCCGATTGCTAACCTTTCACAATCCAAAAGACCGTCTTTCATAAAGTAATATATATTATATTACCGAGTAAAATATATTATATTACCGGGTAATATATATTATATTACTGAGTAATATATATACTATTACTTTGAGGAAGACGGTCTTTCGCATGATAAAACAGTTGTTCCCGCAACGTGCAAGGCACTGTTGCGGGAACATGCGTGGGTGTGTGGCAGCTGTTATTTTTTCTTTCCGAACGAGCGGAGCCACTTGACAACCTTTCCGATTTTCCCTGTCTGGTCTGGTTGTGGGGTAGGCCGTTGAGCTTGTGGCTTCTTCTCTTTTCTCACGGGTTGGTCTTTGGCCGGTCGCTGTTGAAGCCCCCGCCGACTCCCCCCAAGGGGGAGAGGGTTGGCGGGCTTGGGGAGGCCTACCCCCGACCCCTCCCTAATGGAAAGGGAGGCACTCCTCTCTCCTCTTTTTGCTCTCCTCTCTTTGCCATCCACTCTTTGCTCTCCCCTCTTTGCTCCTTTCTGCTTTGGGGAGCTTTCAGGTTTTTCGGTGCTCGGGCGACTTTTCCCTTTTCCCGGCCTACCCCCCGACCCCTCCCTAATGGGAAGGGAGAACTTTCCGTTTTCCGTTTCGCGGGGCTTATGGCGGTGAGCCTGACGGTCGCGGTCTTTGCGCCGGCGGTCTTTTGCCTTTGTGCTGCTGCGTGGGCGCATCTCGGGAGCCTCGCCGAGTCCTTCGGGCAGCGGGTTGCGCTCAATCTTCTTCTCAAGGAAGCGCTCTATCTGCTGGAAGAACCGCTGGTCGTCGGTGGCGACGAAGGTGATGGCACGGCCGTCGCGCTCGGCGCGGGCGGTGCGGCCGATGCGGTGCACGTAGTCCTCGGGGTCGCGCGGCACGTCGTAGTTGATGACGATGCTGATGTCGTCGATGTCGATGCCGCGCGAGAGAATGTCGGTGGCCACGATGACATCGAGCTGTCCGCTCTTGAAGCGGTACATCATCTCGTCGCGCTGTGCCTGCTCAAGGTCGCTGTGCATCTCGCCGGAGTTGATGCCGAGGCGCACGAGAGCCTGGTTGATTTGCTTCACCTTCTGTTTCTTGCCAGAGAAGATGATGACGCGGCGGAGGTCGCCGGCCTTGAACAGGTCTTTCACGATGCCGAGCTTCTGGGTCTCGTGGCAGATGTAGGCGCTCTGCTGTATCTTCTCGGCGGGCTTGCTCACGGCAATCTTCACCTCGACAGGGTTCTTGAGGAGGGTTTTGGCCAGCTGCTCAATCTTGTCGGGCATGGTGGCAGAGAACATGATGGTCTGGCAGGTTGGCGGCAGATGCTTGGCGATGGTCATAATGTCCTCGGAGAATCCCATGTCGAGCATTCGGTCGGCCTCGTCGAGCACGAAGAAGCTGACACGGCTGAAGTCGGCATTGCCCATCGAGATGTGGCTGATGAGTCTTCCGGGTGTGGCAATGACGACATCGGCGCCGAGCTGCAGGCCTTTGAGCTCCTGGTCGTAGCGGTTGCCGTCGTTGCCGCCATAGACGGCAATGCTGGAGGTGTCGGACAGATAGTAGCTGAACCCTTGCATAGCCTGATCGATCTGTTGTGCCAGTTCGCGTGTGGGCGACATGATGACGCAGTTGATGGCATCGCGCGGATAGCCGCCATCGTCGATCATCGAGAGAATGGGCAGCAGGTAGGCGGCGGTCTTGCCCGTGCCGGTCTGTGCCACGCCGAGGATGTCGCGGCCCTCTAAGATATAAGGTATGCACTGCTCCTGTATGGGCGTGCAGGTCTCGAAGCGCATGTCTTCAAGCGCGTCGAGAATGTTGTCGTTGAGATATAATTCTTCGAATTTCATTTTTTACTTTTCAATTTTCAACTTTAAACTTTCATTAAAAAACCTCCTTGACGATTTGGCAGACGTTGTCGGGACGGGCCATGGTGTAGTAGTGTATGGCAGGCACGCCGTGAGCGAGCAGGTCTCGGCTTTGCCCAATAGACCAGTCGATACCCGTCTGATAGGCTTCGTCGCTGTTCTTGACCGACTTGAGCAGTGCTACGAGCTGTTGCGGGATGTCGATGTGGAACGACCGGGGCAGCAGGTCAAGCTGCCGCACGGTAGAGATGGGTTTCAGACCCGGGATGATCGGCACGGTGATGCCTGCCTTCCGGCATCGACCGACAAACTGGTAGAAGCGCTGGTTATCGAAAAACATCTGGGTGACGATGTAGTCGGCACCGGCATCGACCTTGCGCTTCAGGTTGCTGATGTCGGTGTCGAGGTTGGCTGCCTCAAAGTGCTTCTCGGGGTAGGCGGCCACACCGACGCAAAAGTTTGTGGCGAATCCGTTTTTCACCGTCGGGCTGAGGCTCACACCGTTGTTCAGGTTGCGAATCATCCCCACCAGCTCGTTTGAGTGGGCGAAGCCGTCGGGCTCGGGAATGAAGTGGCGCTGTCCGGGTATGGCATCGCCCCGAAGCGCCACTACGTTCTCTATGCCGAGGAAGTGCAGGTCGAGCAGCTCGCTCTCAATCTGCGTTCTCGATGCCCCGCCGCATATGACGTGTGGCACGATACCCGTCTGATAGCGTCGCATGATGGCAGCGACGATGGCGATGGTGCCAGGCCGTCGGGTGAGGGTGAGCTTGGTGTAGGTGCCGTCGGCATTGGGCACGTACTCCACCTCGTCGCGGTGGCAGGTGATGTTGATGAACGGCGGGGCAAACTCCATCAGCGGCTCTATGCTGTCGTAGAGCTGGGTGGCGTCGCTGCCCTTTAACGGCGGCACCAGCTCGAACGAGGCAAAGGGAGCCTTGCTGTTATTCAGAATGTCGATTACTTTACTCATAGTGTGAATGGCGGTTTACAATTTGCTTTGATAAAAGCATCTCGCCCTCTTCAGGCGTGATGCCGCGCCGGCAGCAATAGTCTTCCAGCTGCGTGCGGTCGATTTGCCCGACGGAGAAGTAGCGGGCTTCGGGGTGGGCGATGAATAGTCCGCAGATTGCCGTAGAGGGAACGATGGAGTAGTGTTCGGTCAGTGAAGCACCGAGCTCTTGTTCAGCATGCAGGCGGTCGAAGACGATGCGCTTGAGTGAGTGGTCGGGACATGTGGGATAGCCAAAGGCTACACGAATGGCATGGCGTTGCCCGTAGATGCGCTGTTGCAGCCACTCGGCACAAGCTTCGGCTAGACGTGCGCAGATGGCATGAGCCATCAGTTTTTCGTCGGCTTCGGCATTCTGTCTGCCTACGATAGTGAACAGTCCCAGTGGTCGCCCGTGTTGCTCATCGAAGAAATCAGCCAGCGACAAATGGTTGTTCTTCCGGTTCTGGCTGCGGAGCATAGGCATCGGCGTGCCGTCACTGAACACGAGGTCGTCGGCTCGTCTTGTAACTTCCTCAAAACGCAGGAGTGCTTGCAGCTGCAGTATGTTGCGTTGCATGGCATCGGCCAGCCACGCTTTGCCTTCGCATAGCGTTTTCTCTGCTTCAGGGTTGGTCAGCAGTTGTGGTAGCGTCTCGCCCTTGAACCCCCAGAACAACAGGAACATTCGCCAGTCGATATACGGAATAATCTGGGTAATGTCGATATCGGTGTCGGGGACCAGCTTTGTCAGTTCTTCGACAGAGGGATAATCATCATCGAATGTCAGTCGTGGGGATGCTTTCTTTGCTTCTTCGTATGGCGTCAGCTCGATGTGTTGCTCTTCGTATGTAGTTCTGATGAGCTGTTGCTCGGCTTTGATCTCGCGGATGGTCTCCTCACGGTTCATCTGTAGCTTTTTGGCCAGTACTGAGGTCTGTGAGGCATCGCCGCCATAGACCACGCACCCGTCGTAGAGGGGTGCCAGCTTCACGGCAGTATGGACCGCGGAGGTGGTAGCCCCGCCTACAAAGATGGGCACCTGAATACCGTTTCGTTGGAACAATTGGCAGAGATTTTCCATGACCTTCAACGACGGGGTGATGAGTCCGCTCACACCGACCATACAGGGATTCAGCCGTTTGGTTTCTTGCAGGATGACCTCGTTGGGTACCATCACTCCAAGGTCATGTACGGCAAACCCGTTGCAGTCGAGTACAATGTTCACGATGTTCTTTCCAATGTCGTGAACATCGCCGTCGGCCGTGGCCATGATAACGAGGGGAGCCTTCTCACGGGTAGCCTTCTCTTTTCCGATATAGGGCTGTAGGAGGGCAACGGCCTCTCTCATCACCTTGGCCGATTTCACAACCTGTGGGAGAAACATCTTCCCTTCGCCAAAGCGTTTGCCGATGTGTTCCATTGCCTGCATGAGCGGTTTCTCTATCACTTTGACAGGATCTTCGCCGTATGCATGCAGTGCCTCGGGTATATCCTCTGCGAGGTATCCCGCATCGCCTTTGACCAAGGCATAGGTCAGACGCTCTTCAATGGTCAGGTTTCGCCACGAATCTGTCTTTTCTGTCGTTCCCTGCTTCCGCTCTTCCTGTCCGTGTCTAAAATTCTCGGCAAGTGCAATCAGCCGGTCGGTGGCACCATCGTCGGTATTGAGGATGACATCCTCAACGGCTTTCAACAGGTTCGGTTCAATCTCGTCATATACCTGCAGCATGGCAGGGTTGACAATAGCCATGTCGAGACCAGCCTCTATGGCATGGTAGAGGAATACGGTGTGCATGGCTTCGCGCACGACATTGTTCCCTCGGAAAGAGAACGACAAGTTGCTCACACCGCCACTGGTTTTGCAGTGGGGGAGGTGCTCCTTGATCCATTTGACGGCCTGAATGAAGTCGCGTCCGTAGTTGGCATGTTCGTCAATGCCGGTACCGACGGACAGGATATTCGCATCGAAGACGATGTCTTGTGGGGGGAAGCCGATACCGGTTAGCAGATTGTAGGCCCGTTGGGCAATGGCAATCTTGCGGTCGTATGTCGTTGCCTGGCCTTCCTCGTCGAAGGCCATGACTACGATGGCGGCGCCCAGCCGATGGGCTTCGCGCGCTTTTTGGATGAAGTCGGTTTCACCATTCTTTAGACTGATGGAGTTTACGATGCACTTGCCTTGGGCGTTTTTTAAGCCTTCGACAACCGTCGGCCAGTCAGAGGAGTCTATCATCAGCACACTGCGGGCAACGGCTGGGTCGTTGGCGGTATAGCGGACGAAGGTTTGCATCTCCTGTTGGCTGTCGAGCATGGCATCGTCCATATTGATGTCGATAATGGTAGCCCCGCCGTCAATCTGGTTGCGGGCAACCGTCATAGCCTCTTCATATTGTTTGCCGGCTATCAGTCGGGCAAACTTGCGCGACCCAGCTACATTGGTACGCTCGCCAATGTTGATGAAGTTGGACGATTGCTTGTCGATGAGTATCGGCTCGAGCCCTGATACGAGGGTGCGAGGGTACGAAGGTGCGGGGGTGCGGGTTTTGATGCCGTTGAGTGCCCGGGCGATGGCGCGGATATGTTTGTCGGTTGTGCCGCAGCAGCCGCCTACAATGTTGAGCAGTCCTGCCTTGGCCATCTCGCGCAGATGGGTGGCCATGAAGTCGGGCAATTCCTCGTACTCGCCCATTTCGTTAGGCAGCCCGGCGTTAGGATGCAGGCTGATAAAGGCAGGTATCGTGGCCGACAATTGCTCTACAAACTGTCGCAATTCTGTTACTCCAAACGAGCAGTTGAGTCCGAAGCTGAGGATGGGATAGTGGGAGATGCTGATGTAGAAAGCCTCGAGTGTTTGTCCGGTGAGCGTGCGTCCACTACGGTCGTTGATGGTCACCGAAATCATAACGGGCAGTGTGGTACCCAGTTTTTCGTTCAGTTGCTGAATGGCATAGAGTGCGGCTTTGGTGTTCAGTGCGTCGAAGCACGTCTCAATCAACAACAGGTCTGCACCGCCTTCTATCAGCGCCTCCGCCTGTTCGTAATAGGCTGTAGTCATCTCATCGAAGCTGACGGTGCGCGATGCCGGATTGTTCATGTCAGATGCGAGTGAGAGCGATTTCGATGTGGGACCCATTGTGCCGGCCACCCAGATTCTGCGCTCCGTACACTCGTCGGCAGCTTGTCGGGCAATGCGTGCCCCGGCCAAGGCCATCGCGCGGGCTTGCTGCGAGCAGCCATACTCGCGTTGGCTGATACGGTTGGCGGAGAAAGTATTGGTTGTGATGATGTCGGCTCCGGCACTGATATATTTGCGGTGGATACCGCTGATGACTTCGGGAGCTGTCAGGTTGAGCACCTCGTTGTTGCCGACGAGCGACTGCTGCCAGTTGTAGAACTTCCCGCGATGGAAGGCTTGATCTGGCAGGCATTGCGACTGGATCAGTGTTCCCATCGCACCGTCTAATATCAGTATTCGTTCCTGTAAACTCTCTTTTATGCTCATCCTATTTTATGGGGTGGGGGTGTTACATGGGGTATGAATTTAGTTTGGTGCCTTTCTGTAGCAGAACCATGCTACAATGGCGAAGATGATGTTAGGAATCCATGCGGCGAGCATGGGCGGTGTGCCTGCGTTAATGGCAAACGACGACGATACGGTTTGCAGCATGATATAGCCGAAGCTGAGTGCGAGGCCGATGCCGAGATAGAGTCCCATACCCCCTTTCCGCTTACGTGAGGAGAGTGATGCGCCGATGGTGGTGAGGATGAACGAGGCAAACGACGAGGCAATGCGCTTATGGTATTCCACCTGATACTGGACGACATTGCCCGATCCGCGGTCTATCTGTTTCGAGATGTATTCTTTTAGTTGTGGATTGGTAAACGTCTCCTGCTGGCCTTTGGAATAGACAAGGTCGGTGGGTTCCATCTGTATGAGTGTGTCGCATTGCACTCCACTGGTGATGTGCTCGCGCAGACCACGCAGCTGACGTACCTTCCAGTTGCGGGCTGTCCAGTGATACTTCGAGTCGCTGATGGTGTCGTATTGTATTTCGGATGCGGTCATGTGGCTCACGAGCTTCTTGTTCTCAAATTTGTCTAACGAGAATCCATAGCCACGTTTGCGCGTGTTGTCGTAGTGTTGGATGTAGGCAATCACGCCTGGCTCCACTTGCAGCATCACGTTCTCTGCCGACGTGTTTTTCTTTTTGTTCTTATACATGGTCTCGAAGTTCTGTCGGACAACGGTTCCGTGCGGAATAACGTAGCCGCTCAGATAGAACGAGAGGGCGGAGATGATGATACAGGAAATCATGTAAGGACGCATCAGCCGCTTGAACGACACACCTGCGGCAAGCATGGAGATAATCTCGGAATTTCCGGCAAGCTTCGAGGTGAAGAAAATGACGGCAATGAAGACGAACAACGGCGAGAAGAGATTGGCGAAGTAGGGCACGAAGTTGGCATAGTAGTCGAATACGATGGCCTTCATCGGGGCATGGTATTGTGAGAATTTTGCCAGGTTCTCGTTCACGTCGAAGACGATGGAGATGGAGATGATGAGCGCGATGGAATAAAAATAGGTGCCGATGAATTTGCGGATGATGTACCAGTCGAGGATTTTCAAGTATCGGCGGGGATTAAGGAAACCAAGGAACGACAAGTGTGCCCGCAGCCAGTCGGTGGCTGCGGCAAGTCCTGAACGCGTCTGTTTGACAGTTCTTAGGAGCTTCTGGTATTTCCTTATCGTTGAGTATTCCATTATAAAATCATTCTCACCTTCTTCGTCCGAGGTTTTCGATGACCGAGTGTTTCCATGTCATGAAGTCGCCCTGGTGGATATGCTGCCGTGCATCGCCAACAAGTCGCAGGTAGAAAGCGAGGTTATGGATGCTGGCAATCTGCATGGCCAACAGCTCTTGAGCCTTGAACAGATGGTGCAGGTAGGCTTTCGAGTGCAGGCGGTCGATGGCGCAGCCGTCCGGGTCGATGGGGGAGAAGTCGTTCTCCCATTTCTTGTTGCGCATGTTCATGGTGCCCTCATAGGTGAACAGCATGGCGTTGCGGCCGTTGCGGGTGGGCATCACGCAGTCGAACATATCCACACCGCGCCCGATGGCCTCGAGGATATTCTGCGGTGTGCCCACACCCATGAGGTAGCGCGGACGGTCTTTTGGAAGAATCTCGTTGACCACCTCGATCATCTCATACATCACCTCGGTGGGCTCGCCTACGGCCAGTCCGCCGATGGCAGCCCCGCCGCCGTCGTTGAGCAGTGCGAGCCGGTCGGCCACATGCTTGGCAGCCTCTTGCCGCAGGTCTTTGAAGGTGCAGCCTTGTACGATGGGGAAGAGGGTCTGCCTGTGGCCGTAGAGCGGCTCGGTCTCGTTGAACCGCTTGATGCAGCGGTCGAGCCACCGCTGTGTCAGCCCAAGGCTCTTTCTGGCATACTGATAGTCGCTTTGCCCGGGCGGGCATTCGTCGAATGCCATCATGATATCGGCTCCGATGATGCGCTGAGTGTCCATCACATTCTCGGGTGTGAAGAAATGTTTGGAGCCGTCGATATGTGAGCGGAACTCGCATCCCTCCTCGCGCAGTTTCCGTATGCCGGTGAGCGAGAACACCTGAAAGCCGCCCGAGTCGGTCAGTATGGGGCGATCCCATGTGTTGAACCGATGCAGTCCTCCTGCCTTGCGCAGCGTGTCGAGACCTGGGCGAAGGTAGAGATGGTAGGTGTTGCCGAGGATAATCTGCGCCTTTATCTGTTCGCGGAGCTCTGCAAAGTGCACGCCTTTCACCGAGCCGCATGTTCCGACGGGCATGAAGATGGGAGTCTCAATCTGCCCGTGACCGGTTGTTATCAGCCCGGCACGGGCATCTGAGGCGATGTCGGTGTGCTGCAGCTCAAAGGTCATTTTTTCTCTTCCTCAATCTTGAATTCAACAGGATTCTTCACCATCTCGTCGGTCAGGGCAAAGTCCCACACGTCCTGCACGTTCTCCACATAGTGGAACTCCACGCCTTGCAGGTAGATGTCGGGTATTTCGTCGATGTCTTTCTTGTTGTCGCGGCACATCACGATGTCGGTGATGCCGGCCCGCTTGGCGGCAAGGATTTTCTCTTTGATGCCACCTACGGGCAGCACCTTTCCACGAAGTGTGATCTCGCCGGTCATGGCGGTGTTCTTGCGCACTTTGCGCTGGGTGAGTGCCGAGGCGATGGAGGTGGCGATGGTGATGCCTGCCGAGGGGCCATCCTTGGGTGTGGCTCCTTCGGGCACGTGGATATGGATGTTCCACTGCTCGAAGACGCGTGGGTCAACGTGGAGCCGCTCGGCGTGAGCCTTACAGTATTCGAGGGCGATGACAGCCGACTCTTTCATCACGTCGCCGAGGTTTCCTGTCAGCGTGAGCTTGCCCTGTTTGCTTTTCGAGAGCGAGGTCTCGATGAAGAGGATCTCACCGCCCACGCTGGTCCAGGCTAGGCCCGTTACCACGCCGGCATAGCTGTTTCCCTGATAGATGTCGCGATAGAACGGCGGCTTGCCGAGCAGGTCTTTCAACTCGTTGGGCGTGACTTTCGGCGATTGCAGTTCTCCGTTGAGCGCCATGTTGTAGGCCATCTTGCGCATGGCTTTGTTGATTTGTTTCTCCAATTGGCGCACGCCGCTCTCGCGGGTATATTGCTCGATGATTCTCTCAATGGCGGCCTTGGTGAACTGCGGTTGCGTTTTTTGTTTGTCGAAGCCGTTGTTGTTCAGCTCGCGTGGGATGAGGTGTCGTTTGGCAATCTCTATCTTCTCTTCGGTGATGTAGCCTGAGAGCTCGATGACTTCCATGCGGTCGAGCAGGGGCTTGGGGATGGTGGAGAGATTGTTGGCCGTGGCGACGAAGAGCACCTTCGAGAGGTCGAAGTCCACGTCGAGGTAGTTGTCGTGGAAGGCGTTGTTCTGCTCGGGGTCGAGCACTTCGAGCAATGCCGACGACGGGTCGCCGTTGATGGTGTTCTGCGTCACCTTGTCTATCTCGTCGAGAATAAAGACGGGATTTGCCGATCCGGCTTTCTGTATGCTCTTGATGATGCGTCCGGGCATGGCGCCGATGTAGGTGCGGCGGTGTCCGCGTATCTCGCTCTCGTCGTGCAGTCCGCCGAGCGACATGCGCACATACTTGCGCTTCATGGCCTCGGCTATCGATTTTCCGAGCGAGGTCTTGCCCACGCCCGGAGGACCGTAGAGGCAGATGATGGGGCTCTTGAGGTCGCCGCGCAGCTTCAGCACGGCGATGTATTCGAGTATGCGCTCCTTCACCTTTTCCATGCCGTAGTGGTCGTGGTTGAGAATGCGCTGTGCCCGCTTCAGGTCGAGGTTGTCCTTGGTGTATTCGTTCCAGGGCAGGTCCACCATGGTCTGCAGATAGGTGATGTGTGTGCTGTAGTCGGGGCTCTGCGGGTTGTAGAGGTCGAGCTTGTCGAGTTCTTTCTCGAAATACTCTTTCACCTCCTTGCTCCATTTTTTCTTCTTAGCCTTCTGCTCCAGTTCCTTCCGCTCCACCGAGCCCTCGCCGCGCCCCAGTTCCTCCTTGATGTTCTTGATTTGCTGTTGCAGGAAGTATTCCTTCTGCTGCTCGTCAAGGTCTTCGCGCGTTTTTGAGCGGATGTTCTGCTTCAGCTCGAGCAGCTGCAACTCTTTGTTGAGTGCCTTGAGCGTGAGGAACACGCGTTCGAGCATGGTGCCGGCTTTGAGCATCTGGCTTTTCTCGGCGATGGGGAAGGGGAGGTTCGAGCAGATGAAGTTCACCGTGATGATGGGGTTCTGTATGTTGTTCAGCGCGAAGAGCGACTCGTCGGGGATCTCCTCGTTCTGATGCACATATTCGCTGGTCGATTTGTAGAGGTCTTCCATGGCGGTGACGAACTCTTTGTCGTTTGTTCCGGGAATCTCCTCGGGACTCAGCTCTGTGATGCCCATCAGGTAAGGTTTCTTCTGTACAATTTCAATCAGTCGGCAGCGGCCCAACGCCTGAACAATGGCGGTGAGGTTGCCGTCGGTGCCGGGTATCTCTAGCACTTTCACGAGTCGCGCATATACGCCATGTTCGTGCAGGTCGGCAATGTCGGGCCTGTCGGTGTTGGGGTTGCGCTGGCAGTGTATGGCAAAGATGTTGTCGCTGCGTTCTTTCAGATCCTCAATGAGGCTGACGCTGCTCTTCCGGCCTATCAGGATGGGCATGATGACCCCGGGGAAAAGCACCATGTTGCGCGTGGGCAGTATGGGTACAGCTCCTTTCGGCTCGGCGTTGAGCAGGCTGGTGATGTCGCCATCGTACTCGGCTATCATCTGGATGGATGTGTTGTTCTTCTTTATCGTGTGTAGCATTGTTCTAACAAATTTGGATGCAAAGGTACGATTAAGTGAGCGAAAATGCAAATTTATTTGCAATTTTCCGAGCGAAAGTACCTTCGGCGCAGCCAAAGTTACGAAGAAATTATGAATTATCAATTATCAATTATGAATTATTTTGTATCTTTGCGGTCGGTTAAGACAGTTTTCTTGATGTCGAACAATAGTTTTAGGTTCAAGCGGTTTGAGGTGCGGCAGGATCGGTGCGCGATGAAGGTGGGCACCGACGGCGTGCTGCTTGGCGCGTGGGCCGAGGGCGGGCTGCATGTGCTCGACGTGGGTACGGGTACGGGCCTTATTGCCCTGATGATGGCGCAGCGGTTTCCTGAGGCCCGTGTGGTGGGTATCGACATCGACGGCGAGGCCTGTCGCCAGGCGCAGGAGAATGTGGCGGCCAGCCCGTTTTCCGGACGGGTGGAGGTGGTGCATACGGCACTGCAACAGCATGAGGCATCGCCACGTTTTTACGACGCGATAGTGAGTAATCCGCCGTTTTTCGAGGGCAGCCTGAAAAATCCCGACAGTCGCCGTGCGCTTGCCCGACATGCCGGCACGCTCGACGCGGCGGCATTGTTTCGCGCGGCTGACAGACTGCTCACCGCCGACGGGATTCTCAGCGTGGTGGTGCCCGCCGACCGCGTTCCCCATTTTCTCTCCGAGGCCGCTATCTTCGGATTCTATCTGTCGAGGAAGACATTGGTGCAGACGGTGGCGACGAAGCCGCCGAAGCGAAGTCTATTGGCTTTTGTCCGCCACCGTCCGCCATCCCCTCTCTGCGCGACCGTGCAGCTACTGCAGACTGACGGCAGCCGCTCGGAGTGGTATCAGCGCCTGACCGGTGATTTTTATTTGTAGGCGAATGTTTTAAGACGCTAAACATCTTGAAATTTTCGAAAAACCATTTAACATTTGAAATGTTAATTTTTAACATTTCGACTGCTGAAAAAATGGCTTGTCTTGATGACAGAAGGTAGAATGGGCGAAAATGAGCGAAATTTTGCCTGCTTTGCCAAGTTGTTGGAAATGAGAATGATAGGAGTTTCGATGTTTTTCTCCGCTTGTGCCTCATTTCTGAGAGATATATCTCTCGCCGCTGAGACATATGTCTTTTGCCTTGCGAAAGACCGTCTTTCGGAGGGTGAAACATGGTCTTTTGGGATATGAAAGATATATGTTTCAGGAGTGAAGCGTGAAAAGCGAAGCATGAAAAGACAGAAAAGGGGTGGAAAAGAAAGGTTTTTCGGACTGGAAAGGCCATAAAAAACGGCAGGATTTTGCGGTCCTGCCATTTTCCGAAGTTCACGAAATGAACATAAAAATCGCTTAAATGTTAAAAACCAACTACTCGTCGAGGAAATGCAGCTCCTGTCCTGTGCTGAGGTAGGCATACTGGTTGACGCGGCGGTATTTGGCCGACAAATTCAGCAGTTCCTGCAACCGCTCGACGCGCTCTTGGCGCAGCAGCCCTCTCGCCATGAGCCTTCGGTTGTATCTCAGCCAGTTGGCCAGACTCCTGTCTTCCGCATGATGTTTCGAGGGGCGGTGCTTGTTGGCGAGCAGGTATGCCTTGTACGCTTCATAGCTGTCGTTCCAGTGCTCGTCTTGCGTGGCGCGGTGGCTGAAGAGCGTAGGCCATTTCCGGCAGAGCGTGTGCATGTCGGTCATCACGCAATGCGCACCGGCTTTCCGCAAGGCCGACGGCGGCAGCGGCCCGGTGTTCACGGCAATGGTGTAGCAGCCAGCCGCCACGCCGGCACGCACGCCGAGGGGGGCGTTCTCCACAACGACAACCTCCTGCGGTCGCAGGCCAAATTTCCGGGCCCCTTTCCGGTAGGGCTCGGGGTGGGGCTTGCCGTGTTTCACGTCGTAGGCTGTTACGAGGTGCTTGCGGTCGATAAACTCGGCGAAGTCGCTGAGCAGCCGCCCGATGAGGGGGCGCTGTCCGCTTCCCGTGACGATGCCGATGCCCAGTCCTTGCGCCTTGATGAGTGTCATCAGCTCGAGCACGCCCGGCATGATCCTGGCTGTGGGCAGCAGTCCGAACTCGCGGGCCTTCTCGTCGTACATGCGCTGCGCCTCCTCCTCGCCGATGTCGCGCCCCTGCTGCGCCCGCACCAGCTGTATGATGGTGTCGGTGCCACGCTGTCCCTCGGTCATGTAGGCATCGTCCTCGGTCATGCGGATGCCGAAAGTGGCCATGGCCCGCTGCCAGGCGACGACATGGTTGGGCATGGAGTCGTAGCACACACCGTCCATGTCGAACAATACTGCCTTGGGAGCCCCCTCCCATCCTCCCCCCGAAGGGGAGGGGCGACAAGTTTGTTTTACCATAGGGAATGCTATTTAGAATAAGCTCCTATCCAACCCCATTCCCCTCCTCAAGGAAGGGGGTGTTAGAGGAGGCTTACGGTTGGACTCTCTATTTGGGTTCCCCTCCCTTGGGGAGGGGTTAGGGGTGGGCTTTCAGCCGTTCCTGTATGGCCTTGCTCTCTGCCTCGTAGCCGGGTTTGTTGAGCAGGGCAAACATATTCTTCTTGTAGGCCTCCACGCCGGGCTGGTTGAACGGATTGATACCGAGCACCAGACCGCTGATGCCGCAGCCGATCTCGAAGAAGTAGATGAGCTGGCCGATGTAGTAGGCGTTGAGCTCGGGCATGGCGATGCGGATGTTGGGCACGCCGCCATCGACATGGGCCAGTTGGGTTCCCAGCTCGGCCATCTTGTTCACTTCGTCAACGCGCTTGCCGGCAAGGAAGTTCAGACCGTCGAGGTTCTCCTCGTCCTCGGGGAAGAGCATTTTCCTGTTCGGTTGCTCTACAGAGATAACCGTCTCGAAGATGCTGCGCTCGCCTTCCTGAATCCACTGCCCCATGGAGTGCAGGTCGGTCGTGAAGTCGCACGAGGCGGGGAAGATTGCCTTGCCCTCCTTGCCCTCGCTCTCGCCATAGAGCTGTTTCCACCACTCGGCCATGAAATGGAGCTTCGGCTGGTAGTTCACCATGATTTCAATCTTCTTGCCCTTTGCGTAGAGGGCATTGCGCACAGCGGCATACTGCGTGGCGATGTTCTCCTCAAACGGCACGTCCTTGCCACAGGCTCGCTCCATGTCCTGAGCACCCTGGACGAGCGCCTTGATGTCGAATCCGGCAATGGCGATGGGCAGCAGGCCCACAGGGGTGAGCACCGAGAAGCGGCCGCCCACGTTGTCGGGAATCACGAAGCTCTTGTAGCCTTCCTTGTCGGCACAGGTGCGGGCGGCTCCCTTCACGGCGTCGGTGATGGCCACGATGACCTTGCGGGCCTCCTCTTTGCCGCGCTGTGTCTCGCACTGCTTCTTCAGCAGGCGGAAGGTTAGGGCGGTCTCCGTCGTCGTGCCCGACTTCGAGATGTTAATCACACCAAACTTCTTGTCTCTCAGATAGTCGGTCAACTCGGCCAGATAGTCCTCGCTGATATTGTTTCCGGCGAAGAGGATGGTAGGGTTAGCCCCCTTGTCCTGAAGCAACCACGCGAACGAGTTGCCCAGTGCCTCGATGACCGCACGGGCACCGAGATAGCTGCCGCCGATACCGGCAACCACCACCACCTCGCACTTCTCGCGCAGCATGTCGGCAGTGGCCTGCACCTCATCGATGAACTCGGGCGTGATGCTTGACGGCAGATGCAGCCATCCCAAGAAATCGTTACCCGCACAAGTGCCGTTCTCTAAGGCCTCCTGCGCTGCTTTTACCTTCGGCTCGTAAGCCGCAACGGCTTCCTCAGCAAGAAACTGGGTAGCCTTCGTAATGTCTAAACTGATTGTCTTCATGTTTGTTTATTTTAATGTTGTTTGTTCTTATGTCTTTATGTCAATCTTTCAGATACCCTTTCTCGCGAGCTTCGTCGGTCACTTCCTCGATGTATTTGTTCCAGAGCCATTCCACGTCGTACTGCGGACCGAGCACCTGGTGGATGCCTTTCTCTACGGTCCAGTCGGTTAGGGTGGCGATGGTCTGCTCAAACTTGCGGATGAAGTCGCCGTCGTAGTTGCGGAGCCACATCAGGAAGCAGGCCGAGATGCGATAGGGCGTGAGCCAGCGTTTCTCGCTGCGGGCACCCTGCAGGCCGGCCTCGATGCGTTCCTTCTCGCCAAATCCCTTGGCCGTGAAGCGCACGGCATCGGCGACACCCTCGATGGCGATGGCATGGTCGTCACGATAACGGCTGCGGCTGGGCGACTTCTGATAGGCGTGGCAAAGCTCATGCAGGAAGATGCCCCACTGCTCATTGGCCAGTGCTTCCCAGCCGAAACGCTTGTAGTAGTTCTCAAGGTAGGGGATGTTGAGCTTCATGAGGACGTTGTTGTTCGGCCGATGGGCGCAGTAGGCCGGTATGCCGCCGTCGAACCCGTCTTTCTGCTTGGTCATCGCCCCGATGCGGTTGATCATCTCGTTGACGATAAACACAGAGTCTTCCGGGGTATAGAGCACGTTGATGACGCGCAGGATGACACGATTGTAGAAGTCGCTGTAGTCGTCATTGGCGAAAATATTGGTGTCGTCGCCCGTATGCTCAATTTCCGGTTTCCAGTCTTCATACTCTGCCTTGCCCTTCAGAATCTTGGCGTATCTGACGACAGCCTGCTCGTTCATGGTGGAGTCGTCCACCTCGACGGTAATCTTCTTGGGCAACTGGAACCCTGCCCATTTCTCAGTAAGTGCGATGTCCTGTGCGGTCACCTGCACAGGAGCGGCCAGCAGTGTGTCGGCACAGCCGTCGGGCAGGTAGGCCAGCCGAACGGTGACGTTGTTGTCTTGTGTGACTACCGTTGTCCGTTTGCCTGTCAGCAGGCGTGTGGCCTTCTGTCCGCGCAAGGGCTTATAGGTTATCTGCGCACCGATGGGGGTGGCCCCCCATACTGTCCCCCGGGGGGCTTGTATCAGCGTAAGCTCATCCACCTCGCGGTCGAGCATGGCCTTACCTTCAAATGCGGAGGGTAGGGCGGCCTCATAGTGCTCACCATAGACTTGTACCTTGCCTTTGGTCGTGCTGGTGAGCGTGCCATCTTTGCTTGTCAGCACCACGCTTACGGTTTTCTCCGGCAGTTCGCCGACACGATAGGTCTCATTGTCGGTCAGCGAGAAGCGGTGTGTCTTGCCGTTTACTTTCAGTTGATACTGCCGTGTTCCTGTGCCGTTCTGGCTTACCACAATGCTGTTGCGTCCGCTTAAGACCTTTACCTCCTGAGCCTGCGCAAAAGTCATTGCAAATGCCCCCAGCACTGTAATCATTAGTCTGTTGATTATCATCGCAAATTATCACTTATCACTTTTCACTTATCAATTTTCAATTCTCAACCACTTCCCAGTGCCCGCCTTTTGCGCCGCCAACTCTTCGAAGCAGTCCTTGCTCACGCAACTGTCGGATAACTTTTTTTATCCCACTTTCCGACAATCCGACAATTTCCTGAAGTTCCCGAATGGTGATTTGGCGGTTTTCAAGAATGGCATCTAATATTTTCTGGTTACTTTTCTGGTTACTTTTTTGGTTACTTTTTTGCATTTCTTTGATTGCGTTCAGTAGGCAGTTCAGCATAAAAGTGATGAAAGGTGTACTGGAGGCCTCGCTGTCGCTTTGGGCGATAGCGGCATAATAGGCTTGCTGGTTCTCTTTAACTATCGTTTCTACGGGAATCCATGCAAAGATGGGATTCCACTGCATAAGCAACAGCGTCTGCCACATTCGTCCCATGCGTCCGTTACCATCGGAGAAAGGATGGATAAACTCAAACTCGTAATGAAAGACACAACTGCTGATGAGCGGATGTGTTTTGGTCTTTTTGACCCAACTGAAGAGTTCGTTTATCAAGATGGGAACTCGCATCGCAGGCGGGCCGAGGTGAATGCATTGCCTACCAGAGAACACGCCCACGTCGCCCAGTCTGAATCGTCCGTTCTCCTTAACTAAATCGGCCATCATGAGTCGATGTGCTTTTAGCATGTCTTTTTCTTTATAAGGATTTAGCTGCATGAGCAGTTCATAGGCATCAATGGCATTTTTCACCTCCTTGATTTCATTTGGTGCCCCCAACACTCGCTTCCCTTCCAGAATGGCAGTCACTTGCTCTATTGAGAGCGAGTTGTTCTCAATGGCGAGTGAAGCCTGGATAGTCTTGATACGGTTTTGTTTGCGCAGTTGAGGCATGGGCATGTTTTTGCCCAGTTCAATGGTCAGCTGTCCAATTCTTTCTGCAATATCAGCTGTCAGACCATTGATCTCGTCTGTGATGGTGAACGGGGGGATGTATCCTGTGCTCATGGGCGGGTGTTTATCTGAACGAGTCGGTGAGGAGTTTGATCTCTATTTGCGGGCTGATGCGCTCGTAGAGCATGTTATAGACCGCGTCGAGGATAGGCATGTTCACGTGCAGGCGACGGTTGATCTCCTTCATGCACTTTGTGCCGAAGTAGCCCTCGGCAATCATCTCCATCTCTATCTGTGCCGATTTCACGGAGTAGCCTTTGCCTATCATCGTGCCGAAGGTGCGGTTGCGCGAGAAGTTCGAATAACCTGTCACGAGCAGGTCGCCCAGATAGACCGAGTCATAGACATTGCGCTCCTGCGGCTGTATGGCTTGAAGGAAACGAGACATCTCCTGTACGGCGTTAGCCATGAGCACGGCTTGGAAGTTGTCGCCGTATTTCAGTCCCGAGCAGATGCCGGCGGCAATGGCATAGACATTCTTCAGTACCGACGAATACTCGATGCCGATGACGTCGGCAGAGATTTTCGTCTTGATATAGTCTGAGCTGAGCACGTCGGCAAAAGCCTGTGCCTTTGTAAGGTCGGTGCAGCCGACGGTGAGGTAGGAGAGGCGTTCCAGGGCCACCTCCTCGGCATGCGAGGGGCCGCCGATGACGGCCAGGTTGTCGAACGGCACGTCATAGACCCGATGGAAATACTCCGAGCAGGCGAGGTTCTCGTCGGGCACGATGCCCTTGATGGCCGTGACGATGAACTTGTCGCGCAGGCGTGTCTTGAGTTTCTTCAGATGGCTTTTCAGATAGGGCGACGGTGTGACGAACACCAATGTGTCGTAGGCCTCGACGATGCGGTTAAGGTCCGACGAGAAATAAATCTCCCTTGTGTCGAAGTGTACGCTGGTCAGATAGGCGGGGTTGTGGCTCAGACGCTTGAAGTCCTCTATGCGGTCGTCGCGTCGCATATACCAGCCGATGTGATGCGTGTGCTGCACCACAATCTTCGCTATGGCCGTAGCCCAGCTGCCTCCACCGATAATCGCTATCTTAGACATATTTCTCTATTAGTAGTTAAGGAGTTAAAGTAGTTAAGGAGTTAAGACGTTACTTCGTCTTTTGGGAAGTTATTTGCCAGAATTCCCTTGCAATATGCATTTAGTAACCCGCTCACTTCTTCTATCGTCTTAACTCCTTAACTTCTATAACTCCTTAACTCCTGCTTTCTCTATCCACTCCTGTACTTCTGTCAGGCTGGGCTTCTCGTAACCCAGCTTATACTTCTTGTTGATCTCGCCGATCTTCTGTTGCAGCCCCTGGGCCTTCTCGTCTTTGATGTCGCCGACGAGGTTGAACCCTGCCTTGCGCAGCACATACACCCATGGCTCCGGCACGCCGATGGCGGCCCATTCCTGGATGCTGCTCTGCGGAATCTTCTTCTCCGGCTTCATCTGGGGGAAGAACATAATTTCTCCGATGGCGAACTTACCCGTCATCAGCATCACGAGGCGGTCGATGCCGATGCCGATGCCCGAGGTCGGCGGCATGCCATATTGCAGTGCGCGCAGGAAGTCGTGGTCGATGATCATCGCCTCGTCGTCGCCCTTGTCGGCCAGCCGCATCTGCTCCACGAAGCGCTCCTCCTGGTCTATCGGGTCGTTCAGCTCCGAGTAGGCGTTGGCCACCTCCTTGCCGTTCACCATCAGCTCGAAACGCTCCGTCAGCCCGGGCTTCGAGCGGTGCATCTTCGTCAGCGGCGACATCTCCACAGGATAGTCGGTGATGAACGTCGGCTGGATGAACGAGCCCTCGCAGAACTCGCCGAAGAGCTCGTCGATGAGCTTGCCCTTGCCCATCGTCTCGTCAACGTCCATCCCTTTCGACAGGCAGAACGCGCGAATCTCCTCCTCCGTCCTGCCCTCACAGTCGAAGCCCGTCTTCTCCTTGATGGCCTCAAGGATGGGCAGCCGGCGGTAGGGAGCGCGGAAGGAGATGA
>JAFRZC010000159.1 GCA_017442765.1 Prevotella sp. | reverse complement strand
GTCAGCATCTCGGGCGTGAGCACACGGCGTTGCGACATCAGGCTCTTGAACTCCTTGATCCACGGAGCGAAGGTGTCGGCGATATTGCTCACGCCGTCCAGCGTGCAGCGGGCGGTGTCCTGAAACAGCAGCAACTGATTCTTGATGTCCTCGGGTGTGTTGTTGAGTGGTGTGGCCGAGAGTAGTAGCACCTTCTTGCCTCCCTTGATGTTGCCCTTGTTCAGACGGGGCGACTTGGTGATGCGTTGCAGCAGATCGTAGCCCGAATTGCTGTCGTGGCGGAAGTTGTGAGCCTCATCGACGATGACGAGGTCATAGTAGGGCGGCGTGTCGTAGTTGTTGCCGTCGATAATTTTGTCGAGGCAGCCGTTGGTGATGAAGCGCGTGTATTTGTTCTTGATGCGGAAGTCGTCGAAGGTATCGGTCCAGTTGCTCTGCACGGAAGGAGGGTAGATGACGAGGATGCGGGTGTTGTCGCCGTTTGCGGCGATGAAGCGTTGGGCAATCATAGCGGCCACCACCGTCTTGCCCAGGCCTACCACGTCGGCGATGAAACATCCGTTGTGGCGCAGCATAATGTCGTAGCCCTGCACCACGGCATCGCGCTGGTAGGTAAGGTCGGAATATCCCTCGGGCAGCAGCGGCACGAAGTCGTCCTCCACCTGGGTGCCGAAATGGTCGATGAGCATCCGCATATAAAGCTCGTAAGGCGTAGGCTGCTGAGCGTCGGGAGCGAGGTGCGTCTTGCCCATCATATGTTCCACGTCGGCGAAAGTGATGGGCAATGCCTCGGCCCACAGCCGTTGGAACTCCGCCTCGCAGTAGGCCACATCGTCGTAGTCTTTCATCGCCACGTTGAGTTCGTAGCGCGGTGGCTCGGTGGCGCCGAGCCCTTGGTCGCTGATGTTGCTGCTGCCCATAATGACCCAGCCGTCGCTGTGTTCGCTGTGCTGCTGTGGCAGACAGAGGTAGAACTTGGCGTGGAGGTCGCGGGTGGGATGGATGCGCATCTCGAGTCGTTTGGAGGCGATGTCCTCGCAGAACTGACGGATGCCCTCATCCACCTCGCCACTATAGTCCGACTGGCGCACATCGCGCAGGAAGTCGTCGCAGTACTGCTCCAGCGACGCCTCGCGGGCGCCGAAGAATATCTTGCCCGCAGCCTGTGCCTGGCGGAAGAGGTTGTCGTTATTGATGCCGACAAGGATTTTGATTTCCTGCGTAGAGTCCAGCTCCCGGCGCAGTTTGAAATATCCCGAAGAACGAAAATAGCCAACCACGGCATGGAAGATGTCGAAGTTGGCCATTGCGGAGGCGATGCCGTGAAACTTGTCCAGCAGCGTCGCATCGATATTGTTGAAAAACTTGGTGCTCATAAGGCTTGGCGTTAATAGCGCTTTGCCTTTCAGAGTATCATAAAAAAGTTATCCGTGAAACTCTCTTTGTACGTGGAGGCTCGCCAAAGCCTGTACTACAATTAAGAAAGCCCACGGATACCCGTGAGCGTTCTGCTTTCTTTTGTAGTACAGTTTGAAATTTGGCGATTTCCACGTACAAAGCAAAGCAAAAACGCTTTATATTATGTTGTTATATTCTCTTTATTCTATTCTGTTTCTTACTTTTACTATTGTTTTTGTTATTTGTTTTTTATTTGTTTCGTGCTGCAAAGATACAAAACTATTTCGTTATTTTGCGATGTTATTTTAACAGTTTCCGATTGTCTACCTCCTCCAGGACACTCATCTGCTTGATGGCTATCTGGTTCAAGCGCTTCAACCGCTCGCGCTGCGCGATGCCGTCGCTGATAAAAACAGCGTTGATATTTTCAAGGTTGGAGAGGCAGATGAGCTGATTGATAGTCGCATAGTCGCGCATATTGCCTTTCTTGTCGGGATTGGCATCGCGCCACTCTTTGGCCGTGATTCCAAACAAGGCAACATTCAACACATCGGCTTCCTCGGCATAGATGAGCGAACTGTGGTAGGCATCCACCTCGTCAGGCACAAGGTTGGCACGAACGGCATCGGTGTGGATATGATAGTTGATCTTCGAGAGCTCGCGTTTGGCGTTCCAGCCGATAGCTTTCTGTTCCTCTTCCTTCAGGCGTTGGAACTCCTTGACGATGAAAATTTTGAACTCAGGACTAATCCACATGGCAAACTCGAATGCGATATCCTTGTGGGCATAGGTGCCACCATATCGTCCTGCTTTGGCCTGAAGACTAATGGCGTTGGTCCGGGCAACGAACTCTTTGACGCTAATCTTGAACCGATTGAGTCCGGCCTGACTTCTAATTGTGGCGAATTCGCCATAATTAAAATCGGGATTGTACACCTTCTCCCATATGCCTATGTATTCCAATGTATTACGATTACGCAGCCAGTCGGTGACAAAGAAGTCACCATCTTTCGCTTGTAGCATATCTGTCAAGCAGATATAATCCTCAGCCCCCTGTTTAATTACCGTAATTGGTGTATCTTGTACGATTATTTTGTTTGCCATATTTTTATAAGTAGGAAAGCAGAAACGCTTTACACTATGTCGTTATATTCTCTTTGTTCTTATTTCTCTGTTTTATGTTGTTGCGGTTGTAGAAATTCTATTTTTTTTCACGATGCAAAGATACGAATTTTTTCTGAATCAGCCAAAACAAAATCATATACGGGCGGGCGCAAGTCAGTTTCGGTAGGGGAATACGCCATGATCCACACCCGCAACTCTTGGCGATCGAGTGTCTCCTGGTGTGGCTTGTTGATACTATGGATACCGATGGTAGACCGAAACTCGACCGAAACTCAACCGAAACCAGAACGGAGTTGGCTGCTTGTTGTCATGGTGTTGGGTACTACTTGTGTGCTGGCGTCAGGGCATAGCGACAGAAAGACGCCAACAGGAGGTGTGGGTAAGTCCAAAGTAGGGTAGGGCAGGGGTGAATGGTGGCAGCCCATTCGTCGAGATTTGCCCCTCGGTTCATTGGCAAAATTTGAATTATTCGCCGTTGAAACATGAAAAATGAAAAACGCGTTTTTGGCACCGCTGAGCGACTTTCTCGTCAATCTGTACGTCCGGGCAGTCGGAGGGGGAGATAGGCCATTAGGGTCGATTTTCCAGTGTTTACATTTGTGTACATTGCTCCGTTGCCCAGGGCGATGAAAGTTGTAAATTTGAATTAAATTCACATGTTTACAATTGTAATTACAGATGTAAATTGTATTATTGTTGATTTATTCTTTAATTTACTATATTTGTATATTGCAATAACTAATAATCAGTGTTTTAAAATACTTTATTTAAAGTAATGATTGTATGTTTTAAGTATATTTATTTGTTGGTTGAAATATGTTTGTTTATAATTGTTAAACTATTGTATTTTAGTGTTTAAATATATTTTGTTTAAAGTATTGGTTGTTTATGTCGCGTTGTTTACGTTTGTAAAAATGTTAATTGCGTTTTGTAGTGCCAAAAACTATGTGTAATTTTGTAAACTGAAAATGTTACGTGTTACAATTGTAAGATTATGATAAACAGGATAAATCTGATATTAAAGGCCAAAAATATCACCGCAAGACAGTTTGCGGAGGAGATAGGCATCCAGCCCTCCGGAATGTCGCACATCATGAGCGGGCGCAATAACCCCAGTTTGGAGTTCGTCAACAAGGTGGTGCGCCGCTACCCGGAGATCGATGCCAACTGGCTGCTGCTGGGACGCGGGGAGATGTATATGGGCCTCACCCCTGACCCCAAAAGCCTCACCCCTGACCCCTCTCCCAAGGAGAGGGGAATGGATGGCGTGGAGCCGACGTTGTTTTCTGTGACGGAGGCGACGCAGGGGGCGGTGGAGACGGGGACGGTTGACAGGGAGACGCAGCACGCTGCGTCTCTACAGGAGGGGGATTTTGTTTCGGAGGCGGGGCATGGCTCGTCTCTACAGGAGGGGGACCTTGTAATGGAGAGTCCACATGTCGATGTTGAGACGCAGCAGGCTGGCGGTGAGACGCATCGGGCAGGTGTAGAGACGCAGCGGGCTGGCGGGGAGATGCGACATGTCGCGTCTCTACAGACGGGGAAAAGGGATCTGGCTGCGGCGGAAAGTGCGGGTCGGCGGTTGGTGAAGATCCTGATGTTCTATGACGACCACACTTTCGATGAGTATTATCCCCGGTCTTGACGACAACGGGTGGCGTTTTTTTTCTTAAAGACAACAGAGACAACGAAAGACAACGGGCTGACGCAAATTCCCCTCTCTTTGGGAGAGGGGTTAGGGGTGAGGCCTGTCTTCTCCTTTGGAGAGGGGTTAGGGGTGAGGCCTGTCTTCTCCTTTGGAGAGGGGTTAGGGGTGAGGCCGGCTCTCCTTGGGAGAGGGGTGAGGCCTGTTCTCCTTGGGAGAGGGGTTAGGGGTGAGGCCTGTTCAGGGGGTCTTGTTGCGCCAGAAACGGGGGGTGAGATCCATGAGGATGTTGCCGGGTTCGGTGTTGCGGCGGTGCTGGACGAGGTAGAGGCGCTGGTTGGTATTGGGCGACTTCAGGGGGCCCAGGTGGGCCAGGTAGGGACCGAGTTTTACATAGTCGAGGTTGTCGAGGTTCACCTCCTTGGAGAGGATCGAACGGCCGCTGTACCAGGCTGTTTTGATGCCTGGATGGCGCTGCTTGAGGCGCGAGGCGATGGCGTCGACCTCCGCCGGCGAGGCGTCGCCGCCCATCAGGGCCACACAGCTGACGCCGGCGGGCTGGCGCGAGAGCAGGCAGTCGATAGCCTCGTCGGTCAGGGGTTCGCCCGTGTCGCCCCAGAGGTGCTTGGAGTGGCATCCCGGGCAGCGGCAGGGGCATCCCGAGAGGTTGACGGCCAGCGTCACCTCGTCGGGAATCTCCTGAAAGACAATATCTGTATCGACGTACTTAAGCATTTGTTCTTTACTGTTCATTGCCGGCGGGGCACCGGCGTTTCATTGGTGTTTTCGTTCCCCTCTCCTTTGGAGAGGGGGCAGGGGTGAGGCCTGTTTCTTTATTTCATCGTGGCGTAGTAGCGGCGGGCGGCCTCCTGCTGGCGGGGCTGGCTGAAGTTGGAGACACGGCGCAGGTAGCCGATGACGCGGGTCAGGTAGTCGACATTCTTGGAATGGCAATGGGGGCACTCCTTGAGGTAGCGTTTGTCGATGTGGCCGCAGTCGTTGCAGATGGTGTTGGGAATGTTGAAGGTGAAATAGTTGCAGCCTTCCTTGGCGGCCACCTTCAGCAGCTGCATGTACTGCTCCTGCGTCAGGTGCTCCTCGAGGTTGCAATGCAGGGCCGAGCCGCCGGTGAGGTGCTCGATGTAGGGGGCGCCATGGAGGCGGAACTTGTCGAGCACGGTGAGCGAGGTGTCCTCGACGATGTAGAAGTAGCTATTGTAGCAGTCGCGCGGCACGAAGTAGCCGTCCTCGCGGTCCCATTTGGCGTGCTTGACGCCCACGTTCTCAGCGGGAATCATCTCGCAGTTGAACATCACCTCCTTGGTGCGGTACTCCTTGTTCTTCTTCTCCACCAGGCCGAGGACCGTCTGCACGAACTCGCGGTACTGGGGGTTGTCCGTGATGGGGATGCCCATGAACTCGGCGGCCTCCACGAGGCCGTTGACGCCGATGGTGAGGTACTGGCGGGCGATGTTGATATAGCCAGCGTCGAAGAGCGGCAGCATGCCGTGGGCCTGCAGGTCCTTGAGGTTCTCGTTATAGGCCAGCTGCACCTTGTGGCAGAGGTCGATGATGTCCAGCAGGAAGTCGCGGTAGTCCAAGCCGTTGTTGACGGCATACTGGATGCAGCGGTTGAGGTTGATGGTGAGCACGGACTTGGAACCCGTGGAGACGCCGCCGGCGCCGAGGGTGTAGCTGAAGCCGTTGTCGGTGATCTCGTTGCGCAGGCGGCAGCAGGAACTCAGCGAGTCGGCGTTGTCGGAGATATAGGTGAAGAAGGAATGGCCTTCGGCGTACATCTCGGCGGTGAAGGAGGCCATGTCCTGGTCGACGAAGTTGCCGTCCTTGTCGTAGAGCAGGGCCATGGTTTCGACGGGGAAGGTGAGCACGGTCTTGGTGCGCTCCTCGTTGAACCAGCGCATGAAACGCTTCTGCAGCCAGCAGAGGCCGTCCCAGTCGGGTTCCGAGCCGTCGGGGAAACGGAACTCGCCGAAGATGCTCTCGAAATAGGGTTTGTCGTAATAGGCTATGTTCCAGAACACCGACTGGTAGTTGCGCGCGCCGGTGGGCTGGTTGAGGGAGTAGACAATCTGCTCGAAGCAGTCGGTGATGACCTTGTCCATCGTCTTTTGGCGCAGCGAGAGGTCGACCACGCGGTCGGGCTCCTTCCAGTAGTCCTTGCCGTAGTCCTTCTGGATGAAGTAGTTGAGGTACATCAGGAACTCGGGCGTGGCGCAGGCGCCGCTCAGCATGGAGGAGACCATGAAGACCATGTTGATGAATCCGCCGCAGTAGCTCTTGAGGTTGGTGGGGGCCGTGGAGTTGCCTCCGATGGAGGTGGTGCCGCCCAGCAGCCAGGGGTACATGGTGATGGAGGCGCAGTAGTTGGCGAGGGAGGTCTCGTCGTTCTTGTAGATGAAATGGTGCGTCAGCAGGTCGATGTAGCGGTCGGCCAGCTCCTTGCCGTACATGCTCTTGATACGGTCGGTCAGCAGGCGGCGGTTGAGGCGGATGAAGCCGCTCTTGGGCAACTCGCCGATAAGCGTGGCGATGTTCTTGTTCTCCACGTTGGCGTTGGCGTCGTATTTGGAGCCTGTGGCGGCGTTGGCGGCGTCGACATAGTCGGCCAGGAAGCGCAGTTTCTCCATCGTCTCGCGGTCCTCGGTGTGCTGCTGGCGGTAGAGGATGAAGCTCTTGGCCACGTTGTAGTAGCCTTCCTGCATGAGGGCCACCTCGACCTGGTTCTGGATTTCCTCGACGGTGATGCCGTTGTGGATGTCGAGTCGTGCGAGGATTTTCGACAGCCGGCCCAAGTCGATGGGCTCGCCCAGGGCGTTGAACGCCTTGATGATGGCGTTCATAATCTTGTCCAGCGAGAAGCGTTCAGTCTTCCCGTCGCGTTTGGTGATGGTGAAACTGGTGGTGTTGGTCTCCATTGTGCTGCTTGTTATAATATGTGTTTCAATTTATATATACTCAACTAAAAACTATGCGCAAAAGGAGGCCGACAGGCATGATGGTGGTCGACGGCCGCCTTTTGACGCGAAAGGGGCATGGTTCCGTACTTGCTCATGGCAGGTCTCCTGGCTTTCCCTCCGTCGGCATGCCTTCTCAGGGCCCTGGGCCCCAATGGCTTACCGTTGCCGACGACAATCGGGTCTCACAGTTGCGCGACAGCCCGCGATTCTCACGCGGTTCCCTCTTGGTCCGCCCTCACAGGGTCGGAAACCATGGCAAAATGTTCATGTCAAAGTACTTGGCTCGCTCGCACCTCGTCCTCTTCACGCTGCAAAGATACACCCATTCCTCAACATGGCCAAATAAAGTTCTCAACTCAAAATTGTTGATAATTATTCCCGACCCCCTCCGCACCCCACCCGACACCCACCCGATTCGGCCCTTCTCATATAGTTCCTATATACTTCTCATATACTTCTTATATCACCTATATAAGAAGTATATGAGAAGTATATGAGAACGATATAAGAACGATATAAGAAATGCCGAATTATGTACCTCTT
>JAFRZC010000001.1 GCA_017442765.1 Prevotella sp. | reverse complement strand
TCCATCATGCGGGCATCGTGACGGCGGATTGTTCGCGAGACCTCGGGATTCTCAAGCAATACGGGCGTGGAGATTTTGAAAAGGGCAACCTCGTGAATGAAGAGTTGCTCATTGACAAAATAATCGGCTTTCACCACGTCGATTTTCTTCTCTATCTGCTTCGTAATCTTGATGATTTGCTCCTCGTCGCTCCATGCCGTGATGGTATATTTGTGGATGCCCTCGATGCTTGAGGCCGACACGTTCAGGCTCTCGATGTTCACCTGCCGACGGGTGAACACTGCCGTAATCTGATTGAGGATACCGGCAATGTTCTCGGAATAGACCAATAATGTATATAATTTCTTCTCCATTTTCACTAAATACTAATACGCTATTTCCAGCATCATCTCGTCAACACGCTTCCCTGGTGGTGTCATCGGCAGCACATCGTCTTCCTCACGCACGGCGCACTCAAGGAGGAACGGCCCCTCGGCTGCGAGCATCTGTCCGACCTTTGCCGACAGTTCATCGTGCCCGACACAAACGGCGTATGGTATGCCATAGCCCTCGGCGATATGCTGATAGCGCGGGTTCATCATCCGCGTGAACGAACGGCGGCCGTCGAAGAACATGTCCTGCCACTGGCGCACGTTGCCGAGATAGTTGTTGTTCAGCAGTATCATCTTCACGGGAACCTGCTGTTCCATAATGGTACCCAGCTCCTGAATGCTCATCTGGAAACCGCCGTCGCCCATGAAGAGGCATACTGTTCGGTCGGGTCGCCCAAACGTGGCACCGACGGCTGCGGGCAATCCGAAGCCCATTGTGCCCAAGCCGCCACTGGTGACAATGCTGCGCGGATGGTTGTACTTGAAATAACGGCAGGCAAACATCTGGTTCTGCCCCACGTCGGTCACCAGCACGGCCTCGCCCCGTGTCGCCTCGGCAACAGCATTGACCACCTCGCCCATCAGCAGCGGTCCGCCGACGGGATGAATGGCCGGCTCGATCACCTGCTCGCGCTCCATATTATAATAAGGTGTAAAGGCTTCACGCCATTCGGTATGCCTGCGCTGCTCCAACAATGCCGTGATGGCGGGCAGTGACTCCTTGCAGTCGGCCACCACAGCAACGTCGCTCATGATGTTCTTGTTAATCTCGGCAGGATCGACATCCAAGTGGATGATCTTGGCCTGACTCGCGTACGTGGAAGGCAGACCTGTCACACGGTCGCTGAAGCGCATACCGACGGCGATGAGCACGTCGCACTGCTGCGTCAGCATGTTGGGCGCATAGCTGCCGTGCATTCCCAGCATTCCCACGTTCAGCGGATGGTTGGAAGACAATGCCGAGAGACCAAGCATCGTACAGGCGGCGGGAATGTCGGCTTTCTCAAGAAAGGCGAGAAGCTCCTGCTGGGCACCGCCAAGCTCCACACCCTGTCCGACCAAGGCCAGCGGACGCTCGGCATGGTTGATGAGGTCGGCAGCCTCGCGCACAGCAGCCATATCGGGCGAGGGATAAGGCACATAGCTGCGCACACTGGTCACCCGCTGCGGCTCCCACTCGCACTCATGCGTCTGGGCATTCTTCGGAAAGTCGAGCACCACAGGACCGGGCCGGCCGCTGCGCGCAATATAGAAAGCACGGCTCACGGCCCATGCCACATCCTCGGGGCGACGTATCTGATAGGCCCACTTCGAGATGGGCTGCGCCACACCCACAAGGTCAACCTCCTGAAAAGCGTCTGTACCCAGCGCGGCCGTGCTCACCTGCCCGCAGATGACCACAATGGGCGTGGAGTCCATCATCGCGTCGGCCACACCCGTGAGCGTATTCGTTGCTCCCGGGCCGCTCGTCACCAGACAGACACCCACCTCGCCGCTCACCCGCGCATAGCCCTGCGCCGCATGGGTGGCAGCCTGCTCGTGGCGCACGAGAATGTGGCGGAAAGCTCCCTTCTTGTCCCCCGAAGGGGAAGATTCCGTGCGCGCAGCCGCCCCACGGGGAGGTTTGGAGGAGACCGTATAGTCGTAAAGCGCGTCGAACACCGGCATGATGGCACCGCCCGGATAGCCGAAGATAGTCTTCACACCTTCGTACTGCAAAGCACGCATCAAAGCCTCGCTCCCTGTCACGATTTCTTTCATTTCAAAATCTTTTACCTTAGAACGGTTGCAAAATTACAAAATTTAGCCGAAATCAGCAACAATTTCCAAACAATCTTTCAGCAACCTTATGCAATTAGATGTTTCCTATAATATGAAAGTTTATCTTTCGCGACGCGAAAGATAAACTTTCACAAAGTAATAATATATATATTACCGAGTAATAGTATATATATTACTCAGTAAAAGTATATATATTACCGGGTAATATATATACTTTTACTTTATAAAAGACGGTCTTTCATGACACGAAAGACCGTCTTTGAATGAAGAAAGGCTATTCAATGACGCGCACGCCGCCTTTGTCGGCACTCGACACGCTCTGCGCATAGGCACGGAGAGCTTTCGACACCGGTCGGTTGCGGTGCAGGGGCTGCTGCTCGCGGGCGGCAAGCTCCTCGTCGCTGAGCAGCACGTTGATGCTGCGCGAGGGGATGTCAATCTCGATGATGTCGCCGTCCTTAATCTTTCCGATGGCTCCGCCTGCGGCTGCCTCGGGCGAGATATGACCGATGGAGAGTCCGCTCGTACCGCCGGAGAACCGCCCGTCGGTGATGAGTGCGCACTCCTTACCGAGGTGCATCGACTTGATGTAGCTCGTCGGGTAGAGCATCTCCTGCATACCCGGGCCGCCCTTCGGTCCCTCGTGGGTGATGACCACGCAGTCGCCGGCCTTCACCCGTCCGCCAAGGATGCCCTCACAGGCGTCTTCCTGCGAGTCGAACACGACGGCCGGTCCACGGAAATGCCACAGCTCCTCATCCACTCCGGCAGTTTTCACCACGCAGCCGTCCTGAGCAATGTTGCCGAAGAGCACGGCCAGTCCGCCGTCCTTCGTATAGGCATGTTCGATGTCGCGGATGCAGCCGTTGGCGCGGTCGGTGTCGAGTGAGTCGTAGTACGCATTCTGCGACCCCATCTTCGTGGAGAAGCGGTTGCCGGGAGCAGAGAAATAAAAGCCCCCTCCCAACCTCCCCCCGAAGGGAGAGGGGTTAGCATTAGCGTTGACTGTGATATCATACTTCTTCATAGCCTCGCCAACCGTCATGCCATCTACGCGGCGGCTATCTTCATCGATGAGTCCGCCTTTCGACAACTCGTTCATGATGCCGAGGATGCCGCCAGCACGGTTGCACTCCTGTACACTGTACTTCTGTGTGTTCGGGGCGAGTTTGCAAAGGCAAGGCACTTTCCGGCTCAATGCGTCAATATCTTTCATCGTGAAGTCCACCCCGGCCTCCTGTGCTATGGCCAAGAGGTGGAGAATGGTATTGGTAGATCCGCCCATGGCGATGTCGAGCGACATGGCATTGAGGAAGGCCTCGCGCCTGGCAATGCTGCGCGGCAGCACGTTCTCGTCGCCCTGCTCATAGTAAGCCAGCGCATTCTTCACGATTTGCTGCGCTGCCTTGCGGAACAGCTCCACACGCTTCACGTGCGTGGCCAACACCGTTCCATTGCCAGGCAGGGCAAGTCCGATGGCCTCGGTGAGCGAGTTCATGGAGTTGGCCGTGAACATTCCACTGCACGAGCCACAGCCCGGACAGGCGCACTGCTCTAACTCGGCTATTTCCTCATCGCTGACCGAGGGGTCGGCACCCTTCACCATGGCCGTGATGAGGTCGGCGTTCTCACCACGCCAACGGCCGGCCTCCATCGGCCCGCCCGAACAGAAGATGGCCGGAATGTTCAGCCGCATGGCTGCCATGAGCATACCGGGCGTGACCTTGTCGCAGTTGGAGATGCAAATCATCGCATCGGCCTTATGGGCATTCACCATGTACTCCACCGAGTCGGCGATGATGTCGCGACTGGGCAGGGAGTAGAGCATTCCGTCGTGCCCCATGGCGATGCCGTCGTCGATGGCAATCGTGTTGAACTCAGCCGCATAGCAGCCCATACGCTCAATCTCCTCGCGCACAATCTGGCCTATCTCGTGCAGATGGGTGTGTCCCGGGACGAACTGAGTAAAAGAATTGACTATGGCAATGATAGGCTTGCCAAACTGCTCACGCTTCATGCCCGTCGCCACCCAAAGGGCACGGGCACCGGCCATGCGGCGGCCTTCAGTACAGACGCTGCTGCGTAATTGATGCTTCATGTTTGTTTAGTGTTTAGCGTTTAGTGATTGCTTACGAGCTCTAAAAAATCCCGATGCCTGTGACAGGCACCGGGAACTGATTTTTTGTCAAAGTTATACACCTATGAGGCTTTGATTACTTTACATAGACAATGGCCAGACGGTTCGAGGTAGTACCCTGAACGCCCTTACCAGTAGCCTCGTCAACAACAACGCCACGAGCGCGGAGGTAGTCGGCAACAACATCGGCACGAGCCTGCGACAGACGCTGGTTGAGCTCAGCAGAACCCTCGGGAGAAGCAGTACCTACAATCTGTACGTGAGCACCACTCTTCACGCCGTCGAGAGCAACCTTGGCTTCCTTGGTGAGGACAGACTTGCCCTGTGCGAAGGTAACGAATACGAGGTCTTCAACCTTAACGGTCTTGACTTCACCACCAACCTTGACTTCCTTGATGACTTCCTTGACAACTTCCTTCGGCTTCTTAGCCAGCTCGCTCTGGAGACGGTTAATCTCAGCGTTCAGACGGTCAACCTCAGCCTGGTCGTAAGGACGAACGATGGTGAAGTTATGAGTACCATTGGAGTTCTTGAACTTGTAAACTAAACCTGCATTGAGCTGTACAAACGAGTTCTTGATGTCGTAAGCAGGCTGGTCGTTGCGAGCACGGAGTGCGGGATCAGCAACATCCTCACTACCCTGACCAACACCAGTCTTGCCGAGGAACAGCCAGTTCATAGACGGCTCAATGTAGATCTGCCACTGCTTTGCAGAACCGAAGTTGAAAGCGAAGTCGAGACCAGCTTTCGAAGACATGCGGTTTGCACGATAGTGTGACGGATGTCCGAACGTGTGGAACCAGCCAAGACCATAGAGTGCGCTCACCTCAAATGCGCGGGGCTCACCCTGATAGCCACCGAGCCAGTTGCTCAGGTTAACGGTACCGAGGAGCTGAGTGTTTACAGCACGGAAAGCAGTCTTGTTGCTGACATAAGGCTTGTTGGAGAAATAGCCATTGCCCTCAATAGCCAGACCGAATACCGGAGTGAAATAACGACCGATGCGAACGCCAAAGTTCGGGTCGAGATCGCTCAGCCACTTGTGACCGGTTGTCTTAGTGGCAACACCACCGTTGATGCCAACGTAGATGTTGTCAAAGTTTTTACTTTCCTGCACAGTCTGTGCAGAAACCGACACTGCCATGGTAGCGGCAGCAAAGAGTAAAACTAATTTTTTCATACGTTTAAAATTAAAAAATCTATTAATGTTAATAATATTCTTTCTAACCAGTGTGCAAAATAAAGAAATTTTCCCGAAACCTCCAAATTTTTCAGCATTTTTTTCGATGTTAAGTGATATTTAATTACTTTTGCACACATGAAAATACCCATTAACAGCCATATTCACCGTCGCAGCATCGCCTTCTGGCCTATCACGGGGTGGCTCATCGGAGGCATCACGGCTGCCGTCATCTACTTCGGTTCCGCCTACGCACCCATGCCCATTGCCGTAGGAGTAGCCATCGTTCTGCGCATATTGATGACCAGAGGAAGACACGAAGACAGCCTGCGCCGATGTGCCGATGCTTTCTTCCACGGCAAGACACCCTCGGAGATAATAGACCGGCAACGCTCGCCCCGGTTAGGAATCATGGGAGCCTTCACCCTGCTTGTCTATCTGATATTGCTGTTCATAGGACTGTGTATGCTCCCGCCACTAATGTCTGCCCTGACCATATTCGCCGCAGAGCCTTATTCTAAGATGGTGGCAAGCCAACTGGTGCAGATGCTCCCATACGTCTGGACAGCTACTGAAGACGACATGGAGGCGGCATTCCGCAAACCGGATGTAAAAACAGGTATCTTCCTTTTCCTCCAAGGCATTGTGCCGCTTGCCGTCATGCTATACATGACAAAGGCACGATGGGACCTGCTGGTCTTCGTGCCTTGTCTGGTGATGTATTTCCTGTTTCTATTGATGTGGAACCGGCTGAAAGGCTACAATGCCCACTGCCTGAGCATGGTGGCACGGCTCGTTGAGCTGGCTTTTGTACTTACTGCCGCAGCACTTTCTTATGATCTTGCCTGATGACAATACCCTTATAGTTCTTCCCTGCCAGCGTGCCGGAAACCGTGTATGTATTTGCCGACATAACTGCGTCGTCACTTTTAATCGCCGCGATGGCATCCACCACTCCCTTGGTGTATTTGGCCGTGTTCATGCTCTGCGCTAAGTTTTCCACCTCTTCGCCCATATCGTCGGACAGCGGAGAATAGATTTCAAGACTCGACTTAAGCATCTTTCCTTTATTCAAAGCTGCCACTTCCTCGGGGGTAAAACCTGAACGCCAGAAGAAAAGCTCGCTGTAAACCCGGCTTACGTCGTTTTCGTCGTCGCCAACGATGAACTGCTGAGGCACAAAACGCTTATGCACATTGTCGCTCTTGTAGTTGATTTCACCCTGAACAGCATTATCCACATAGAGAATAATCCTGTCTTGGGCATAGTATTGGGTGAGCGTTATGGTATGCCACTCATCGTCGTTGATGGCAGTAGCACCCTCGATGATCTTACCTGTAGCCGTGGTAAACGTCAATTTACCATCCTCACCTACAACGAGAGTAGCATACTTGGAGCCGACTTTCATTTTCATCAGCGTACCGGCATCGCCGCCCTTCACCCGGACAGCCACAGTAAACGGATGAACGGGAACGGCCTGACGTGTGGTAGCGTTTTCGGGAGCAAACTCAATGAAACCCTTATTGCTCAACGTGAGGGTCTTTGTCTGGTCACGAACAGGTTGCGGTTTCTCTTTTGCCAAAGCATCGAAAAGGCTGGGCGGCATGGCATACATGAACTCTAAATGGCCTGCGGTAGTTGGATGGTAATCGTCTTGTTTATAGCCGTCAGCCCAGTGACCGGCACCATCGTCAATAGCGCCAAGCGTGTTCACCGATGCCACATCCCACTCATGAATGAGCAGGTTGAGCTGCTTCACATAGTAATAATCGCTCTCGGTGAAGTCGGCACGTGTGTAGTTGTTCATCACAACGGGAATCTTCCCGTCGGTGCGAGCCTTCTTTATCAAGTTCAACATATTGTCACGCCACTGGTTGAAGACGGCCTGCTGGTTGCTGGCTCCGTGAATGCCCTCATTGCCAAGTGAAAGTCCGAAGATGACATAGCGGCCGAAGTCATGCAGCATCTCGTCGTAGCGGTTAAGCAGGTTGACCGTCGTGTTTCCGCCTATTGAGACTCCAGAGACAGTAAACGGATATCCGCTTAAATTGTTCTTAAACCGGTTATCAAGTTGTAGGCCATATTTATAAGCATACCCCTGATTATTGGTGGCGCCCTGTCCGTTGCAGACCGACGACCCGAAAGCCGATATCTTGTTTTCGTCTATCGGCGCGTCAATGCTCCATGTGCTCTTGCGCATGTCGAGTGTCAGCGTATAGGTGCCACGGTTCAACCGGATATTCTCACATTCGTAACCTTCCGACGGCATGGCCACAGAAACGCGACTGCCCGTGCGCCGCTTCACGGCCAGCTGGTCATCGTTGTTGAAAGCAAAATAGAAATACTTGTCAGAAAAGAGGAACACGCTGCCGTAGTTCATATCTACCTCCGAGCTCCATACGCCATTGCCGGCATATTCCACCTTCGTGCCGTCTTTCACGATGTTGCCCTTGACGTAAAGTTCAAGAGGAAGTATAGTCAACTGATTGCCCTTTGTGTTAAACGAGATGCGGACAACCTGCTCCTCGGCCACTTCAAACGGCTCGCCGTCAATCATGGCCACGCCTTCCTTATCACCCTGACCGAAGACAAGAGCCTCGCTGCTTGTTGTCGTCGCTTTCAGTATGAACGTTCCCGGTTGCAGTTTCATGTAGGCGACATACTCCGACGTTGTTCCTACACGCTTGAAAGCCAAATCGTTGCCGCCTTCCGTTGCAGTACCACTAATAGTCAACCGACGCAGCTGTATGGGGTCAGCAGGACGTTCTGCGCCCTCATACTCTTCAATCTTGATGACATTGAAATGGCCATACGTATAACTGTTGTAGCGCTCAAGTGTGAACAGGATATTCCCGCTGGCATCGGGGAACATATAATCGCTCACGGCCACATTGCGCACATTATACTGCACGCCCTTCCCACCGACATCAACGCCCGAGGTCTGGAATACGGTCGTCCATTCGTCCTGTCCATTAAGTGTATATTTTGAGTGGCGGGATTCGTTGATGTTGCGTGCGCCATAGATATAGAACTTATAGGCATTGGCCTTGTTCAGACCCGTAAATCGAATCTGGCGTTTGCCATCGACCGCAATCCACACATAGTCTTCGGTGGCTGTCGCAATGGCCATGTCGCCCAAGTCATCCGACGGATTCGTCACACCACCCGCGTTGCTGCCGCCGTTGGTGTACATCACTGTTGCCATCACGGCCTTGTAGCCCGTAGCCTCGTTGGCCGAGTTCACAAGGTCGATGCTACGGCTCACCGGAACAATATAGTCGGAGCCCGACGGGTCGCTGACCATATTGTTCCAGTAGTTGCCGTTCTTGTCGGCACCCGTAGTCTGATGACCGCGCGAGTTATTGTTCTCGCCCACGTCAAGAAGGAGTTTCTGCTTGAGTCTATATGACTGGTTGGGGCGTTCCAATCCGCTCAACTCCTCAATCTTCATGGCATTGAGCATGAGCATCCGGTCGGCACGAAACTTCTTCATCGTCATGCGGATGCACCCGTCGCGGTCGGGAAAGATGGGGGCGGAAACAAGTATCTTGTTGTTGTTGCCGTTATAGTTGTTGGCTCCGATGCCCGAACCGGCAATTTGCTGATAGCCTTCCCACACATTCTCGCCCCGGTATTCCCACCATCCGGCACGCTCCTCTGTCGTATTACGCGAACCGAATGTATAGAAGCGATAGGCTTTCTGCGGGTCGAGTCCACGGAAAGTCATAAAGCCGTGATGCTGGTTGATGCTGGCCGCACTCTCAAGGAAACAATAATCTTCCGTAGCCGTGGCAACGGCGAGGTCACCGAGCAGACTGGCCGAGGGACTCAGCAGACCACCGCCGCCCGTCATTCCGTTTGTGGTGAAGCGCACGTTGATGAATACGTCGTAGCCGGTTGCCTGGTTCTCGGCATTCACAATGTTGAACTTTTCGCCCGGATAGATATAGATACCATTGGTGGAATGAACATTGTTCCAATAATGCCCGTTGGCATCACCCCCTGTTGTGAGGTGTCCGCGACTGTCGTTGTTGTTCTCACCGAAGTCGAGATACATGGTCTGCGTCACCGTCTGCGCCGATACCATACTACACAGCAGGACTGCAAGGCATGTCAGAATAGTCTTTGTCTTCATAAGCGTCGTGTCGATTATAGTTTCTCTATGATTTTCATTCCTTCCTCTACGGCCTGCATGTTCAGCGGTATCAACTGGTGATGCCGTTCGGGCAGGCTCTTGTAAAGTGCCTTTTGCAATCCGTCAGTGCTGACCACCGGGCAGACCTTCAGCAAACCGCCCAGCACAATCATGTTGAACACCTTGGCGTTCTTCATCTCGGCGGCCTTGTCCATCGCGTCGATGCGATAGACCGTAATGTCGGTGCGCGTAGGCGGGTTAAGGATGCCAAAGCCGTCATAGATAAGAATGCCGCCTGGCTTCACTCTCGGTTCAAATTTCTCAAGCGAGGGCTGGTTCAACACGATGGCCACGTCGTAGCGGCTGAGAATAGGCGATGAGATGCGGTCGTCGCTGACGATGACGGTCACGTTGGCCGTGCCGCCGCGCTGCTCAGGACCATAGGCCGGCATCCAAGTCACCTCCTTGTCTTCCATGAGTCCCGAATAGGCCAGTATTTTTCCCATCGAAAGCACGCCCTGTCCGCCAAAACCCGATATAATAATTTCTTTTTTCATAGATCGCCTCCTTTCAAATCACCTTTCACATATTTTTTAAACATGTGTTCCTTCATCCATTCATTTGCTTTAACTGGAGAGAGCTTCCAGCCTGAGTTACAGGTTGATACAATCTCAACCAGCGAAGAGCCTTTCCCTTGCATCGAGAGGTCAAACGCCTTGCGTATGGCCTTCTTTGCCTGACGAATTGAAGCCACACTCTCCACCGACTGACGGGTGACGTAGCAAGTGCCGTCAAGTTTGGCGGCCAGCTCGGTGATGTTGAGCGGATAGCCATGTATCTCCGGGTCGCGCCCATAGGGACACGTCGAGGTCTTCTGTCCGATGAGCGTCGTGGGAGCCATCTGTCCGCCCGTCATGCCGTAGATGGCATTGTTGATGAAGATGATGGCGATGTTCTCGCCTCGGTTCAGCGCATGGATGGTCTCGGCCGTACCGATGCAGGCCAGATCGCCGTCGCCCTGATAGGTAAAGACAAGACGGTCGGGCCACAGTCTCTTGATGGCCGTGGCCACAGCGGGGGCGCGTCCGTGAGCAGCCTCCTGCCAGTCGATATCAAGATACTTATAGGCAAAGACGGCACAACCGACAGGGCTTACGCCGATGGTTTTCTCCTCCATGCCCATCTCCTCAACGACCTCGGCCACCAGCTTGTGCACCACGCCGTGCGAGCAGCCCGGGCAATAGTGCATCGGCACGTCGTTCATCAGTGACGGCTTCTGATAGACGATATTCTCTTTAGATAATATTCCGTTCTCCATTAGAATTTCTCCTTTATAGCTTTAACAATTTCATCGGGCTCGGGCACGATACCGCCTAAGCGACCGAAGTGCTCTACGCGCCCGGCACCGTTGACGGCCAGGCGCACATCCTCGACCATCTGGCCGGCATTGATCTCCACCACAAGCACACCTTTCTTGCCCTTTGCCGCAGCGGCCACCTCTTTCTCGGGGAACGGCCAGAGGGTTATCGGACGGAACAGCCCGACCTTCAGCCCTTCCTCGCGTGCCATCTCCATCGCTTTCTCGGCAATGCGGGCCGCGCTACCAAACGCCACAACCATGTAGTCGGCATCGCCCATCTGCTGCGTCTCATAGCGCACCTCCTTGTCGCGTATCTCCCGGTACTTCTCTTGCAGATGCAGGTTGCGCTGCTCCATCACCTCCGACGTCAGTTCGAGCGAGGTAATGATGTTTGGCTGGCGGTCTTTCATTCGCCCGATGGTTGCCCAGGGGCACTCTCGCCTGATTTCCTCCTCGGTGCGGCGGGGCTTTTGCGGGGGCAGCACCACCTTCTCCATCATCTGACCGATGACACCATCGCTCAGAATCATCGCCGGATTGCGATATTTGAAGGCCAGCTCGAAAGCCAAATCCACGAAATCGGCCATCTCCTGCACTGAGTTCGGCGCAAGCACGATGACGTTATAGTCGCCGTTGCCGCCGCCGCGCGTGGCCTGAAAATAATCGCTCTGCGAGGGCTGGATGGTACCCAATCCGGGACCGCCGCGCTGCACATTGATAAACACACCCGGCAGCTCGGCGCCGGCCATATAGGCGATGCCCTCCTGCATCAAGGCGATGCCCGGCGACGACGACGACGTGAGCACGCGCTTGCCGGCACCCGCGCCACCGTAGATCATATTGATAGAGGCCACCTCGCTCTCAGCCTGCAACACCACCATGCCCGTCGTCTCCCAGGGCTTCAGCTCGGCCAATGTCTCGATGACCTCGCTCTGCGGAGTGATGGGATAGCCGAAGTAGCCGTCGGCTCCGCAGCGGATGGCCGCATGGGCTATCGCCTCGTTGCCTTTCATCAGGACAACCTCAGCGCCCCCCCTCTGGTTCTCCTTGGGGGGGAGGGACGTAGATACATTATCTTTACTCATTTTCTTTATTTCAATAACACTAAACACTAAATGCTAAACACGCTTCTTATACACCGTGATGCACCCGTCGGGACAAACAATGCCACACGACGCACAGCCGATGCAGTCGTCCGGGCGCACTGCCTCCACGTAGGGATAGCCATGCACATTCACTCTCTTCTCGGCCAGTGCAATTACATCCTTCGGACATGCGACGATACAAAGCTGACAACCCTTGCACCGCTCTGTATTCACAACTATCGTTCCTTTTATTTTTGCCATATTACAAAACTGATAATCTAAATCACGTGCAAAAGTAATATTTTTTTCCGAACAGGGAAAACAAATGCCCACAATTCTTCGTTCCGTGCCAACCACGCAATGTTAACAAAATCAAAATTACAGACCCAGAAATTAACATTTTCTGTCAAGAATTTTCTCAATTCTGGAACGCGAAAACACCATTTCTCGTCGCATTCGTCCACTTTTCACTCTTCACTTTTCACTTCTCACTCCTGAAAGGTATATGTTTCACTTTGCAAAAGACCGTGTTTCACCTTCCGAAAGACAATCTTTCGGAAGGCGAAAGCTTATCTTTCGCAGCCGAGAAGCATACCTTTCGCAAAACAAAAACTGCACACTCGCTTCTCACCTCTCACCCCTCGCCTCTATTTACTGGCCATGCCAATTGCACACGAATGCTTGAAGAATTTACAAACTCAAAAAACTTTGTTGAAAATAATCGATTCTCCGTGTTAAAAGAAAATCGGGAAAAGTTAACGAATGTATAAAAAGCAAAGGTCTGGGAAACATATTACGGCACTATGACCGGACGCACACTGAGCCCGGCATCACGCCGAGTCAAGCCACCACAATTTTTCATGTCAGTGTAAAAATCCAAACTATGTATGTTGTCTAAGCGGTCGGGTATCTGCGTTGAAGTCCAATAGTAACCACCCGCATCAACACTCTTCGATTCCATCTCATAATACCAGCCTGAAGCAGGAAGAAATATACTGCCACCATTTGCCCCTGTCAGTACCCGGCCTTTTACGCCATTTTTCTCCACAAAACTATCAGACCACTTACAACTGCTCACCAACTCCTCGCACTGTGCCAACGTGGGCATTTGCCATGCACCGCCCCACTTCACATGCGCCACATCATAGACCGTTCCGGCAATGTCAGTGCCAAGATTGTTCCAGCCTTCTTCCTGGTTGAAATATTTATAAGTAGTCTGGGTATATTCACTTTTCTCTTCCGTTTCGCCCCACGAATAATATCCACCATGCTCCTCGGGCGACGAGGCTCCGACATTGCAGCATGCCCATTTCGTGCCACTCGGCAGTCCGAGGTCTATCAGGTGCGGGTGGCTATCGTCGGGGCACACCTTGTAGCTTTCGGGAACAGGAGTAGCCAACGTGAAGTCGATATACGCAATGTCATCTTTGGAGAAACGAACAACCTCACCATTGACCATGTGGACGTTCATGGTCTGTGCCCCCGTCGTCAACATATAGAACAGCACACCTGCAAAAATGAATATTATTCTCATATCTGTGTTATTCCTATGAATAGTTTTTGTTTTTCCATAATGTCTTCCAACATCTGCTTGGACTCGACGATGTAAAGTCTATTGAAAAATACGGTTTTCTGCAATTACCTGCCGGGCAGGAATATGCTGGATGTTATTGTTTTTGTCGCAGACAACAACGCATTCGCCTCGCAATGCTTTTTCATGCAGCATTCGTTTCTCTGCCAACTGAAGGCCAGTATCAATTTTCTTGGATAAATCCTTGTATTCTTTATCTGACATACGCATTTATAGATTTATATAGTTCTTTATTGAAAACCTCTATCTCTTTTCCTTTGCTACCACTTGCGATTTTAATACGCGGCTGCTCAGAATTATCATATATACTCCAATAATCAACCTCTGACATAAACAGACGGAACAAGTTGGTAATGCCTGCTACATATCTGCGTCTTATAATATCTTCTGGTATGTTGTGCCCACCATGTTGCACTCTTTCTGCCACACGCAGGATTGCCAGTTCCGGAGTCCTGAGCCAAAAGAAAACAATATTTACCCGATAACCTTTAGACCGGGCACGATGAACAAGGTTTAAATACGACTTGGCTGCAAGTGTCGTCTCTATAGAAAAAGTCTCGTCTCGACTGAGTAACTCTTCTATGCGTTTGAGCATCAACCGACCAGCCTCTATTGCCATACTTTCAGGATTGAACGGAGAGAGACCACGGGCAATTTCATCAGCATTTACAAACTCCCTGCAATTAAGGATTTCAGGAAGAACAGTGTAAGATGCTGTTGTCTTACCAGCGCCATTACATCCACTAATGATATAGAGATTTTTACCCATCTATAGATTCTTGTTGCAAAATTACGAAAAATTTTGGAAAAGATATTCACTTCCGTCGTTAAAAGTGGTGAAATTGTTGCCCACTCACCACATTTTTGTCCAATTATCCAGAAAAATTTTACGGATTATAGGCATCCTTATGGTAGAAGTTCATGATGTCTTCCAGCATCTGCCTAGCCTCGATGGCGGGCGAGTCTGGGTCGAGGGCAATGGCCTCCATGTAGCAGTTCATGGCCTCAGCCCACTTACCCTCGCGCCGGAGGGCATTGCCACGCTCATAGTATTCTTGTGCCGTCATCCCACTAAACGCCAAATCTCTACGCACGCACCGTGTCCCTACATTCAAGCCCTCATCCTTTATCATTCATCCCTCATCCGTTCTTCCTCCCTGCCTTCAGCGTATTCATCATGAGCGAGCAGATGGTCATCGGACCCACTCCGCCGGGCACGGGCGTGATGGCGGCACACTTCGGTGCCACCTCGTCGAACTTCACATCACCGGAGAGGCGGAAACCCGACTTACGTGTGGCATCGGGCACACGAGTGGTGCCCACGTCGATGACGACAGCACCTTCCTTCACCATGTCGGCGGTGACAAATCCCGGGCGACCGATGGCGGCGATGAGGATATCGGCCTGCCTGCACTCTTCTTTCAGCCCCTGCGAGCGCGAATGGCAGACGGTGACGGTCGCGTCACCCCACTGCTTCTGCATCATCAGCTGCGCCATCGGCTTGCCGACAATATTC
>JAFRZC010000158.1 GCA_017442765.1 Prevotella sp. | reverse complement strand
TCGCTATACTCGAAGGTGTTTTGCGGATGCACGTTGTCGTCGGCCAAGCCGTGACAGATGAGCAGGGCGCCGTGCAGGCTTGTCGCGCGGACGATGGGGTTGACGGCATAGCCGTCGGGGTTCTCTTGTGGTGTGCGCATGTAGCGCTCGGTATAGACGCTGTCGTAGTAGCGCCAGTTGGTTGGCGGGGCGATGGCAACACCCGCACGGAAGACAGGTCGGCCTTCGCTCATCGACATCAGGGTGTTGAAGCCGCCGTAGCTCCATCCCCATATTCCGATGCGGTCTTTATCGACAAAAGGAATGGTGCCCAGATAGAGTGCTGCTTCTACCTGGTCTCTGGACTCGAGCTCGCCGAGGCGCAGGTAGGTGCATTTCTCAAACTCGGCTCCGCGGCCGCCAGTCCCGCGGCCATCGACGGTGACCACGATGAAGCCTTGCTGGGCGAGGTAGTAGTCGAAGGCTCCTCCCTGCCCCATAGACCCGGCACGCCATGAGTTGACAACTTGCTGGCTGCCGGGACCAGAGTACTGGTGCATGATGACGGGGAAACGTCCCCTCTCCTCTCTCCCCTCTCCTCTATCCACTTCAGGAGGCAGTATCATCCAGCCGTCGAGGGTCACGCCCTCGGAGGTGGTAAAGGTGAAGGGCTTTTTCGGGGTAAAGCCATATTCGGCAATGGTTGCCCGCAGCGAGGCATTGTCTTCTAATGTGATGAGTTCCTTGCCTTTCCTGTCGCGGATGGTGAAGACGGGAGGGGTGTCGTAGTCGCTCCACTGGTTGAGGAAATAGCGATAGTCGCCCGAGAACGTGGCCGTGTTCCATCCTGCCTGGGAGGTCAGCTGCTCGGTCTTGCCGTTCTTATGGCTCACGAAGACCTGCCGCTGATGGGCATCGGGCGCAGCTGCCTGAAAATAGACGTCGCCCGACGGCTCATCGATGCCATAGACGGCGGTGATGTCGTGGCCTGCGATGCCGATGCTGCGCTGCAGCTGCCCGTTCATGGAATAGACATAGAGCCGCATGAATCCGTCGCGGTCGCTCGGCATGAGTATGCTCTGCCTTCCGACAACGGTCTGCGTGACGGCCTCCTCCTTGACGTACTTCTCCGAGTGCTCGCGAATCAACAGCTGCGCGATGGTTGAACGGGGATTGACGGCATAGATGTTGAGCTCGTCCTGATGGCGGTTCAGCGTATAGACGATCATCTTGTCGGGGTCAGGCGTCGGCTTCAGTCGCGGTATATATCCGTCGTCGGGCAAGGGAATGTTGAGCTGTCGTGTCTGACGCGACTTGATGTCATAGCTCCACACCGTGACTGTTGAGTTCTCCTCGCCTGCCTTCGGATACTTATAGGAATAGAGCCCTGGATAGACCTCATACTCGCTTCGCTCGGGCTTGCGCCCCTTGAAGAACTGCAGGTCGTAAGTCTTCACACGGCTCTCGTCCCACCGCACCCAGCAAAGCATCTCGCCGTCGGCCGTAAACTCCAAAGCCCGATTGAACGAGAACTCCTCCTCATAGACCCAGTCGGGCAGCCCGTTGATGACCTCGCCCGGCCGGCCGTCTCTCGTCACCTGACTTTCCGAGTTGTCGTAGAGCAGTTTTACAAGGAAGATATTGCCGGCGCGGACAAAGGCCACCTGCGTCCCGTCGGGCGACCATACGGGACACTGCTGCTTCCCGCCGTCGCTGAGCGGCTCAAGACGGCGCGTGGCAATGGTATAGATGTAATAGGATGCCCGCGACGAATGGCGATAGATACGCTCTGTGGCCGTCTGGATAAGCATACGGCGGCCATCGGGCGACATGACATAGCCGTCGAAGCCATCAATCGACACGCCGCCGGAAACATTGTCGGCATCGAAAAGCACGGCCGTCTCCTTGCCAGTCTTGAACGAGCATTTCACAACTCGCCGGCCGTCGTCCGTGATACGCGCGTACTCGTCGGTGCCGGCAATCGGATCCATTCCACTCACATGCTTTGCCGCAAACGTGCCATCGTGCAGGCTTCGCAACGTGATTTTCTTCTCTGCTTGCACAGCTACAGAAGTTATCAGCAGCCAGATGCAAATTGTCAACATTCTTTTCATAACTATTTATTTATCACTTTTCACTTATCACTTTTCACTTATCATTTCCCCGGAAACGATGCTGTTTGCTGGAGCGCCGGGGAGTGGCATCGCCACCCATGCTGACTCCCACCGGCGAAGCCGTGCCGCGATACTGGTTCCAGCGGGCGCGCACACTGCCGACGTAGTTGTAGGTCTCGGTGCCGCGCATATACCCGTTCTTTACGACAGGGTCGAGGTAGTATCGGGAATCGCTCAGTTTCAGAATATATGGTGCCACCTCCGACCATCGATGGCCGCTGCCGCCATACTTGCGGGCAAGCGACATGGCATCGCGCACATGACCGCTTCCGGCGTTGTAGGCGGCAAGGGTGAATGAGATGCGCTCATCTGCCGTGGGTACATCGGAGAACGAGGTGTAGAGACGCGCCAGCAAACGCGCAGCTCCGGCAACATTGGTCTCAGGGTCGTAGAGCTGCGAACGGGGTATGCCAAGGCTGGCGGCCGTAGAGGGCATGAGTTGCATGAGTCCGCAGGCTCCAGCCCACGAGGTGGCCTGCGGGTCGAAGCCCGACTCCTGATAGCTGATGGCCGCAAGCAGCCGCCAGTCGGCTCGGCATACAGAAGCATAACGCTGAAACAACGCATCGTAGCGCGAGATGGTACCCTTTGCCGCATTAAGAACCACAGGGGCGGCAGTGCGACGGATAAATGGTCTGGAATAACGTTGCTGTTCCTTTTGGGCAATGAGCGACAAACGCTCGGGATTGTACCAGCGGTCAACAGCATAGGCCAGCTCACGGCTGTCGGCCCGTGCAAGCCATGAGGTCTTGAGCGAGTCGATGCGGTAGCCGCAGGGGCGGCATCCCGCCTGCAACTGCGACAGTTGGCAGGCAATCAGGTCGGCATAGCCCCTCTTGAGTCGTGAAAGCATCTCTACCGTGTCGCGGCACACCTCGACACGAACAGCCACGCCTATCGTACGGGCAAACTCCTCAATGAGGAGATACTGTGTGCCCATACCCCGACCATGATAGTCAAAATAGGTGTCGGGGCCGGTTGTTGTCAGCACGAGCAATTCTCCGGCGGCTTGAATACCTGCCAAGCTCCCCTCGTCCCAAGTCCCCCTCGCTCTCCCCTCTCCTCTCTCATCTCTCACCTCTGTACCCCATGGTGTAGTCGGTGGGCGATGCTGTTCACAGGAGAAAAGTAGCGAAAGCGCAAGTATGATGTATAAATATGCTCTTTTCATTGGAAAACGCTGCAAAGGTACAAAAAAGTTCATAATTCATAGTTCATAGTTCGTAATTATTTTGTAATTTTGCAGGCATGTTAAGAATTGCTATTCAATCGAAAGGCAGGCTCTACGAGGATACGATGAACCTGCTGAAGGAGGCCGATATCAAGACGGGGCCGTCGAAACGCATCCTGCTCGTCAAGAGCAGCAACTTCCCAGTGGAGGTGCTTTTCCTGCGCGACGACGACATCCCTGCCAGCGTGGCCTCGGGCGTGGCCGACGTCGGCGTGGTGGGCGAAAACGAATATCGGGAAAAGGGCGGGGACGCCACTATTGTCTCACGACTGGGATTCAGCCGATGCCGTTTGTCACTGGCCGTGCCAAAGGATGCTGACTATCGGGGAATGGAATGGTTCTGTGGAAAAAAAATCGCCACCTCCTACCCCAACATCCTCTCCAGATTTATGCAGGAGCAAGGCATCAAGGCCGACATCCACGAGATAACGGGTAGCGTGGAAATCAGCCCAGGGATCGGTCTGGCCGATGCCATCTTCGATATTGTCAGCTCGGGCTCAACGCTCGTGAACAACAACCTTCGCGAGGTTCATGCTGTCATGGAGAGCGAGGCACTGCTCATTGCCAACCCTACTCTCAATGAGGAGAAACAGGCCGTGCTGAACCAGATGCTCTTCCGCTTCGAGGCCGTCCGTCAGGCTGAAGACAAGAAGTATGTCAGAATGAACGTACCGAAGGAGAGGTTGGCCGACATCGTCGGCGTGTTGCCCGGTCTGAAAAGTCCTACTGTCATTCCGTTGGCCGACAGCGACTGGTGCTCCGTTCACACGGTGCTCGAAGAAAAACGCTTCTGGGAAATCATCGGCCGCCTCAAGGAATTGGGCGCACAAGGAATCCTCGTAACACCAATCGAGAAAATGATACTGTAAGGAGTTCTGACGACTTACAATTTGACGATTTTTATTTCGTTTTTGTCAGTCTTTTTCTGTGTCCATCCGTGGCTCATTATGAACTATGAACTATATAAAATATCCGAGACCTGAAGACTACGAGCGGCTTACAGAAAGGCCGAAACTCAACGCGCAGGAGCTGCACCAAACCGTCAGCACCATTCTTGCCGACGTGAAAACCAACGGCGACAAGGCCGTCATCGCCTACGAGAGAAAATTTGACCATGCCGACCTTGAGGACTTGGCTGTCACGGCAGACGAGATGGAAGAGGCCGACAAGCATGTTGCGGAGAATCTCAAGGCCGCGATAGAACTGGCGCACGAGAACATCTACACGTTTCACAAGGCACAGCAAAGCGAATGCCCTCGCATCCACGTCCGGCAGGGTATTGAATGCTGGCAAAAGGCTGTTCCCATCGAGCGCGTCGGCTTGTATATCCCCGGTGGAACAGCCCCGCTTTTCTCCACCGTGCTCATGCTCGCCACTCCCGCAAAGATAGCCGGATGCAAGGAAATCGTCCTTTGCACGCCTCCTGACAAAGAGGGGAAGATAAACCCAGCCGTGCTCGTTGCCGCACAAGTCGCAGGCGTGAGAAAGATCTATAAAGCCGGAGGCGTGCAAGCCATCGCCGCAATGGCATACGGGACTGAAACCGTTCCTAAAGTATATAAAATATTCGGTCCTGGTAATCAATATGTTACTGCTGCGAAGCAGCTGGTTAGTCTCGACGGAACAGCCATCGACATGCCTGCCGGTCCGTCTGAAGTCTGCGTCATTGCTGATGATACCAGCAACACGCAATTCGTGGCTGCTGACCTGCTCTCACAGGCTGAGCACGGAAAAGACTCACAAGTGGTGTTGATTACTGACTCCGAACAAAAACTGACAGAGGTCTTAGAAGAAATAGAACGCCAGCTGCGACTCCTCCCAAGATGGGAAATCGCCACGCAGGCACTCAACAACAGCAAGGCCATCCTCGTCAGAAACACCCAAGAGGCAATGGATATCAGCAACATTTACTCTCCAGAACATCTGATTATCGCGACGAAAGACTATGCCGAACTTGCCGACAGAGTAGTAAATGCGGGCAGCGTGTTCCTTGGCGACTATGCCTGTGAGAGTGCAGGCGACTATGCCAGCGGCACCAACCACACCCTGCCGACCAACGGCAACGCCCGCGCTTACAGTGGCATCTGCCTCGACAGCTTTATGAAAAAGGTCACGTTCCAGCATCTCACATCCGAGGGCATCGGTGTCATCGGCTCAGCCGTTGAACTGATGGCTGAGAATGAGCAACTCCATGCCCACAAAAACGCCATGACCGTAAGAGTTAAAGAAGTTAAGAAATTAAGAAATTAAGACGATTTACATTTTTTAGTCCGTGCTTGTCCGTCTCTCCATCCCGAGCAAAGCTCGTTCCCCCGTAGTCTTCCTGTATCCATCCGTGGCTCATTATGAATTATGAACTATGAATTATGAACTATGAAATCGCTTCAAGAACTTACCCGCCCCAACATCTGGAACCTGTCTCCCTATAGCTGCGCACGCAACGAATTCAAGGGCACCCATGCCGTGGCCTTCCTCGATGCTAACGAGAGCCCCTACAACCCTCCATACAACCGCTATCCCGACCCGTTGCAGGCCGAGCTCAAGCAGCTCATCGCACGGCTGAAAGGCATTCCTGCTAAAAGCATCTTCCTCGGCAACGGCAGCGACGAAGCCATCGACCTCGTCTATCGCTGCTTCTGCGAACCAGGAAAAGACAATGTCGTTGCCATCGCGCCGACATACGGGATGTATCGGGTCTGCGCCGACATCAACAACGTGGAATACCGCAGTGTTGACCTCGACCCACAATACCAGCTGTCGGCCGACCATATGCTCCAAACCTGCGACTCACACACCAAGGTTGTGTGGCTCTGCAGTCCCAATAACCCCACGGGCAATAATCTCGACACCAACCAGATAGAACAGATCTTACGCGAGTATCCCGGCATCGTAGTCATCGACGAAGCCTACGCCGACTTCTCCGCGCATCCCTCTTTCCGCCAAGCCATAAGCCAATATCCTCACCTCATCGTGCTTCAGACGCTCAGCAAGGCATGGGCCAGCGCAGCCCTACGCGTCGGCATGGCCTTTGCGTCGGCTGACATCATCGCCATCTTCAACAAGGTGAAATACCCTTATAACATCAACCTCCCCGCCCAACGAGAAGCCATTGACATCCTCAACCGCCGCTTCGAGGTTGATGAGTGGGTGCGGCTCGTGCTCCTTGAACGTGGCCGCCTCATGACCGCATTCCGGGAACTGCCGTTCTGTCTGGAGGTCTTCCCCACCGATGCCAACTTCTTCCTCGCCCGCGTCAACGACGCACAGGCCGTTTACGACTACCTCGTCAATCAGGGCATCATCGTCAGAAACCGCGCCAACGTAAGGCTTTGTGAAGGTTGTCTGCGCATCACCATCGGAACCAAGAGTGAAAACGCTGCACTGCTCAGTGCTCTCCGCCAGTTCAACCGTTAGCATCGAAAATTTGGACAAAATTCTTATGAGAGGAAAAGAAAATCATTCCTTTTCTTCTCACTTAACCGAATTTTTCGTAACTTTGCGCCGACAATGAACTACGAGCAGGAAGGCATAAAACCTTACACCAATGAGAGCGGAAAAACGGAGCAGGTTGAACAGATGTTCGACCATATTGCGCCCGCTTACGACAAACTCAACCGACGACTGTCATGGAACATCGACCGTCGGTGGCGCAAACGCGCCATCGCACTGCTGGCCAAACACCAGCCTAAGCAGATTCTGGATGTTGCAACGGGAACGGGTGATTTTGCCATTCTCTGCGCCCAAAAACTAAAAGCAGAAAAGATTGTTGGCGTTGACATCTCTGAGGAGATGATGAGTATCGGCAGGAAGAAAGCTGGACAACTCGGTCTATCTGACGTCATAGACTTCAAGCGCGAAGACTGTATGAACCTGTCCATGGATGATGAAAAGTTTGATGCCGTCACGGCAGCGTTCGGCATTCGCAATTTTGAACACCTTGAGCAAGGCCTGTGCGAGATGCATCGCGTACTGAAGACTGGCGGACACCTCTGCGTGGCGGAACTCACCCGACCGGTCTGTTTTCCCATGCGACAACTATTCTGGATCTACGCCCATACCGTTCTCCCTATATACGGACGCATGGTGTCAAAAGACAAAAAGGCTTATCGTTATCTCACGAAGACCATCGAAGCCTTTCCACAAGGGGAAGACATGATGAGAATTCTGCAACGGGTGGGATTTAGGGAAACTGATTTCCATCGGCTCACAGCAGGCATTTGCACGATGTACTTCGCAACCAAATAAGATAAATTATTCATTTAAGGCGTGATATATGGATAAATACGGATTGATAGGCTATCCTCTGGGACACTCGTTCTCCATCGGCTTCTTCAATGAGAAGTTTTCCAATGAGGGGATTAATGCATGTTACCAGAATTTCGAGATTCCTGACATCAGAGAGCTTCCAGAAGTACTTGCTTCAAACCCCGACTTGAAAGGCCTGAACGTGACAATACCCTATAAAGAAAAAGTCATCAGCTACCTTAACGAGCTTTCGTCTGAGGCCAAAGCCATCGGAGCCGTGAACGTCATACGCATCAGCAGGAAAGGAAGAAAACTCATTCTGAAAGGCTATAACAGCGACACGGTGGGATTCTCCCAAAGCATTTCCCCCATGCTTGAGAACCATCATCGTGGTGCACTTATTCTTGGTACAGGAGGCGCGTCGAAAGCCATCGACTATAGTCTGAAAAAACTCGGTTTGGAAACACTTCTCGTCAGTCGCACTCCTCGTGAGGGCATTATCGGCTACGACGATGTCACCTCAGAACTAATAAAAACTTTCAACGTCATAGTGAACTGTACCCCGCTCGGCATGTACCCCAATGTAGATGAGGCCCCAGACCTGCCCTATGAGGCTATGGACAACCACACCCTGCTCTACGACCTCATCTACAATCCCGACCAGACTACCTTCATGAAGCGTGGACAGGAACACGGAGCCATCGTAAAAAACGGGCTCGAGATGCTGCTCCTGCAAGCCTTCGCCTCGTGGGACATGTGGCACGAGGAAGACTGAAAAGTTAAACGATAGAAAATGAACGACAGATATATGAGGCGTGGCGTGTCGGCCGCTAAGGAAGACGTACATGCCGCCATAAAAAACATTGACAAAGGCCTTTATCCGCAGGCCTTCTGTAAAATTATCCCCGACATTCTCGGCGGCGACCCTGAGTATTGCAACATCATGCACGCTGACGGGGCTGGAACCAAGTCAAGCCTCGCCTATATGTACTGGCGTGAGACCGGTGACCTTTCCGTCTGGAAAGGCATTGCGCAAGATGCCATTGTGATGAATACAGACGACCTGCTCTGCGTGGGAGCCACCGACAACATTCTTGTCTCCTCTACCATCGGACGAAACAAGAACCTCATCCCGGGTGAAGTCATCTCTGCCATCATCAACGGCACCGACGAGTTGCTGGCCGAACTACGCGACATGGGCATCGGCATCTGGCCGACAGGCGGCGAGACTGCCGACGTGGGCGACCTCGTGCATACCATCATCGTCGATAGCACCGTCACCTGCCGTATGCGTCGTAGCGATGTCATCGACAACGCCAATATCCGTCCAGGCGATGTCATCATCGGTCTGTCCTCGACAGGACAAGCCAGATACGAACGCAGCTATAACGGCGGCATGGGCAGCAACGGCCTCACCTCGGCCCGCCACGATGTCTTCGCCAAATATCTTGCGGAGAAATATCCCGAAAGCTACGACCAAGCCGTCCCAGAAGAACTTGTCTATAGCGGAAAGTACAAGCTGACGGATAGCGTTCCGTGCGCTGTGGCTGAGCAGCAGCCTACTGAACTGCCTAACATGGGACTGCTCGTGCTCTCCCCTACCCGCACCTATGCGCCCGTCATCAAGCAGATTCTCGACCAACTACGCCCCGAGATTCACGGAATGGTACACTGCACAGGCGGTGCACAGACAAAGGTGCTGCATTTCGTAGGTAATGACTGCCACGTCGTCAAGGACAACCTCTTCCCCCTGCCGCCACTTTTCCAAATCATCCACGACTGCTCCGGCACCGACTGGCGCGAGATGTATCAGGTGTTCAACATGGGGCACCGCATGGAAATCTATGTCCGTCCTGAAATAGCCGAACAGATAATCGCCATCAGCCGCTCGTTCAACATCGACGCACAAGTCATCGGCCACATAGAGGAGGGAAAGAAAAGCCTTACCATCAAATCAGAATTTGGAACTTTCAATTACTAAGAATTCTCTCAGAAACAAATATCCTATCTATTATTTATTAATAAATGTAACTATTCTCCATAATATGATTCCGAACTTTCAAGAATGCATGCTACCCACCCTTCAGGTTTTGGCAGATGGAAAAGTACACCGTACTTTAGAGATATATGAAGTAATTAAAAAACTATATCAAGTAACACCTTTGGAACAAAAAGAGATGTTACCAAGTAAACGGACTACTCGGTTCTTGTGCAATATGTCATGGGCAAGGACATATATGAAGGCTGCCGGGCTCATATATTCTCCATCCAGAGGTAATTTTGCTATTACCAAAGACGGTTTGGATTTGCTTGCCACACATCCGAAGGTAGTAAACAAAAAAACTTTGGAGCAATATGATAAATTCAACAGTTGGAGCAATTCTATTAATCCCAACAATAAAAATAAGAGTTTAAATAAATTTCTGGAAGAAGAGGAAAATCCAGAGGAGCAAATCGCTCGGGTTTACAACCAGCTGCGCAATGTCCTTGCACAAGACCTACTTGATAAAATATTAGAACAATCACCAAAGTTTTTTGAAGAATTAGTCATCAAACTTCTTGTGGAGATGGGCTATGGAGGTTCTTTCAATGAAATATCCGAGATGGTTGTCGGCAAATCTGGAGATGAGGGAATTGACGGCATTATCAAAGAAGATAAGTTGGGGTTAGACAATATTTATATACAAGCAAAACGTTGGGCGAAAGACCAGATTATCGGCCGTCCTGAGATACAAAAATTTGTTGGTGCTCTTTCTGGACAAGGTGCCAATAAAGGGATTTTCATTACTACTGCACGTTTCTCTGAACAGGCAAAGACATTCAAACCTTATAATAACATTAAGGTAGCTCTTATTGATGGTGAATCCTTATGTCAGCATATGATAGATTATAATATAGGAGTATCAATAAGAGAAAAATATGAAGTGAAGCGCATCGATTTAGATTTCTTTAGCGAGGACGAATAAATAACAATATAATAATGGCTGAAACAACAAATAACATATTACAAAAGCTCGACGGGCTGGAGGCTCGATTCGAGGAGGTGTCAACACTAATTACAGACCCGGCGGTGATTGCCGACCAGCAGCGGTTTGTGAAGTTGACGAAGGAGTACAAAGACTTGTCTGACATCATGGACGCGCGTAAGCGGTACATAGCCTGTCTGAATGCGGTAAAAGAGGCGAAGGACATACTGGCCAACGAGAGCGACCCCGACATGAAGGAGATGGCGCGTGAGGAACTCGCTGAGAACGAAGCCTTACAGCCGCAATTAGAGGAAGAGATAAAGATTGCGCTCATCCCCAAAGACCCTGAGGATGCGAAGAACGTGCAGATGGAAATCCGTGCGGGTACGGGTGGCGACGAGGCGTGCCTTTTTGCCGGCGACCTGTTCAAGATGTACAAGAGCTATTGCGACTCGAAAGGCTGGCAACTCAGTGTCACCGACTACAACGAGGGTGCCGTGGGTGGTTACAAGGAGATTGACTTTGCCGTCTCAGGTGCCGATGTCTATGGCACGCTGAAATACGAAAGCGGTGTTCACCGCGTTCAGCGTGTGCCCGCCACTGAGACGCAGGGACGTATGCATACCTCCGCGGCCACAGTGGCCGTGCTGCCCGAGGCCGACAAGTTCGAGGTACACATCAACGAGGGCGAGATTAAGTGGGACACGTTCCGAAGCAGCGGAGCAGGCGGCCAGAACGTGAACAAGGTGGAGTCGGGGGTGCGTCTACGCTATATGTGGAAGAACCCCAACACCGGCGAGACGGAAGAGATTCTCATCGAGTGTACCGAGACGCGCGACCAGCCGAAGAACAAGGAGCGGGCCCTGTCGCGGCTCTACACATTCATCTACGACAGAGAACACCAAAAATACATCGACGACATTGCCTCGCGCCGCAAGACCCTCGTCTCCACTGGCGACCGTTCGGCAAAAATCCGCACTTACAATTTCCCGCAAGGACGCGTCACCGACCACCGCATCGGCTTTACGACACACGACCTGCAGGGGTTCCTCGGCGGAAACATCCAGCCAATGATAGATGCGCTGATTGTTGCCGAGAATACCGAGCGGATGAAGGAGTCGGAGCTCTAAATGTTAAAAAACAGGGCTTCTTGTGCCAGGGATTTAACATCGACAATCGCACGGAAAACTCCCGATTGAAGAAATACCCACGCTCATCGCGTCAGACGATTCTGACGCGATTTTTTATTTGACTGATATTCAAGCGATTGCGCATCCCGTTACCCATCATTCGTCCTCATCTCTGTGCGAAAGATAGATGTCTCACTTGCGATATATATATGTTTCGGGTTCTGAAAGACCGCCTTTCGGAGTGCGAAAGACATGGTTTGGGAGGTGAAACATATATGTTTCGGAAGTGATAAGAGAAAAGTAAAGAGTGAAAAGTGATTAAATGGAGAGAAATGAGACAAAAAACTGTAGTATTTTAAATGTTAAATTGAAATATCCGGTTTAACATTTACCGCCACGAGACGTATATGTTTGGTCTCAGGAATTAACATATTTTTACTTTTAAATTTCTGATTTAATTTTGTATTTCGCCCGACTTACACTATCTTTGACCCAGGTCGAAGATAGGCTGCGCCTCGGAAATAAAAATAAATTTTGCAGATTTATTTTGTATTTCGCCCGACTTGCACTATCTTTGCATAAGATTTAGCAGCACTCGGCATTGCCCAAGTAAACCTGGCACTACCCTCGCTGGCAAAATCTTAGCAAAATAATAACAAACAGAGGTATATTTATGACACGACAAGAATTGATACAGCAGATCCGGCAGAAGCGTTCGTTCCTCTGCGTAGGCCTTGACTCCGACCCGAAGAAAATGCCACAGTGCGTCTTCGACCTCTTCGACCCCGTCTATGAGTTCAACAAGACCATCATTGATGCCACCGCCCCCTACTGCGTGGCCTATAAACCCAACCTGGCCTTCTACGAGGCCTACGGCATACACGGCATGACGGCATTCAAAAAGACCGTAAAATACATCAAGGAGAAGCATCCTCATCACTTCATCATTGCCGATGCCAAGCGCGGCGACATCGGCAACACGTCGAAAATGTATGCCCGCACTTTCTTCGAGGAATACGACGTTGACGCGCTCACCGTAGCCCCCTACATGGGCGAGGACAGCATCACGCCCTTCCTCGAATACGAAGGCAAATGGGTAGCCGTGCTCGCCTTGACCAGCAACAAGGGCAGCCAGGACTTCCAAATGCAGGAAGACAAGTTCGGCTACCGCCTTTTTGAGCGCGTTGTCAACGAGTCGCAGAAATGGGGCACAACAGAGAACATGATGTTCGTCGTCGGCGCCACACAAGGTGAGCTCATCAAGGATGTGCGCAAGTATGCACCCGACCATTTCCTGCTCGTCCCCGGTGTCGGCGCACAGGGCGGCTCGCTCAAGGAGGTATGCCAATACGGCATGACGAAAGACTGCGGCCTGCTGGTCAACGCATCGCGCTCTATCATCTATGCCTGCGACGACGACCACTACGCCGAGGAAGCCGGCAACAAAGCCCGCGAACTACAACAGCAAATGGCCGCCGAGCTTGAGAAACTGAAAATCTGAGAGAGATATTATGTCACGGAAAAAGAAACCGCTCCCCCTGCTGGAACATATTGAGATTACCGACATTGCCGCCGAGGGGAAAGCCTTGGCGCGTGAGGACGACATGGTGGTGTTTGTGCCTTGGGCGGCACCGGGCGACATTGTCGATCTGCAAGTGCGCCGCAAGAAACACAGCTTCATGGAAGCCGAGATTGTGCGTTTCCATCAAAAGAGCCCTTTGCGATGTGAGCCCCGATGCCAACATTTCGGCATCTGCGGCGGTTGCAAATGGCAACATGTACCCTACTCCGAGCAGCTCAAGGCCAAGCAACAACAGGTGGAAGACCAGCTGCGCCGCATCGGAAAGGTGGAGCTGCCGCTCGTCTCGCCCATACTCGGCTCGGCCAACGAATTTGAATACCGCAACAAACTCGAGTTCAGCTGCTCAAACAAGAAATGGCTGACCCGCGAGCAAGTAGCTTCCGGTGTGACCTTCGACAACATGAACGCCATCGGATTCCATATCACAGGAGCCTTCGACAAGGTCTATCCCATAACGCAATGCCTCCTGATGGACAACCGCCACAACGAGATCCGCAATGCCATCCGCGACTTTGCCCATCAGACGGGAATGACGTTCTACGACCTCCGTCAGCAGCACGGCCTGCTCCGCGATATCGTTATCCGCAACTCCAACACGAATGAATGGATGGTCATCATTCAGTTCTGTATGGAAGAGCCTGAGGATGAGGATCAGGCAAAGGCGTTGCTGCAACACGTTGCTGACAAGTTTTCATATATCAGTGCGTTACTCTACGTGAACAACCGAAAGTGCAACGATACCTTCGGCGACCTTCCCGTGCATGTGTTCAAGGGCAACGACCACATCTTCGAGACGATGGAAGACCTGCGTTTCAAGGTAGGACCGAAGAGTTTTTACCAGACCAACACCGAGCAGGCCTATATACTATATAAGGTGGCGCGGCAGTTTGCCGGGCTCACCGGCGTCGAGCTTGTCTATGATCTCTATACGGGCACGGGTACCATCGCCAATTTTGTCGCGTCGAAGGCAAGGAGAGTCATCGGAATAGAATATGTGCCGGAGGCGATTGAGGACGCAAAAGTGAACTCCGATCTCAACGGCATTACGAATACAGACTTTTACGCAGGCGACATGAAGGATATACTTACCGACGACTTCATTACCCGCCATGGCCGACCTGATGTCATCATCACCGACCCGCCCCGTGCAGGAATGCACCCCGACGTGGTGCAGACCATTCTCCGCACCTCGCCCGGGCGCATCGTCTATGTGAGTTGCAACCCCGCCACGCAGGCACGCGACCTCGCCCTGTTCGATGGCGACTACGCCGTGAAAGCCGTGCAACCCGTCGATATGTTTCCCCACACACCACATGTGGAGAACGTAGTATTGCTGGAAAAACGTAAATGAACATTTTTTCACAATTTCCTTTGTCTGCTCAGATTTTTATACTACCTTTGCACCCAAATAAAAAAACAAACAAAAAATAGCATGAAAAAAGTTATCTTTATCATGTTTCTTTCCGTGATTGCCATTGGGATGAAAGCCCAAGAGCAGAAAGCAACATGGATTAACAATGTCAAGCTCAGCGGATACGGCATGACGCAATATCAGATGAGCACACTAGAGGGAGCTAAGGAAAACTCGTTTAATCTTCGTCTGGCACGTCTGGCACTCGACGGACGCATCATGAACGATTTTTACTGGAAGGTCCAAATTCAAATCAACGGCAACACCTCTACCTTAGGCTCGTCACCGCGTCTTGTCGATCTCTTTGCCGAGTGGCAGAAGTACGACTTCGCCTGCATCAAGGTCGGACAGTTCAAACGTCCGTTCACCTTTGAGAACCCCATGCACCCCATTACGCAGGGCTTCATGTCGTATAGCCAGCCCGTAAACAACCTTGCCGGGTTCTCCGACCGTGCCGGAGGTCATGCCTCTAACGGCCGCGACATTGGTGTACAGCTTCAAGGCGACCTGCTGAAAACCTCATCAGGCCGTCCGCTGATCCACTATCAGGTGGGCGTGTTCAACGGTCAGGGCATCAACATGAAGGATGTTGACCAACAGAAAGACCTCATCGGCGGCCTGTGGGTAATGCCCGTCAAGGGAATGCGCATCGGTGCTTTCGGATGGACAGGCTCTTACGCCCGCAAAGGAACGTGGACAGAAACTGACGCTGCCGGAAACGATATTGAGAAGAATGGCGTTCGCAGTCTCTCCCAGCGTCGCTACGCCATTTCAGCCGACTATAACAACAACGACTGGACATTCCGCACCGAATATGTCCACTCTACAGGTAAAGCCTTCAAGACACGCTACCAAAAGAGCAGCGACGGCAGCGACTGTACCCTCTCCGGCAATGGCGACAAGGCCGACGGCTACTACGCTCTCGTTATCGCACCTATCATCAAGCAGAAGGTTCATGCCAAGGCACGCTACGACCTCTATCGCCCCACCGCCGACTGGGACAAGGCAAAGACGTTCTACGAAGTAGGTGCCGACTGGCTCATCCACAAGAATTTCCAGATTAACCTGGAATACGCGCTTGTGAACGACCGCTCATTGGCTAAGCACAACTATTCGATGGTTGACGTTGAAGTAGATTTCAAGTTCTGATTACAAAACAAATCAATATAACAATTATGAACATACCAAGTGTTTTCTGGCTTGTACCCGTTGCAAGCGTCGTGGCCCTCTGTATGGCCTACTACTTCTTCCGCTCCATGCTCGGAGCCGACGAAGGAACACCCCGAATGAAAGAAATTGCCAAGTATGTGCGCGATGGCGCAATGGCATACTTGAAGCAGCAGTACAAAGTGGTGCTCTACGTGTTTATCGCGCTCGCCATCATCTTCGCGTTCATGGCCTACGTGCTGAAAGTGCAGAATCCCTGGGTGCCCTTCGCCTTCCTCACCGGCGGTTTCTTCTCCGGTCTGGCTGGCTTCTTCGGCATGAAGACCGCAACCTACGCCAGTGGCCGCACGGCCAACGCCGCACGTAAGAGCCTCGATGCCGGACTGAAAATCGCTTTCCGTTCGGGTGCCGTCATGGGTCTTACCGTGGTAGGTCTCGGCCTGCTCGACATTGCCATCTGGTTTGTTGTGCTGAACTGGCTGACCGACGAAAGCCTCATTGCCATCACCACCACCATGCTGACCTTCGGTATGGGTGCCTCGACCCAGGCATTGTTCGCTCGTGTGGGCGGCGGTATCTACACAAAGGCTGCCGACGTGGGTGCCGACATCGTGGGTAAGGTTGAGGCCGACATTCCCGAAGACGACCCGCGCAACCCCGCCTCTATCGCCGACAACGTGGGCGACCACGTGGGCGACGTGGCTGGTTTGGGTGCCGACCTCTACGAG
>JAFRZC010000157.1 GCA_017442765.1 Prevotella sp. | reverse complement strand
TTCACTCCCCTTAAAGAAATATGAAACTGTTGAAAGCTTTTCTCCTGCTGTTGCTGGTCGGCAACATGCAGTGTGTGGATGCGCAGCAGCAGCGCGGTCAGGAAGAGCCGCGCGTGGCGCATGTGACGTATAAGGCTTCTGACCATTATAATGAGCGTGTGGCTGAGTTCGAGCAACTGCCGGCAATCACCTCGGCGGACATCGTGATGCTGGGCAACAGCCTGACCGAGTTCGGAGGCGACTGGTCGGAGCGGCTGGGATGCGACCATGTCGTCAACCGCGGTATCATCGGCGACACCTCAACGGGCATTTATCATCGCCTGTGTCAGATCTTGCCGGGTAAACCGAAGGCCATCTTCCTGCTCTGTGGCACCAACGACGTGAGCCACAACCTCACCCCCCGTCAGGTGTTCGAGCGTTGTTGTCGCGTGATTGAGAAAATACGGAAGGATGCGCCCCAGACAAAGCTCTTTGTGCAGAGCCTTGTGCCCATCAACGAGTCGTTCGGCCGCTGGAAGCTCCTGACGGGAAAAACCAATCACATCCCCGCCATCAACCGATTACTGAAAAACTATTGCAAACGGCGCGGCATCACGTATATCGACCTCTTTCCGAATTTTGTGGAACCCGGTACCAACGTGCTGCGCAGGAACTATACCACCGACGGCATCCACTTCTCCGACGACGGCTACCGCGTCTGGGCAACCGTGCTCGCCCCGTATGTGGAGATCGTGGAATAAGAAAGCAGACTAAAAAATGTTAATGGCGGCAGTGAGAGATATACCTTTCGCTGCCGCAATTGTTAAAACCCGATTTTCGTTTTAACATTTCCATTAGCTCCCATTGCCCCCTAAAAATTTTGCCAACGAGCGCAAAAGGAGCTTGCTCCGATTTTGCCGAGCGCAGCTAAATCTTATGAAAATTAGGGGGTTGGGGGGCTTAATCGTTCCCCTTGACCCACTTTTCACTCATCACTTTTCTTGTTTTTACTTTTATGTCCGACCCCCTTTTATGGGATAAGCCGTAACTCCCTGATAAATCAGTTTGTTACGGCTTGGTGTAGTTGCGGAGGCAGGACTCGAACATGCGACCTCCAGGTTATGAGCCTGGCGAGCTACCAACTGCTCCACTCCGCGATGTTTTTATTTTTGCGGTTGCAAAATTACAACATTCTTTTGACTTGTGCAAATTTATTGGCAAAAATATGTTGAAAAATTTGCACAAGTCAAATTAAAGTTTTATTTTTGCACACGCATACATGGGTGTGCAAATGACTACGAAGTATATTTAAGGAAAGGAGTTGAACGATGTCTATTTCCAAAACAAGGCAGCTTTTGGTGGATGTGGCCCGGCAGCTTTTTGCGAAGAAGGGCATGGAGAACACGACGATGAACGACATTGCCGTGGCCTCGGGTAAGGGGCGGCGCACGCTCTATACCTATTTTAAGAGTAAGGAGGAGATTTACTATGCTGTTATCGAGTCGGAGCTGGAGCGTCTTTCCGACCAGCTCGACGAGGTGGCGGCCAAGCGCATCAGTCCGCAGGAGAAGATTATTGAGCTTATCTATACCCATCTGAGCATGATCAAGGAGACGGTGGTCAGGAACGGTAACCTCCGTGCCGAGTTTTTTAGGAATATCTGGATGGTGGAGAAGGTGCGCAAGCATTTCGACGAGGACGAGCTGGAGATTTTCCGGAAGGTATATACGGAAGGAACGGCCGAGGGCGAGTTCGACATCGACAACGTGGAGCTCGTGGCCGACATTACCCACTATTGTGTGAAGGGACTTGAGGTGCCCTATATCTATGGCCGTCTGGGTCATGGCATGACGATAGAAGACACCAAGCCCCAAGTGGCCAAGTTCGTCTATGGCGCCTTGGGAAGAAAAGTCATTAAAAACTAATTTATAAAAGAAAATGAGATTATTGGAAGGAAAAACCGCACTTATCACAGGTGCGGCACGTGGAATCGGCAAGGCCATCGCCTTGAAGTTTGCCGCCGAGGGCGCGAACATCGCTTTTACCGACTTGAATGTCAATGAGGAAACCGAGGCTGAGATTGCCGCTCTGGGTGTGAAAGCCAAGAGCTATGCATCGAATGCGGCTGATTTTGCCGAGACGGAAGAGGTGGTCAAACAAGTGAAGGAGGAGTTTGGCAGCATCGACATTCTGGTGAACAATGCCGGAATAACAAAAGATGGCTTGATGCTCCGTATGACCGAGCAGCAGTGGGATGCCGTGATTGCCGTTAACTTGAAGTCGGCATTCAACTTCATCCATGCCTGTGTGCCCGTGATGATGCGTCAGCGCAAGGGCTCTATCATCAACATGGCCTCGGTGGTAGGCGTGCACGGCAATGCCGGTCAGGCCAACTATGCCGCCTCGAAGGCTGGTCTGATAGCCCTCGCCAAGTCGATAGCCCAGGAGATGGGCCCGCGTGGCATCCGTGCTAATGCCATTGCCCCGGGCTTCATCGATACTGCCATGACACAGGCTCTGCCCGATGAGGTGCGCAAGGAGTGGACCAACAAGATTCCCCTGCGTCGTGGCGGAACGGTCGAGGACATTGCCAACGTGGCAACTTTCCTTGCTTCCGACATGTCGGACTACGTCAGCGGTCAGGTCATCCAGGTCGATGGCGGCATGAACATGTAGGCAATGCATAATTCATAATGCATAATGTATAATTATGGAGGTTATCTACGAGGATAATCACATTATTATTGTGAATAAGCGGAGCGGAGAGATCGTGCAGGGCGACAAGACCGGCGACACTCCGCTCTCCGACGTTGTGAAGGTGTATCTGAAAGAGAGATACCAGAAGCCCGGCAACGTGTTTCTCGGTGTGGCTCACCGGCTGGACCGTCCAGTGAGCGGATTAGTGGTCTTCGCAAAAACCTCGAAGGCATTGGAGCGGCTGAACCGGATGTTTGCGGGTGGCGAGGTGCACAAGACCTATTGGGCAATGACGAAAAATGCGCCGCCGCAGATCGAGGGCCGTCTGGAGCATTGGCTTGTCCGCAACGAGAAGCAGAATAAAAGCTATGCTTACGTGAAAGAGAAGCGCGGGGCAAAGAAAGCCGCCCTGAAGTATCGGCTGATAAGGAAGACCGATAACTACAATCTGCTGGAGATAGAGCTGCTGACCGGCCGGCATCATCAGATTCGCTGTCAGCTCGCGGCTGTGGGCTGTCCGATAAAGGGCGATTTGAAGTATGGTGCACAGCGTAGCAATCCCGACGACAGCATCTCGTTGTTGGCTCGTAAGATGGAGTTTGTGCATCCCGTCTCAAAGGAAACCATATCGGTGGAGGCTCCATTGCCTGACGATAACTTGTGGAAAGCAATGAACGAGGGTTAATGCCCTCGTTTTTTGTTGTCATACCGGATGGTGATTCGAGAAAAATTCCCTAGGGAATTTCTTCCAAAAGACGGTCTTTCAGCAAAAATTCCCTAGGGAATTTTGTGCCGTTCGTAAGTGTCTGATGATGTGAGGGGTGGAATTTGCGGTCTGAAAGTTTGTTTTTTTCGGGAAAAAACCGTAATTTCGCAGGCAGAATGAAGAAACTGCTGAAGTGGGGTGCCATAGCGTTGGGTGCTCCGATAGCTTTTATGGCCGTGCTCGGCGCACTGCTGTACCTGCCGCCCGTGCAGAACTGGGCGGTGAAAACGGCTGCGCGCTATGCGTCGGAGAAGACAGGCATGGACATCACGGTGGGGCGCGTACGCTTAGACTTTCCGCTCGACCTCTCGCTCGACGATGTGCGCGTTGTTCACGAGGGCGACACCATCGCCGACGTGGGCGAGGCCAAGGTCGATGTGCAGTTTCTTCCGCTGTTGAGAAAGAAGGTGGAGATAGACCGGCTGGCCCTCTCGCGTGTGAAGCTCAACACCAACGGCTTCGTCGATGCTGCCCGCGTGAAGGGCACGGTAGGCAGTCTGGTGCTCGAGAGTCACGGCATTGACCTGCGAAACGACACGCTGCTGGTCAATCGTGCGAAGATAGAGGATGCCCGCATTGACGTGGCACTGGCCGACAGCGTGCCGCCCGATACGACTGAGAGCAAGAACACTTGGAAAATCGGCGTGGGCGACCTTGCGCTGAAGAATGCCGACGTGACTGTTCACATGCCTGGCGATACGTTGCAGGTGGAGGCTCAGTTGGGCGATGCAAAGATAGAGAACTCACGTCTCGATCTGGCTGGCGGTAACTATAAAGTGGGAAAACTCAACGTCAGTGACGGGCGGATAGCGTACGACGACAAATCGAAGAAACCCGTCAAGGGTCTCGACACCAGCCACTTGGACATCAAAGACCTCAGTCTCGCGGCCGAGAACATCAGTTACTCGTCTCCGCCTGAGGGTGGGGGAGACATGAAAGTGGAGGCGAGCATCAGCCATGCGTCGCTGAAGGAGAAGAGCGGGCTGCAGGTTGACGATCTGTCCGGACGGGTGAAGATAGACGATGGTCGCCTAAAGGTGGAAGACATGCACCTGAAGACACCCGAGTCGGATATCAATACCGAAATTGACATGGCGCTCAATGCCTTCGACGACTATCACCCCGGACACATTAAGGCTACCCTGCACGGCTCCGTCGGCAAACAAGACCTCATGCGCTTCATGGGCGACATGCCAGCCGGATTCCGCCGTCGCTGGCCCAACTATCCGCTGAAGATCGACGGGGTGGTGCGCGGAAACATGAAGCGCGCGAGCTTCTCCGGCCTGAATATCGACCTGCCGACAGCCCTGAGGGCAAAAGCCAGCGGATGGATTGAGAACCTTGATGACCCGAAACGCCTGCGGGCAGACATCGACCTCAATGCACAGGCTCATGACCTCTCCATGGTGAAGGAGCTGCTGCCTGCCGACACACGCCGCAGCGTGAACATTCCGAAGAATATCGGTCTGAAAGGAAACTTCAAGGTCAACGGCAATCAGTATGCCGCCAACTTCGACATGACCGAAGGCAAGGGGCGCGTCAGCGGCACGGCAGCCTTCGATGCCAGCCGCATGGCCTATAAGGCAAAGCTGCAGGCGCGTAATCTCAACCTGAATCACTTTGTACCCAATCAGGGGCTTTCACCCTTCAGCGGTAGCGTAGATCTTACAGGACAAGGTACCGACTTCCTCTCGCCCCGTACCCGACTGCAGGCCAAGGTCAGGGTAGATCAGTTCAGCTACGGTGGCTACAACCTCGCCGGCATGAATGCGGATGCCTCTCTTGTCAACGGCCGGCTCTCTACTGTCATCAACAGCAACAACCCCCTGTTGGCCGGACAATTCAGAATAGGCGGTCTGACACAGACGAAGAACGGGACGTGCATTACCTTTGCCGGCGATTTCAGAAAGATAGACCTTTACGGACTGAAGATAACCTCGGAGCCGTTTACCATAGGCGGATGCGGGCATATCGACATCTGCACAGACTGGCAAGACTACTACGACGTGCATGGCTATCTGAGCGACCTCACTGTCTATAACCGAGGCGAGCAGTTCCGCCCCGAGGATATCAACATCGACCTGCTTACCTGTCGCGATACCACACATGCTGTCGTCGATTGCGGCGACTTCCACTTAGACATGGATGCCTCGGGTGGCTACCGCAGGCTGATGAAGCAAACTGATAAATTGACCGCAGAGTTGCAGAAACAGATTAGGGAGAAATATATCGACCAAAGCCTGTTGCGCCAGCACCTGCCTATGGCACGGATACATCTGACGGCGGGTCGCGAGAATTTCCTCATGAAGATGGTCAGCCGACTGGGCTATGACATGAGTGCCGTGAGCTGCGACATGACCTCCTCGGCTACGGACGGACTCAACGGCGCCGTCCATGTGGGCAGCCTCACGGTGGACAGCCTGCTGCTCGACACCATCAACTTTGCCATACGTTCCGATGCCGAGAACATGAGGTATGAGGCGCAGATACGCAACAATAAAGATAATCCCAACTATGTGTTCAACGCCCTCTTCGACGGTGCGCTGCAGGAACGCGGCACCCAGCTTCGGGCACGGCTCTACGACGAGCACGACCGCCTCGGCATCGGACTCGGACTGGCTGCGCAGATGGAGGAGAACGGCATACGGCTACAGTCCTACGGCATGGATCCGGTGTTGGGGTATAAGAAATTCAATATCAATGAGGACAACTATGTTTTCTTCTCCGACGACCGGCGCGTCTCCGCTGATGTGAAGCTGCGCAGCGACGACGGCATGGGTGTACAAATCTATACCGATGACGACAATACCGAGGCCTTGCAGGATATCACCTTCTCACTCCATCGGTTCGACCTTGAGAAGGTACTCTCGGTATTGCCCTATACCCCAGACATCTCGGGTGTGCTCAATGGCGACTACCACCTCATACAGACTCCCAACGACCTCTCCGTATCGGCCAATATGACCATCGACCGCCTTGTATATGAGCATAACCCCATGGGCAATGTGGGTGCGGAACTGGTCTATGTGCCGCAGAGCGACGGCGGGCACTACGTTGACGGCATCCTTCTGAGCGACGGCAATGAGGTGGCCACCGTTCGTGGAATCTACAAGTCGGAGGGCGACGGTTGGCTCGACGCAGAGATCGGGCTCAACCGCATACCGCTGCAGATGCTCAATGGATTCATTCCCGACCAGATTATCGGACTGAAGGGCTACGGTGAAGGAACACTCGACGTGGTGGGCTCACTCTCGAAGCCACAGGTCGATGGTGAGGTATATCTCGACTCAGCCTATCTCGTCAGCGTGCCTTACGGCATAGAGATGCGTTTCGATAACGATCCCGTGCGCATTCAGGGGAGTCACCTGCTCTTTGAGAATTTCCAGATGTATGCCTACAACGACAGTCCGTTGACGATGTCGGGCTACCTCGATTTCTCCGACCTCAGCAAGATGTATCTCGATTTGAAGATGCGGGCGGAAAACTTCCAGCTTATCAACGCCAAGGAGAATCCGCGCTCAGAGGCATATGGCAAGGCATTCGTCAACTTCTTCGGTATGATGAAGGGACCGGTGGAGGCATTGCAGATGCGCGGAAAACTCGACGTGCTCGGCTCCACCGACATGACCTATGTGCTACGCGACTCGCCGCTCTCCACCGATAACCGCCTTGACGAACTTGTGCGCTTCACCAATTTCAACGATTCTACGGAGGAAGTTGTCATGCGCCCGCCAATTACTGGCCTCGACATGGATATCTCTATCAGCATCGATGAGCAGGCGCACATCGTCTGTGCCCTCAATGCCGACCACTCCAACTACGTTGACCTCGTGGGTGGCGGAGACCTTAGAATGAAATACAACACGGTGGAAGATATCCGGCTCACGGGCCGTTATACGCTCAGCAATGGCGAGATGAAATACTCGCTGCCTGTCATTCCTCTCAAGACCTTTACGATAAAAGACGGCAGCTATATAGAGTTCCATGGTGATCCGGCGAACCCCACGCTCAACATCACGGCGACGGAAGAAAACAAGACATCTGTATCGACAGACGGTAGCTCAGGACGCATTGTGACGTTCGACTGTGGCGTGGTTATCACCAAGACACTGCGCGACATGGGTCTGCAGTTCATCATCGACGCGCCTGAGGACATGACCATCCACAACCAGTTGCAGACCATGTCGGAAGAAGAGCGAGGAAAATTGGCCGTAACCATGCTCACCACCGGCATGTATCTTGCCGACGGGAACACCTCTAACTTCTCAATGAACAGCGCGCTCAGCGCGTTCCTCAACAGTCAGATCAACGCCATCTCAGCCGGTGCTCTCCGCACGCTCGACCTCAGCTTCGGCATGGACAACACCACCACAGCCTCAGGTGCGCTCCACACCGATTACAGTTTCAAGTTTGCCAAGCGCTTCTGGAACAACCGTCTGCGCGTAGTCATCGGTGGAAAGGTATCGAGCGGGGCAGAGATAGAAAACCAGAACAATACCTTCTTCGACAATGTGACATTCGAGTATCGGATGAGTCAGACATCGAACAAATATCTTAAACTCTTCTACGACCGCGACAGCTACGACTGGCTCGAAGGCGACGTGGGCAAGTTTGGCGCAGGTTTCCTATGGAAGCGCAAACTGCAGCACTTCCGCGACATCTTCCGTTTCAAGACTGATACCCCCGTCATGCCTGCCCCGAGGCCACAGCCCGCTGACAGCATAAAACCGACTACGCAAAATGAGGAAACAGAGAAATAGAACACTACTGGCCATTGGTATAGTGACCCTTGTCATCGTGCTTGCTGCCTGTTCATCGACGAGCGGCGTGCCTGAGGGCGACCAGCTCTTCACCGGTCTGAAGAAAATAGCCTACAGCGACTACGAGAAGAACGACCACTTCACCGCCACGCGCGAGGAGGTTGATGCCGCACTTGCCACAGAACCAAACGGAGCTCTCTTCGGCTCGTCCTATTATCGCACGCCGTTCCCCTACGGTCTGTGGATATGGAATGCGTTTTCGAAATCGGAGACGGGCTTTGGCAAGTGGATGACAAAGTCGTTCGGTAAGGCTCCCGTACTCATGAGTTGGGTTAATCCGGAGCTGCGGTCGTCAGTGGCTCGCGAAGTATTGCGGTCGCATGGCTATTTCAGGGGAAGCGTAGATTATCAGGAAGTAAGTCAGAAAGATCCGAAGGAGGCGAAAATCTCCTACGATGTGCGCCCGGGGCATCTGTTCACCATCGACTCACTCCGCTATGTGAACTTTCCTCCGCTTGCCGACAGTCTGATAGCAGCTACCAAGGCCGAGGCGAAGATACACGACGGCGATCCGTTCAGCGTAGCAGCTCTCGATGCCGAGCGCACGCGGCTGAGCAATCTTTTCCGCAACAACGGCTATTACTTCTATCAGCCGGCATACACTTCGTATCTGGCCGATACGGTTAGCATGCCCGGAAAAGTCTTGCTTCGCATCCAGCTGGCCGACAGCATTCCTCCCGAGGCCATGAGAAAATGGTACGTGGGTAATACCGACATGATGCTCCGCAAAACGTTTATGGAGAATTTGAACGACTCAGCAAAGCGCCGCTGGCTCACCGTTCACTATAACGGTCGCCGGTCGCCGGTTCGTCCGCGTGTGATACTGAAAGACCTCAAACTCCGTCATGGTCAGCCATTCAGTTATGATAATTACGTGCAGTCTGCTAACAATATTACAGCCTCAGGTCTTTTCTCTATGGTTGACTTCAAGTTCACTCCTCGCAAGGCCTCTCTTATATATCCTGATGGGGAAGACAACACAACCCAGAACAACGACACGCTCGACTTGCAACTTAACTGTGTGTTCGACAAACCCTACGACTTCTACATCGAGGCCAATGCCATCGGAAAAACCACTGGAGCCTTCGGTCCTGGGGTGGTTGTCGGCCTGACCAAGCGCAATGCCTTCCGTGGTGGTGAGAAGCTCGACGTGAATCTGCGCGGCAACTACGAGTGGCAGACCGGCCATAACGCCGACGGCACGCGCCATCAGTTCCATTCCTACGAATATGGTCTTGATGCCTCGCTCGAGTTGCCTCGACTGTTGCTGCCGTTCCAGATTCGCCGCCGTTGGGCACAAACGCCCACCACCTCCATCAAAGCCTCTACAAGCATCATCAACCGCGAAAAATACTTCAAGCGTCATGTGGTATCGGGCGAGCTGACCTACCGTTTTTCGCCCCGCGCCACAATGATGCACGAGCTGAGTCCGTTTATCCTGCAATACGAGTACATGACCCATCAGACCGGCGAATTCCTTGATGTGTTACAGTCTAGTCCTTACCTGCAGGTGTCGATGGCCGATCAGTTCGTTCCGAAGATGCGCTATCAGTTCTCCTATACCAGTCCGGCCAGCCTGCGCAGTCCTATCTATTTCCGTTTCACAGTGAGCGAGGCCGCCAATATCCTCTCTCTGGGCTACGCCGTTTTCGGGGAGAAGTGGGGAGAGAAGGGCAAGACTATGTTCAAGAACCCCTATGCCCAGTTCTTCAAGCTCGAAGGTGAATGGCGTAAGACGTGGCAGGTTGGCGAGCACAGTGCTTTTGTGGCTCATGCGGCGGCGGGAGTGCTCTGGTCGTATGGCAACGCACTGAGTGCCCCCTATACAGAGCAGTTCTACGTGGGCGGTGCCAACAGCATCCGCGCGTTCAACGTGCGCAGCATCGGGCCGGGTGCCTACCATACCACCGAAGGCCGCCACTCCTATCTCGACCAGACGGGCGATCTCAAGTTGCAGGCTAACCTCGAGTACCGCCCCCGTCTTTTCGGTAATCTCTATGGGGCACTCTTCTTAGATGCCGGTAATGTATGGGCGTTGCGTGATGACGGCTACCGCGAATCGTCGCAACTGCAAATGAAAAACATCTTCAAGGAAACCGCTCTTGGTACAGGTATCGGCCTGCGCTACGACCTCGAGTTTTTCGTGCTGCGCATTGACTGGGGCTTTGCGCTTCACCTGCCTTATAAGACAGGATTCTACAATGCCGACAGCTTCCACGATGCTCAGTGTCTGCACTTCGCCATCGGAATGCCGTTCTAATTGAGAATTAAGAATACTTAACGTGGAATTTAGGGAAAAGAAAGAGAATGAATACAGTGAATGATGCTATTACGAAATGGATAGAAGGCATACCTTATGAGGTCGCTTTTTGGAATAATGTTTACCGATGGAAACACACTCGAAATGGTGCATTAGCGTGGTCAAATTTCGGAAAGGAAATCAAATTGGACGGATTTGACGCTTCGGCGTTTCTTCGTGAGCATACCAATCCTTTAGTCATTGATGTGGGATGTGGAATGAGCTATGCACCAGGTAATTATCTTGTGGAAAGCGGAAAACTGATGCCGATCAATATCAATTATGTTGATCCGCTTGCAAGTTATTTCAATAATATAAGAGAAAAATACCGCCCGGATATACCCGTGATTACGTTTGGTATGATGGAATTTCTTTCGGCCTTTTATGAGGCGAACAGTGTAGCACTGGTAATTATACAAAATGCTCTCGACCATTCTGCTGATCCAATGAAAGGCATATACGAGGCATTGGCCATCTTGTGTGATGGAGGGGTTCTCTACTTAAATCATCATCCAAATGAAGCGGTGGTAGAGCGTTATAAGGGATTCCATCAGTATAATGTCATGAACGAAACGGGTAAGTTGATTATTTGGCGTGAAGATTGTCGTTGGGACGTAGCGAAGGAGCTTGACGGAATTGCTACAGTGGAGGTCTCTGATGCGGCAGACGGCCATGTTATTGCGATAATTAGGAAAATATCCCCTGTTCCTGAATGTCTGCTGACAGCTAAGGCCGACAAGCGTAGACTTTGCGAGGTTATCATTGCTCATCAGATGACAACAATGGGGGTTTGGAGAGGATTGCGCCCTTCCCTTAATTACTGGAAATATAATGTCGTGCAGTTTTTTATACAGGCACTGCCTTGGAAACTGAAAATGGGACTGAAGCACTGGCTCAAACGGTAAGGATTAGGAATTTAGAAGGAAAAATCTTTAGAAATTTGCGATTCTGAAAAATATTCTGTAATTTTGCAATAGTAAATAACATTTTTAACAAATACAACTGATATGAAACCAACATTATTACTGCTTGCTGCCGGTATGGGCAGCCGCTACGGAGGCCTTAAACAGCTCGACGGTCTCGGCCCCAACGGGGAAACCATTATGGACTACAGCATCTACGATGCCATCAAGGCCGGCTTCGGAAAAATCGTGTTTGTCATCCGCAAGGATTTTGAGCAGGACTTCCGCGAAAAGGTGCTCTCGAAGTACGAGGGTCACATTCCCGCCGAGGTATGCTTCCAGTCGCTCGAAGACTTGCCCGAGGGATTCACTGTCCCCGAAGGCCGCCAGAAGCCATGGGGTACCAATCACGCCGTGCTCATGGCAAAAGACATTATCAAGGAGCCGTTCTGCGTTATCAACTGCGACGACTTCTACAACCGCGACGCATTCATGGTCGTCGGTAAGTTCCTTGCCGACCTGCCCGAAGGCTCCACCAACAAATATTCCATGGTAGGCTTCCGTATTGGCAACACGCTCAGCGACAACGGAACCGTGGCACGTGGTGTCTGCTCGAAGGATGCCGACGGCAACCTCGCTACCATCGTCGAGCGCACTGAGATTATGCGCGTTGACGGCGTTGTGAGCTACAAGGACGAGAACGGCGAGTGGCAGCCCGTAGGCGGCGACAATACGCCTGTCTCGATGAACATGTGGGGCTTCACCCCCGACTATTTCGAGCATTCTGAGGAGTATTTCAAGGCATTCCTCAGCGACCCGAAGAACATCGAGAACCTGAAAGCCGAGTACTTCATCCCGCTGATGATGGACAAGCTCATCAAGGACGGCACTTCTACTTGTGAAGTGCTCGATACCACGTCAAAGTGGTTTGGCGTCACCTATTCCGCCGACCGTCCGGGCACTGTAGCCCGCATCCAGCAGCTCATCGACGAGGGCGTATATCCCGCAAAACTCTTCTAAAACATTTTAGCATACGTTTGTGAAGAGCGCACGACAGGCAACCCACCCGCTTGTCGTGCTTTTTCTATCTCTCCTCCCCTGGAGGGGGTAGGACGGGAGGAGCTTCCTTTCCCTTCAGGAAAAATGTTAAAAATCTGTGATTTGGAGCGGAAATTTTAACGTCGAGAATCGCGCGAAACCGGAGCGGCGTGACAATTACCCGCCGACATTAAAACATGCGCTCACAGAGAACCATTCGCAAGTCTATGAAAAACAGTGACATACGGGGCTTCTTGCCCCTCGCTTCTCACCTCTCACTTCAGAAACATATATGTCTCAGCTCCGAGACATATATGTTTTGGGTCATGAAAGACCGTGTTTCGGAGTGCGAAAGACTATGATTGGGGAGGTGAAACATATATGTTTGGGAAGTGAAGAGTGAAAAGAGGTGAGTGAAAAGTGGATTGAGGGGGAGCGAAAGGGACAATAGGGGGCAATTGAAATGTTAAATCGGAAATCGGGTTTTAACACTTGCGGCGGTGAAAGATATATCTCTCACCACCTGCGTTAAGATTTGTTCACAGTTATGTTTTGCTAAAATCGCAGGTGTATTTGCTGATTTTCGGCTTTTCTCTTTTCCATTTCCGCATTTTTTGCTAATTTTGCAAAATATGAAAAGGCGCGAGAAAAGTAGTATGACGCTTATTGCCGACAGCGGCGGCACGAAGACGCACTGGGCGATAGCAGGCAGCGGATGTGTGCTGGCCGTGACGCAGGGGATGAACCCTGTGCACCGGTCTGATGAGGAGTTGGCGCATGTTGTGGCCGACGAACTGCTGCCGCATGTGGCCGACGCTTCGGCTGTGGGGCGGGTGTGCTTCTACGGCGCGGGCTGTACGGGCAGTGGCGTGGAGAGAATTGCGCGACTGCTGCAAGAGGTGTTTCCGAAGGCGGCGATAGAGGCGGGCAGCGACCTGATAGGAGCGGCGCGTGCGCTTTTCGCCGACGGTGAAGGCATTGCCTGTATTTTGGGCACGGGTGCTAACTCGGGGCTTTACGACGGGTGTGGCATCGTGGCGAACACACCGCCGCTGGGATATATCCTTGGCGACGAGGGCAGCGGTGCGAATCTGGGCATCCGACTCGCGAATGCGCTCTACAAGGGACGTCTGCCGCGTGATGTGGCGGAGACGTTCGGACGAGAGACGGGGCTGACGTATGCCGATGTCATCTCCCGTGTCTATCGCGAGCCGATGGCCAACCGCTTTCTGGCATCGTTGGCTCCCTTTGTCTGCCGGCACTTGGACGTGCCGGAGGTGGCACTGATAGCCGATGAGGCGTTCGACTGCTTCTTGGCACGCAACGTGATGCCATACGGCCGGCGCGACTTGCCGGTGGGATTTGTCGGCGGTGTGGCATGGAGCTTCCGTGAGCATATCGCCGAGGCCGTAGCACGTGCGGGGATGCGGATGGGACCGGTGGTACAAAATCCGATAGAAGTGCTAATGCATAGTTCATTGTCAAATTGTAAATAAAACTGATGAAATATAATTTTGACTGGAAACACTGGCTGTTGTTCTTCGTGGTGTCGGCGGGGCTGCTGGTGCTCACACGCAGTTTTCTAATGTCGCTGGGCATCATGATGCTGGTGCTGCTGATAGACCGGCTGCTGGCAGAATGGGATAAAAACAGGAGTAAGAAAAATGGAGAAGAAAGAGATAAATAATGATTTGCTTCGTCTTTTCCGTGCCTGGCATGGTAGCGATGCGGCGGTCGTGGAACGGCTGGCCGGTGCCGGCAGCAACCGCATGTATGTACGGCTGACAGCCGACAGCAGTCAGACGGTCGTTGGTGTGGAGGGAACGTGTGTAGAGGAGAATGCCGCGTTCGTCTATCTCTCGCGCCATTTCGCCGGGCATGGTTTGCCGGTGCCGCAGGTGTTGGCGGTGAGCGACGACGGACTATGCTATCTGCAGCAAGACTTGGGCAGTACATCGCTCTTCGATGCTATCGCAGAAGGACGGAGGGCCGGCGGCCGATACAATGAACGAGAGCGTCAACTGCTATTGAAGACGATACGCCTGCTGCCACAGTTCCAAGTGAAAGGCGCGCAGGGACTGGACTTTGCACGCTGCTACCGGCAATCGGTGATGGACGTGCGAAGCGTGATGTTCGACCTGAACTATTTTAAGTACTGTTTCCTGTTGCCCTCGGGCATAGCGTTCGACGAGGTAAGGCTGGAAGAGGACTTTGGCCGGTTGGCGCAAAGTCTTGTTCAGGATGTGGGGGACTTTTTCCTCTATCGCGACTTTCAGGCCCGTAATGTCATGCTGGTTGATAACGATCAGCCATATTTTATTGATTTCCAGGGCGGTCGGCGCGGATCGTTCTACTACGACGTGGCCTCATTTGTCTGGCAGGCTTCGGCCTGCTATCCCGATGAGCTGCGCAGACAACTGGTCGATGCCTACTATGACGAGTTGAAGGCACTGACGGAGGTGCCGCCCCGACAGGTGTTCGATGAGCGGTTGCTATTGTTCGTGTTTTTCCGCACGTTGCAAGTGCTGGGAGCCTACGGCTTCCGAGGATGGTTTGAGCGAAAAGCTCATTTCATCAACTCT
>JAFRZC010000156.1 GCA_017442765.1 Prevotella sp. | reverse complement strand
GAAGCTCTGATACATGTTCTTACGCTCATTGTTGAGCGTTGTCTGGCTGGTGGTGTTGCGCAGGTCTTCGTATTGCCGGGTGGCGATTTTCCGGTTGACGGTTGCAAAGAGTTTTTCGAGTTTTGTGATGAACTCCGCGTTCACGTAGAATGAGCGTCCGATGTATTCGTTCTTGATTTTGTTGGCTTCCTTCAGTTGCTCGTTGGCAATCTTAAGTTGGTTGTTATGTTCTTCTATGGTATGGCGGGCCTGTTTCAGTTTTTTGTTTTGCCTATGAATGTAGAATGCACCGGCAAGCAAGGCAAAGAACGCCAGTACGGATAAGATAGTGAGCATCAGCATCTTATTTCGTTGGTTACGCACATCGTTATATCGGTTTTGAGCAATGATAGGCAGAATCTCTCCAATCTCAATTTTCCGTTGCCGGGCATTGTAGAAGGTGATATCCTCGAGAGCCTGCTGTGCGTAGCGGTTGGCGCGTTCGTAGTCGCCGCGCTCGTTGACGAGCTTGGCGAGGAAGAAGAGAGCTGTGATTTCTCGTGTGGCCGACTCGTTGTCGTAGATGGCCGAGCGTGCGAAGTTGATGGCGGCCTGGTCTTTGTCGCCTTTGTGCAGGTAGGCCCATGCCAGCTCTGCCGCCACCATGGCCTTGTTGTGGGTGGCAGCCTTGGGATAGTTGTTCAGATAGGTGTTGAACGAGCCTATGGCGGCCTCAAACTGCCGGTTCTTCATCTGCCAGGCACCTGTCAGCTCCCACCATTTCGCGTCGTTTGGGGAGAGACGGGTCTTGAGGGAGTCGATGTAGATCTTGCTGCGGTTGGTGTAGTCGGTGTAGTAGGGCTCTGTCTGAGTGAAGTTGGCCACTTCCTGCCACACCTTCTGACATATGTCGTAATAGCGCAGCTTGAGTTTGTCGGAGGCATTGGCGAGGTCAATGCTGTCGATGATGTCGATGGCCTCTTTGAACAGTCCCGACGAGGAAAGACAGAAAGCCACGTTGCATTGCGCCAGCGAGACTTGCTCCTGCTGGCCGGTCAGTCTGGCCTGCTCCAGCTCGCGGTTGGCACAGGCGAAGGCCGAGTCGTAGCGATAGGATTTATATTCCTCGAACAGGTTGTCGAGCAGCTCATACTTCTTCTCGGGCGTGGCGGCCGATTTGATTTGCTGCTGCAGCGACGCGATGCGCTCTTGTTTGCCACGCTCATAGCTCTCTCGCTTCTCCAGACTTTCGTCCACGCGGGTCAGCCATGTCTGAACATCGTCGGCATATAACGACAAACTGAACAATATAGATAATACGAATATACATTTTCTCATCATTTTGCAAAGTTATAAATTTTTTTTGTACTTTTGCAAACAAAATGAGCAAAATATTTTAAATATGAGGTATTCAATCGATAAAATCACCTCGCTTGTGGGGGCGCGGTGCTTCGGCCGTGTGGAGCGTGGTGTCACGTTTCTGCTCACCGACAGCCGCTCGCTTTGTTTCCCTGAGGAAACCTTGTTTTTTGCCATCAGGACGGCCCGCAACGACGGCCACAACTATATCGGCCATCTTTATAATCGCGGCGTGCGCAATTTCGTGGTTGAGCGGTTGCCTGAAAGCTATGAGCGGAAATACGGCGACGCCAATTTTCTGAAGGTGCTCGACACGCGGAAGGCGTTGCAGCGTCTGGCCGAGCGCCATCGCGACGAGTTCAACATCCCCATTGTGGGCATCACGGGCTCGAATGGTAAGACTATTGTCAAGGAGTGGCTCCATCAGCTGCTCTCGCCCGACATGACGGTGACGCGCTCGCCCCGTTCCTACAATTCGCAGATTGGAGTGCCGTTGTCGTTGTGGTTGCTCGACGAGCAGTCGCAGATAGGAATCTTCGAGGCGGGCATCAGCCAGCCCGGCGAGATGGAGGCTTTGCGCGACATCATACAGCCGACCATTGCCGTGATGACCAATCTCGGCGATGCGCACCAGGAGAATTTCACGTCGATGGAGGAGAAATGCGAAGAGAAGCTCAAGCTCTTCCGTGATGCCAAGACGGTGGTCTATCCGGGCGACGACGCGCTGGCCGACCGTATGGCGGCAGCCAATGAGAAGAGCGAGCGGCTGTTCTGGTCGGCAGTCAATCCTGATGCTCCGTTCTTTGTGAGAAATGTGGAGAAGAAATCGTCGGAGACAGAGGTGAGCTATAGCTACAAAGGTGTGGAGGGCAGCTATGCGCTTCCGTTTATCGATGATGCGTCGATAGCCGACTCATACGTCTGTGCCATTGTCGCCCTGCATCTGGGCATGTCGCCCGACGTACTGGCGCGGCGCATGGCGCAGCTCGAGCCTGTGGCCATGCGTCTTGAGGTGAAGGAAGGACAGCGCGGGCTGACGCTTATCAATGATTCCTACAACTCCGATATTCACTCTTTCGACATCGCGCTCGATTTCCTCAGGCGGCGGAACCTTCAGCATCCGGCTCCAAGTCCCCAACACCTGACCGTCGTGCTGAGCGACATCAAGCAGAGCGGCATGCCCGCCGACGAACTCTATCAGACGGTCTCCAAGTTGTGTCTTGAGCGTGGGATTGAGAAGTTCATCGGCATCGGCGAGGCGGTGACGGCTCAGGCTGATGCCATAGCCGTCGGCGAGAAATACTTTTTCCAGAGCGTGGCGGAGTTTATCGGAAGCGATGTGTTCCGCTCGATGCACGACGAGACGGTGCTCATCAAAGGCGCACGCCAGTATGGCTTCGACCAGATTACCGAGAAGCTCGTCAAGCGTGTGCATGAGACCACCCTCGAGGTGAATCTCGGCGCGGTGGTCGATAATCTCAATTACTACCGTTCGTTCCTTCGTCCCGATACCAAGCTCGTCTGTATGATTAAGGCCGACGGCTATGGTGCCGGCGCGGTGGAGATAGCCAAGACACTGCAGGACCATCTTGTCGATTATCTGGCCGTGGCCGTGGCCGACGAGGGGGCCAAGCTTCGCCGCAACGGCATCACACAGGCCATCATGGTGATGAACCCCGAGATGTCGGCCTTTAAGACAATCTTCGACTACGACCTTGAGCCCGAGGTCTATTCGTTCCGTCTGCTCGACGCGCTCATCAGCGCGGCCGAGCGTGAGGGCATCACCGGATGGCCTGTCCATATCAAGCTCGACACGGGCATGTGCCGGCTGGGCTTCAATCCCCGTGAGGATATGCCCAGACTCATCGACCGTCTCAAGCAGCAAAATGCTGTCATCCCGCGGTCCGTGTTCAGCCATTTCGTCGGTGCCGACAACGATGGCTTCGACGATTTCTCCGCCCGTCAATACCAGCTTTTCGACGAGGCCAGCTCGCAGTTGCAGCAGGCGTTCTCGCATAAGATACTCCGCCATATCTGTAACTCGGCGGGTATTGAGCACTTCCCCGAACGGCAGCTCGACATGTGCCGGCTTGGACTCGGCCTCTATGGTGTCAACCCTCTCACCAATACGATTGTCAACAATGTCTCTACACTGAAGACCACCATTCTTCAGCTTCGCCGTGTGGCGGCCGGCGAGAGCATCGGATACTCGCGCCGTACGGTTCTTGAGCGCGACTCCCTCATCGCGGCTATCCCTATCGGCTATGCCGACGGACTGAATCGCCACTTGGGCAATCGCGGCGGTTATTGTCTGGTCAATGGGCAGAAAGCCCCCTACGTGGGCAACATCTGCATGGACGTGACGATGGTCGATGTCACCGGCATCGACTGTAAGGAGGGCGACACGGTAGAGATCTTCGGCGACCATCTGCCCGTCACCGTGCTCTCCGACCAGCTCGGCACCATTCCCTACGAAGTGCTTACGGGTATCAGCAACCGTGTCAGGCGCGTCTATTTCCAAGACTGATTCCTTACCCTAACTCCTCCTCTTCGGGAGGGGAGGTCGGGAGAGGGGGATATGATAATTTGTGGCTTAGATAACGGCCTGTAAGGCCAGTAGCACATAGCCCAGGGCAACGCCCTGGGAACTAAGTGCATTCCATAGGTCGCCCTGTAAGGGAAAAAGCTCTGAATATCAATACTTTTGCCCTTACAGGGCGTAATTTTATATTGCCATTCTACCTAGGGCGTTGCCCTGGGCTATATGCTGTAGGCCTTACAGGCCGTATTAATCGGGCACTAATATTAAAAAATCTTAATTGCGCAGGTGAGACATATATCTCTCACCTGCGCAATTGTTAAATCGCGATTTCCGTTTTAACACTTCCATTGGCCCCCAAGCCCCCCTCATTCCCCCCTGGGGGGGGAGGATGTGCTGTGGTCTTTTTGCCCCTTCTCCTCCCCCAGGGGAGGTCGGGTGGGGCTAGACATATATCTTTCACCCTGCAAAAGACCGTCTTTCGCATCCCGAAAGCTTACCTTTCACCTCCCGAAACCTTATCTTTCAGACCTGAAACACCTATCGTTCGGAAGTGAAAAGTGAAGAGTGACAAGTGAAAAGTCTTGTATATCGCTGTGCCACAGCGACATACACCCCGTCCTCGCTTTGCCCTTATCTCCGCTTTGGCGGGCAAT
>JAFRZC010000155.1 GCA_017442765.1 Prevotella sp. | reverse complement strand
CGCCATCGCCATTGTCTTGTCACCTGTTGCCTCAGCAATTTTCTGTGCGACGGCGAGGCTGTTTCCTGTCCCAGTGAAATATAATATCATGGTTATTTTTTTTGCAAAGATACACTTTTTTTTGGAAAAAGGAAAAAAAATGCCATGTCTGGAAAAAGTATACCTTTTCTATCCTTCTTAGCATACTCACTTTTTGTCCCTGTCATTTTGCCGCACCGTCGATGATGGAGTCATACCGGCTGTAGGTGGTCAGGCAGCGGCTGTCGGGGCGCGGGACTTTGAGCGCCTCGTCGTCGGGCGACTCCACGCCGACGTTGATTTCCTGCTGGCGCGCCTTGAGGAAGTCCATCACCTCCTGCTCGCTGATGCCGATGGCGGCCATGTTCTGCCGGTTGTAGTAGCGCAGCTCCTCGGCGCTGCTGCGGAGCCAGTTGCGCCACGAGTGCTGATATTGAAGCAGCTTTCTGAACGACGGGTCAAGAATCAAAGCCATCATCGGATTTATCTTGTCGGGGCTGCTCGCATTGCGGTTCGTCACCTCTTTCTGCGTGGATTGTATTTCAGTCTGACGGTTGTTCCACATTTCTTCCGCAAGGCGCATCGTGGAGAAGCACCGCCCCACGTTGTCGATGAACTGGAAGTTGCCCAGGTTTTTCCACGTGTCGATGTTGTTGGAGAAGATGTTCTCGGTCGACTTGTCATAGGTGATGGCATCCCAGACAAAGGCCTTGTTGATTATCGCTTGCAGTTGGCTTGAGGGCAGCAACGCAAGCTTCTCCTCGGGGCGGGTAAGCAGCCAGGTGGAAGCCGTGTCGGCCCCGTCCATCTGGGCGTAGAGGTTGTCCAGCTGCTGCGCGAAGGCCTCGATGTTGCTCATCACCATCAGGGCCGTCAGGCGGCGGTCCTTGGCGCGTTGGTGATGCTCGATAATCCACGCCGTGCCGAAGGTGAGCACCAGCGACACCGTGGTGCCGAGCACCAGCATGCCCAGCTGCTTCCAGAATCCCCCGTGCCCCGGCTTCAGTTCCACCTCCGGCGGGTTGATGATGTTCGATGTGTCCATGGTTGGTGAAAAAGTGATTAGTGAATTGTGATTAGTGAATTGTGATTAGTGAATTGTGACAGGTTTATTGCTTCAGTTTCTTTTCCAGTTTTTCCAGCAGGGCGGCTTCGATGGGGACGAAGTTGTACTGGTTCCAGAAATCCTCGTCGTAGCGCAGCTCGCCTCCCTGGCGGTCGGAGACGGCGATGCGGACGGGCGTCTGGATGTTGTTCGCGTCGAAGAACGAGGCATCGCCACGGCGCTGCGAGGTGAGCACGCACTGCACGTCGTAGACAAAATGCTGCTCACGTTGGCCATACATGGTGTCGTTCGAATAGAAGAAGGTCGCCGTCTCGTGCTCGGTATATGAGGTCAGCGTCATTTTGCCTTCCACTTCGCCGTAGTTGCATACCTTCCTTTCGGTGTAATGGATGGAATCCCTGCCAACCTTCTGGCTGAGCTTGTTCATAGGCCAGGGATAGTCGTTTTCTTTCGAGTCGTAGTTGAACTCCACCCTCACGATGGCAAGATCGCTCCTGCGAATGGTGAGTACAATTCTGTATTCAGTTGGACCAAATGAATTTAGACTCTTCGTCATTGTTACCAAGTAATACTCAACATCTTCCGTGGCGGTGAATGTCTCCATTTTGTATTTCCACGACTTAAGACTACGCTTCGAAGTGGAGAGATAGCTGGTCGTGTTTGGTATCTCGACGGGGTCGACAAGCACGTCATTGTCCGAATAGGTGAGTCGGAAACTGCCTGTGCCGCCGGTAATCTTTTTGATGTAAGCCGTGTCGTTGACCAGCAGGCGTGAGAAGAGGATGGCCTTGTAGTTGCTTTTGACAAGATTTCCTTCTCTTCCGCCCCTTCTTTCGAGAGTGTGATGTTTGTCGTATCCCACGCGGAGGGCGTCGAACACCATCTCGTCGAAGAGGTAGAGACTGTCTTCGAGCTGGCGAACGTCGCGGTAGAAGTAGGTGCCAACCATCGTGTCAGTCCAGAAATTCTGCGGTATACGGTTCACTGCCTCCTTGACGAGCGACTGTGGAGTGTACTCGCTGACGGTCACCTTGTTGAGGTTGATGGCACCACCCCTTTTCAGTTTGACGTTAGGGCGTTTCGCAGCCTCCTTCACCGTCATAGTGTCGCGGGCATAGCCGAAGACATTGTAGATGACATTCGAACCACGGAATTGCTCCGGCACCTTGAGCACGTAGTTGCCGTCGCCGTTGGTCTGTGTGAAGACCTGTTTGCCCTGCACGTGGATCGTCACTCCCGGCAGAGCCTCTTTTGTCTTGTTGTCAGTGACTTTGCCCTTAATGGTAAAAAACTTGTCCTGTGCGCCCGCCGCACCGATAGCCAGCATAAAGGTCAACAAAAGAAACGTGTTTTTCATACTTTTTCTTGGGATTATCGCAAGAATAATCAAATTATCGTGCTATCTTCGTCATTCTGATGATACTGACAGAGTAGGAGCCATCTTCGTCTTCGTCCTCGTCCTCCTCGTTGTGGGTGACGTTGAAGACCGAGGCATCCAGCTGGTCGATAGTGTAGTCCATAGGACCAAATTCTGTCTTCAAGGTCAACTTGTCGCCAGTTACCGCCCAAGTGCCATCTTCTTCAGAGTCACCATCTGTGGAATGGTAGATGCTTGTGTAGGTTTTGTCAGCATTGAAGGTCATCACGATGGACTCGCCATCCTCGAACATCGAGGTGGTGTCGCATGTACCGTTTTGGGAATAGATGTAGAGAGCCACAGTTTCATTCCAGTTGCCTACAATCATCTCCTCGGTTTGCGGGTTTTGGTTGTTGCCGGGATTGTCGTTCCCAGCAGGGGTGTTGCCTTCCTTCTCGCCACACGAGGCGAACACCATCAAGGCCGCAGAGACTAACAGGGTAATACTTTTTGCAGTTTTCATTTTTGCAGAATTCAAGTTATCAATGCAACTTCGTTGAGAATATTTATTAAGTTAGTATCATTTGCAAAAGTAGCATTTATTAGTTGAACTTAGGCTTTTATTGCTCACTATAACGGCGACCTAGCGGTAACCAATTCCGTCCATACACCATTGTAGACCCATATCCCAAAGGGACTTTTGAAACAAAAAAACTCTTCCGTATTGGAATATTGCGATTAAAGGTACCGTTGCATCGGATTGCAAATCCGATGCAACGGACATGAAGAAAGAGCGGGGTGCCGATGGCAACCCCACTCTACTGTTTAATCACCTGCCGACTTATTTGTACTCGGCGATGATGCCGGGAATCTGGTCGGGGGTGAGACGGCCGTAGACCTTGTCGCCGATCATGGCGACGGGGGCGAGACCGCAGGCACCGACGCAACGGAGGGTGTTGAGCGAGAACTTGCCGTCGGCGGTGCACTTGCCGATCTGGACGTTCAGCTCGCGGGCGAAAGCGTCGAGAACCTTCTCGGCACCACGCACATAGCAGGCGGTACCAAGGCAGACATCGATAGGATGCTCGCCCTTGGGCTCCATGGTGAAGAAGCTGTAGAAGGAGACGATGCCGTATACGCGCGACACGGGGATGTTGAGCTCATGGGCGACGACTTCCTGCACCTCGGCGGGCAGATAGCCGAACTTGCCCTGCACCTGGTGGAGGACGTTGATAACCTCACCGGCACGGTTACCAAAGGATTTGGCAATCTCTTTGATAATATTGATTTTATCTTCGGATAACTTGATATTTGCCATAATTTTTTTATTTCCTGATTGCTTGATTGCTTGATTGCTTGAGTGGCTTACGCAGCCCAAATACTCAAACAATCAAGCATTCAGGCATTCAAACATTAATATTTACTTTGTTGCTTCGAGTTTGTCGCTCTTGTCGAAGTAGTGGGTATGGAGCTGTTCATGGCTGAGGTGGCCGCAGGGCTTACCGTAGTACTCGTCGTAGATGGCGATAATCTCGGGGTTCTCGTGGCTCTTGCGGATGGGCTTGCCGGCGTCCTCGCGGTAGATGGCCTCCATACGCTTGCGGATGATGTTGCTGTTGCCGTGGTGGTAGGGCTGGCCGGCGCCGCCGATGCAGCCGCCGGGGCATGCCATGACCTCGACAAAATGGTAGCCGTTGGGGTTGCCGTTGCGAACCTCTTCCATAATCTTGCGGGCGTTGCCGAGGCTGTAAGCCACAGCAATCTTCAGCGGGAAGCCGTCGAAGTCGATGGTGGCCTCCTTGATGCCCTGGAATCCGCGGGTCTCCTCGAAGTCGATACGCGGGAGGGTCTTGCCGGTGTGGAGTTCGTAGGCGGTACGGAGAGCGGCCTCCATGACACCGCCGGTGGAACCGAAGATGACAGCGGCACCAGACGACTGGCCGAGCGGGCTGTCGAAGTCCTCTTCGGGCATGTCGTTGAGGTTGAGGTTGCACTGACGAATCATGTGAGCCAACTCGCGGGTGCTGATGCTGATGTTGACATCCTGGTCACCGTTTACGCCGAGTTCTTCACGTGCCAGCTCGCTCTTCTTGGCGAGGCAAGGCATGACGGAGACGACAACGAGGTCTTCGCGCTTGACGCCCAGCTTGGGAGCCAGGTAGTTCTTGGCGACGGCACCGAACATGCCCTGGGGCGACTTGGCGGTCGAGGGGTACTCGAGCAGGTCGGGGAAGTTCTTCTCGTAGAAGGCAACCCATGCGGGGCAGCAGGAGGTGAACATAGGCAGCTTCACCTCTTCGCCCTTGAGGGCTTTCTGCAGGCGGCCGAGGAGCTCGGTGCCTTCCTCCATGATGGTGAGGTCGGCGCTCCAGTCGGTGTCGTAGACCTGGTCGAAGCCGAGACGGCGGAGGGCGGCGGCCATCTTGCCGGTGACGATTTCGCCGGGCTGCATGCCGAACTCTTCGCCGAGGGCGACGCGGACGGCGGGAGCGGTCTGGACGACGACCTTCTTGGTCGGGTCGGCGATGGCCTTAAGGACATCGCTGATGTTGTCGACGAGGGTGAGGGCACCGACGGGGCATACCTGGACGCACTGGCCGCAGTTGATGCAGCTGCTGTCGCCGAGG
>JAFRZC010000016.1 GCA_017442765.1 Prevotella sp. | reverse complement strand
TGGCCGTAGCCCACCTCGCCCATGTCGATGAGCATCAGCTCGTCGCCCTGCATCATGGTGTTCTTCGTCTGCAGGTCGAGATGAAGCAGACGGTTTCCCTTCGGCACGGCACGGATGATGTCGAGCAGGATGGCGGTACGCTCCTCGCCGAAGTAGCGGCTGATGTGGCGGATAGACTCCTCCTCGTGAACCATCGCGTCGGGGATGTGCCTGCCCGGTGGCACCTCGATGGCGTGCAAGTGGCGGAAGAGGTCGGCATACTTGCGGGCAAACTCATCGATGCGCCCAGGCTCACGGCTGATGCATGCGCTGAGCGTGTCGGCCTTTAGCAGTTCGTAAACCAGTCCGAGCTGGTCGCCTACGTTCACCACGTCGAACGAGATGGCGGTAGGCATTCCCAGCACGAATGCCTCCTTGGCCATCGTGATCTCAGTGTTCACCTCGTCCATTGTCGTTCCCTCGCGGAATACCTTGATGATGGTGTCGTCGTCGAGGCGATAGACGGTGCCCACACCGCCTCGGCCTATAATCTCGCAGCCGTCAACGCTCAGTCGGCGCAGGCCACGCTCCACGGTCATGATTTTTGTGAATCCCGTCATTTCGAGCACTCTGTAAACATCGGGCTGCACCTCGGACAGTTTGAACTCGTGGTAACGCTTGGCCAGACTCAGCACGATACGCAGGCCAGAGCTCGAAATGTAGCTCACTTCACTCATGTTACATGTCAGACGGCTTACCTCGCCCTGCTGAGCCAGGCTGCGCTCTATTTCCTCAGTAGCCTGCTGGGCCGAGGCCGTGTCTAACCGGCCTGCTATCGTGAGTGTCACGTGCCCGGCGATGTTTGTGGTCTCAATTCTCATATCAGTCTTTTTATTTGATTAGTGCAAAAATACGAAAAAAGTAGGAGTATATAATTAAAAAAATTAAGGAAGTTGAGTTGTGTCGTGCTCAATCGACAGGTAATGGTAAAGCGTGCCGTAGGAGTAGCGTCCGAGAGTGCGTCCGCGGTCGAAGGTTATCCACAGATAGCGTGTGCCGTCACCCTCAGGAACGGGTGCGATGCTTGCCCATCCTCGGAAGCCGCCGTCGGGATAAATTATTTTTAGTCCGCCGCGCCGTTTCAGGTCGGGAAAGTTGAGTACATGATAGTCGTCGCCGCCTGAGAGCACACAGAGTCCTCGTCCAGTACGCAATAGTCTGGGGCCGGTGGTGTTGCCCACCTCGCTGACAGCCATCTCCTTGTATCCGCCATTCCATTGTTTGCTTTTACAAAGCACGGTCTGGTAGCCTTTCTTGCCTACGACGCTTACGTAGGCGAGTAGCCATTGTCTCGTCTGCTCGTCCCAGAGAAAGTCGGGGTCTTCGTCGGTTCCTGTTTGTGCGTACGGCTCATGCAGTTGATGCGTGTCAACCACATGATAGCCGTGAAGCAGGTCGGCCTTGCTCGTGGCCCATAGCAGGCGGTGGTCTTCGCCGTGGCTCACCGTCATGAGCATCCACGTCTGACTGTCGTTGTCCCATACCATCTTTGTGGCGTGATAGGGATGTAGCATACCGTCGCCGTTACGCTCGAAGAGCAGGGTGCCTTCTTTTCGCCATTCCATCGTGCTCACGTCGATGCTGTAGATGCCCTGGTGCGAGTCGGGAATTTCCTCAAATCCTCGTGTGGTGAGTGCCACGAAGAGGCGATTGTCGCGGATGTAAGGTGAGCCGTCCTTGTGCTGCACGATGGCAGGATCGGCCTGACCCGTTCCTGAGGAGAAAAACGCCTCGATGCGGTCAGCGACGGCTTGTTGCCTGGCTCCCAGCCGGGCATATAGTCCGAAGTTCCATTTCCGACAGACCGCTCTCGGCCAAAAAGACTTACCGTCCATGAAACAGTAAGGGATGCGACGTGAGAAGAGCAGAGTGTCGCAGTCGCTGCCCTGCACGAAGACGTGGAGCCGTGCGCCTGTAGTCTGCACCCGTAATGTCAATGGCAGCGCATGGTGGTCGTTTACCGTCAGCGAGTCAATACACGTTCCATTGTCCACGAATCGTACACCCACTGCGTCGCTGCGCTTGTAAACCACGATACGGTTTGCACCGTCAGTATCGTAGAAGCAAATGCCCATCTCACTTGACGTTCCTTCGGTGCTGTCGGGCAGTGAGGCGATGCCTGCCTCGTAGCAGAGAAACGGATTGAAGTCGGAGCAACGAATCATACATTCGCCACCTGTCTCGCTACCTTCTACCATCAGTTTTCCATACTGTTGGCGCAAAGTGACATTGCCGCCCAGACGGTTCACGACAAGGTTGTTGGCATGTTCTTCAAGCAAGTGCGTCCCACGCAGGTTAATCTGCGCATAGGGTTGCCGCAGGTTGTAATAGTTGCGCACGAAAGAGCGGCGCACAAACGTCAAGTCCTCAATGCCCGTGCCTTGTCCCTGCGCGGTTAGTCCGGCAGAGAGCAGCAACAGTAAAGCGCCAATTCTCATTTCTCCTTTTTTCAAAGCAAAGCGTACCAAAAGGAAACTGATAGGTACGGCGATGGCATAGACGGGAAGTGGCGCCAGTTTGGCTGGAACGCCCAGCCAACAGAAGAAATTGAAGAGTGCCACACTGATGAAATAGTTAATGCCGTGACTGCCCGAGAACCGCAGCAGTCGCCGCCATGTGGGCTTCACGCGGAACGTGAATCGGGACGACATGAGGAAATTGCACAGGAAACTCACCACATAGCCAATCGTATAGGCAATGTTCTTGTCAATATACGGCAGCAGCACATAGTAGATGCCATAGTGAATCACCATGGCCGTGGTTCCTACGATGCCAAACCTGACAATCTCACTCATCACTCTCCTCTCTTCCCTTATCACTCCTCACTCCCCTCTAATATTCCGTCTTATCGGTCTTTTCTTCCCAGAGTTGGAAAGTGTGGATGGCCTCGTCGCGCAGCAAGGGGATGATGGGTACGGTGCGGTCTTCCATCTTCCGGTCAAGCTCCTCGTAGATAAAGTCGTCGGCAAACTGGATGTCGCGGGCATCCTTGCGAGTGTTGCCGTAGAAGATGCGGCTGATACGTGCCCAATAGATGGCACCGAGACACATGGGGCAGGGTTCGCAAGAGGTATAGACGGTGCAGCCCGAGAGGTCGAAGGTGCCCAGGCGGCGGCAAGCCTCGCGGATGGTGTTCACCTCAGCGTGAGCCGTAGGGTCGTTGTCGATGGTAACACTGTTGCTGCTTCCGGCAATAATCTCGCCGTCCTTCACGATGACGGCGCCGAACGGTCCGCCACCGCGCTCCACGCTCTTGTTGGCCAGTCGGATGGCCTCGCGCATGAAGGCTTTGTCTTGTTCTGTGATGTTCATGTCTTTCATATTTCTTCACTCATCATTAGTTCAAGTTTCGCTTGTGCTCTGGGCTTATTTGTAGTTAAGAAGTTAAGAAGTTATCGCTTCGCTCGTCCTTCGGACTGTAGTTAAGCCGTCAGTGTCTCTATAGGAGGCCATAGTTAACGTTAACGTTAACGTCAACTACTTCTTTAACTACTTAACTTCTATAACTTCAGAAAGCCTAAATAAATTTTCTGCAAAGATAGTAGTTTTTGCCGAACCGACAAATTTTTTGCATTTTTTTAAAAGTGAAATCATATACAGTTCCGCTTTTATTGGCGCAGCCGCCAATAATTTTAGTTCGATACCTTGCAGACGATATCGTGATTTTATCTATCAGCTAATGCAGACACGTCAACAGACATGAAAGGCATTTTTATTTG
>JAFRZC010000154.1 GCA_017442765.1 Prevotella sp. | reverse complement strand
TGCCGGGCGTTGTAGCGTCCGGTGGTCTGCAGGCTGATGTCGTAGGGCAGGATGACGGAGGCGGTCATGCGGGCGTTCCACGTGAAGTTGTGGTTGGCCTCGCCCGTGACGGTCTGTCCGTCGATGTCGTAGCTGAAGCCGTTGAGCTTATAGTAGTAGGCGTTGGCATTGGTGGTGAGGTCGAGCCGCCGGCCTATCTTGTTTTTCACTGTGACCTCCACGCCCGAGCTGGTGCTGCGTGCCACGTTTTTGTTGGTGGAGTACATGATGCCGTCGTCGGGGTTCTGCCAGCTGATGCGCTGCATGACGTCGGTGGTGGGGCGGTAGTAGGCCGAGAGGAGCACGGAGTGCATGTCCCACGTGCGCAGGTAGTTGAGCGAGAACGAGTGGCTGAACTCGGGCGTGAGCTCGGGGTTGCCGAACGACACCATTGTGGCGTCGCGCGTGTCGCGGAACGAGTTGAGCTGTCCGCCCCAGGGTCGGCGCAGCCGTCGGGTGTAGTTCAGTTGCAGCTGGTCGTTTTTCGTGAGCTGGTACGACATGAAGAGCGAGGGGAACAGCTCGAAGTAGTCTTTCTTGAAGGGTTTTTCGCGGAGTGACGGGTCGTGCTCCTGCTCCCATGTGTAGCTCTTTGTGTTCACCTTCCAGTATTCTCCGCGCAGTCCGCCCATGATGCCGAATTTCCCGATGTTATAGGTGAGCGTGGTATAGACGGCATGGAGGTCCATGTCGTAGATGAAGCGGTTGAAGAAGAGCCTGTCCTCCTGTGCGTTGCGGCCGTCCCAGCTGGTGTTGTCTGCCCACGACTCCTGCGGGGTGTTCTCGTGCGAGAAGTTGGCCTGGTATCCGGCCTCTATTTTCAGTTCCTTCGTGATTTGGTTCTCATATTCGAGCTTGGCCTCCCACCGTCGGTTGTTCATGAACATGGGGCGGTACTGGTAGCTGTACTCGGTCGGGGCGACGGGGTTATAGTATTCGGTGGAGTCTTGGTAGTAGTTGTCGTTGTCCATCTTCCACTTGTTGGCGTCGAGGGTGAAGTCGATGAAGTGTTTTTCGGAGAACGAGTGGCGGTAGGTGAGCTCGCCGTAGAGCATCTGCATCCTGTCTGACGAGCGTGTGGAGCGCATCATCATGTAGTTGTCGTGTGCAGCGCCGAGCGTGCCGTAGTGGTAGGGCGTGAGCGAGGTGTTTCGTCCGCCGCCGAACATGGCCATGCCCGAGAAGCCCAGGTCGTCCTTGTCGGTGACGTGCCAGGTCAGTCCGGCGCGGGTGAAGAGGTTGTTGCCCTGGTTCTTGCTGTGGCTGGCATAGTTTTGGTAGGTGTTTGTGCCGAAATATTCCTGCTGGCTTTCCGAGTGTCCCCTGTTGGCACGGTGGCGGTAGCCGATGTTGAAGTAGGTGTCGAGCTTCGGCGACGAGTAGTTGATGTTGAAGCTCGTGTTCGCGCCGCCACGCGTGGAGCCTCCGGCCTGCAGCGAGCCGTAGTAGCCGGCCTTGCGGTCTTTCCTGAGCACGATGTTGATGATGCCTGCCGAGCCTTCGGCGGAGAACTTGGCCGATGGGTTGTCGATGACCTCTATGCGCTCGATGCTCTCGGCGGGCAGCTGCTGGAGTATCTGCGCGCGGTTGTCGCTGGTCAGTCCGCTGGCCTTGCCGTTGATCCATATCTCCACGCTGGTGTTGCCGCGCAGCGAGACGTTGCCTTCGTTATCGACCTCGACCGAGGGAATGTTCTCCAGCACGTCGGAGGCGGCCTGTCCCGCGTTGGTGATGAGCGACGACACGTCGAACGACTTGCGGTCCACCTCGAGCTTCATGGTCGAGCGCTGGCCCACCACTTCTACTTCCTTCAGCATCTTCGCGTCCTCAGTCATGTAGAGGCGGTTGAAATGCTCCTGCTGGCGGGTGGCGCTGATCTCAAAATCGCGCGTCACGTCCTTGTAGCCCACATAGGTCAGCGTGAGCGTGTAGCGGCCGTTCCTCAGACCCTGAACGGTGAAGTCGCCCTCCATGTCGGTCATGCCGCCGCCGGCCACGGTGGTGGAGCCCTGCGGCGTAATTTTCACGTTGACAAACGAGAGCGGCTCGTCGCTCTGCTTGTCGATTACTTTTCCCCTGACAATACCTTGAGCCGATGCCGCGATAGACACAAACAGCAGCATCGTAAAAATCATAAACCGGTTCATAACTGCAAAGTTAGACGTTTTTGAGCGGACATCGTTTAATGTCGCGGGTCTTTTAGGGTTAAATAACTTTAATTTTGAAATTTTATTTTAACATTTCGCGGGCAGCGGGAAAGCGGCTGAAAAGTGCACGGTTTATGAATTGTTAACACTTTTGCACCCTCATTCCTCATCTTTCGTCTCTCTTCTTTTCCCAAACATATATGTTTCGCCTCCCGAAAGTTGGTCTTTCGGACGGCGAAACACGGTCTTTCACCACCCGAAACATATATCTCTCAACATTGAGAGATATATGTTTCGCAACAGGTCTTATAAGGTCTTATGGGTCTTATATTCCTTATGGCCTTATAATCAGCGAGTTGCGAAAAACAAGAAAAACAGCCGATTTTTCGCCCGAATTACAAACTTTAACGCTGAAGTCGCAAAAACCGCCCGTTTCCAGTCGTTCCCCCATCCGCCGGTTTTATGATTTGTTAAGACTCTTTTACACTATAAGTTTGCCCAATGGCAAAAAAACTTACGGTTTCTCTTGCATTCTTCTGTTTTTATGCTTACCTTTGCGGTTGGAAAACGCGGTGCGGGGCTGCGGCCGCAGCCTGTCGCCGGTGGTAATGCCCTGATAGTTAAATGGATATAACAAGGCTCTCCTAAAGCTTAGTTCCGAGTTCGATTCTCGGTCGGGGTACTCGATGATGAATCATGCATAGTGCATAATTCATAAACAGACAACGGAGAAACATCGTCATGCTTGGCGCTATCATCGGAGACATTGCAGGTTCACGCTACGAGTTCACGCGTGCACCGAAAGAGGCGGACTTCGAGCTGTTCGCCCCGAAACCCGAGTGTGACTTCACCGACGACACCATCTGCACCATAGCTGTGGCCGACGCAGCTCTCAATGGGCGCGAGTACCGCGACGCGCTGCTCGACTGGTGCCGCCGCTATCCCGATCCCATGGGCGGCTACGGCAACATGTTCCACCACTGGCTCCACGAGCGCAACCCGCTCCCGCAGGCCTCCTTCGGCAACGGCGCGGCCATGCGCGTGAGCAGCGTGGGATGGCTCTTCGACGACTACCGCGAGGTGCTCCGTCAGGCCAAGCTCAGTGCCGAGGTGAGCCACTGCCACGCCGAGGGCATACGCGGGGCGCAGTGCGTCGCCACCGTTATCTACTGGCTGCGCACCTGCCGGCTTACGAAGGAGGAGATCGAGCCCGCCGTGCGCCGCACCTTCGGCTATCAGCTGCCGCCCTTGCGCGATATATATAAGATAGGCAGCGAGGGACATTTCGACTCCACCTGTCAGGAGACCGTGCCCTGGGCACTGCGCTGCTTCATCGACAGCCAGAGTTTCGAGGAGACCATACGCACCGCCATCCTCGCCGACGGCGACACCGACACAAAGGCCGCCATCGCAGGCTCCATAGCCGAGGCCTACTACGAGATTCCCGACGAGCTGGCAGGGCAGGCTCTCGCCTATCTGCCTGAGGACATGCTTCACACCGTAGAACGGTTCTACGACCGCATAAACGACCACATCAACACCTGAGCCCCTTCAACCTTTCACCTTTTCAACCTTTCAACTTTCAATGCAGCGTTTTAACCTCCAATCTCATCTCGACACCCTCTACGCCTGCTTCCCGCAGGCCGGGCACCAGCCCATTATAGGACTCACCGCCAACTTCGCCGCACCCGATGCCTCGCTCTGCGAACGCTATTACAACCAGGTGGTCGCCGCAGGAGCCACACCCGTCATCATACCGCCCGTCAGCAACACCGAGGTCATTGTCAATACGCTCGACCAGCTCGACGCGCTCATCCTCACAGGTGGGGCCGACTACAATCCGCTCTGGGCAGGCGAGCAACCCCAGCTCGGACTCCACCACATCAACGCGCGGCGCGACCTGCCCGAGCTGCTCATCACGCGCCTTGCCTACGACCGCAACATTCCCATCCTCGGCATCTGCCGGGGCATTCAGGCTCTCGCCATGGCATTTGGCGGAACGGTCGTGCAAGACATACAACCCGGCGGGGTGAAACACTCGCAGGATGCCGACCGCAACCTGCCCACTCATACCGTCAGCACCGAGGATGGCTCCGTGATCCGCAATATCTATGGCGAAACCGTTTGCGTCAACTCGTTCCACCATCAGGCCGTCGGCAAGACGGGACCGCTCTTCCGCGTCACCGCCACCGCACCCGACGGCACGATTGAGGCCATCGAGAGCACTGCCCACCGGCCCGTCATCGGTGTGCAGTGGCATCCGGAATGGCTCGAAGAGGAAGGACTTAAACTCTTTCAATGGCTTGCCGATCAGGCACGCAACTTCCATACGGCCAAGCAGTTGCATCGTCGCATTCTCACCCTCGACACCCATGTCGATACACCCATGTTCTTCCATCAAGGCATACACTTCGACCAGCGTGACCAGCGCATCAAGTGCGACTTGCAGAAGATGACCGACGGACGGCAGGATGCCGTCATCATGGCGGCCTACCTGCCGCAGCCGAAGATGGGCGAGCAGTTCTCACAAAAAGTGAAAATGCCTGCTGACCCTCATCTCTCATCCCTCTTCCCTCATCCCACATCCCCCTTTAGCTACGCCAACCTCATCTTCGACCAGATAGAGCAAATCGTAAAGACAAATAGCCGTTACCTGAGCATCGCGCGTACCCCTGCCGACCTCTACGAAGACAAGCGCAAAGGGCGCCGCAGCATCATGCTTGCCATAGAGAACGGACTCGCCCTGGAGCACGACCTCGCCAACCTGCGACACTTCGCACAGCGCGGCATCGTCTATATGACCCTCTGCCACAACGGCGACAACGACATCTGCGACTCGGCACGCGGCTGTAACACCCATCAGGGCATGAGCCGGTTCGGGCAGCAGGTCATCCAGGAGATGAACCGGCTGGGCATCATGGTGGACCTCAGCCATGCCGCGGAAAAATCGTTCTACGATGCCGCCGACATCTCCGCCGCGCCCATCGTGTGCAGCCACTCTTCCTGCCGTGCGCTTTGCGACCATCCCCGCAACCTCACCGACGACCAGATGCGGCTCCTCGCCCGTCAGGGCGGCGTGATGCAGGTCACGCTCTACCCGGGCTTCCTGCGCAAAGACGGGCAGGCCTCCATCCTCGATGCCATCGCCCATCTCGAACATGCCGTCTCCATCATGGGCATCGACCACGTGGGTATCGGCACCGACTTCGACGGCGACGGTGGTGTGACAGGATTCAACGACTCCAGCGAGGCTGTCAACTTCACGCTCCACTTGCTCAGGCGTAAATACTCCGAGCGCGACATACAGAAAATATGGGGAGGCAACTGGTTGCGCGTCATGACCGCCGTGCAAAAACGACCTTAACATCCCTGTAGGGACGCGGCGTGCCGCGTTGTAAAAAGATAAAAAGCAAACAATGAAGAAAAAACATCTCATCATGCTCACCATAGCAGCTGTGACACTCATCGCCGCAGGCATATACTTTTTCGGTACACCCGAGCAGAACATTGTGCAAAACACCGAAGACCTTGACAAGGTGAACCCCGTTGGCCCGCAGTTCCTGGCCGACTCCGCCTATGCTTTCTGCGAGGCACAGTGCGCCTTCGGACCGCGCACCATGAACAGCGAGGCCCACGAAAAATGTGCCCGGTGGATTGAACAGAAGTTCCGGCAATACGGGTGTGAGGTGGAATTGCAGAAAGCCGACCTCAAAGGCTACGACGGCACCACCCTGCATGCCACCAACATCATCGCCCGCCATAACCCTGAAGCCAAGAAGCGTATCCTCATCTGTGCCCACTGGGACAGCCGTCCCTGGGCCGACAACGATCCCGACTCGCTCAACTGGCGCAAACCCGTCATGGCTGCCAACGACGGCGCATCGGGTGTGGCCGTCATGCTCGAACTCGCCCGATTGATCGCCTCCCAGCAAGGAGGTTTGAAGGGACGGGATGGTCAGGAGGCCTCCCCTTCGGGGGGAGGTTTGGAGGGGGCTTTAGGTATCGACTTCGTCTGCTTCGATGCCGAGGACTGGGGCACCCCGCAATGGGAAGAAGACCAGACCGGCAGCACCGACTCATGGGCACTCGGCGCACAATACTGGGCACAGCAGACCGCAAAAGCCTCCCCTTCGGGGGGAGGTTTGGAGGAGGCTCATCCCCTTCCCGAGCGGAGCTCGCCCCCCCGTAGCCTTCCATCCCTCATCCCTCATCCAGAATACGGTATTCTCCTCGACATGGTAGGCGGCGAGGGCGCACAATTCTATCATGAAGGCTTCAGCAAGCAATATGCCCCCGACATCCTCAAACGTGTATGGCGGGCCGCACGGCAGGCCGGATACGGCAGCTTCTTCCCGCGTAAAGACGGCGGAATGATTACCGACGACCACGTGCCCGTCAACCAGATTGCCGGCATCCCCACCATCGACATCATCCCCTACTATCCCGACTGTCCAACCAGTTCATTCGGACCCACGTGGCATACCGTCGATGACACTATGGAATACATCGACCGCGCCACCCTCCAGGCCGTCGGCCAAACCCTCATACAGGTCATCTACACAGAATAACCTTCCCTAAGACATCATGACATAAAGACATGTTCTTTTGTTATTATGTCTTTTTCTGTCATTCTGTCTATAATGCAGGTAGTATGGTTCCTTTTTATCACTTTCTGCCCGACTTTCTTGCTTATTAGAATTTTTTTTCTACATTTGCAGCCGCTATAAAAAGTTTTTGCAAAAACCTATTTTAATTCAAGTTAGATGAACCGTAAATTCTTATTCACAATTTTAGGGGGGGTAATTCTTTGCCTCTCCGCCTCAGCACAGTTTAGTTCACCCTATACGGGAACACCCGTAGCTAATGGTGAGTACTATCTCTATAACCTGAAAAGTGGTCTATGGCTGCAGAACAACGACAGCAGAACCAATGATTGGACTACACGTGCAAACGTTGGTATTCGAGGTATTAACTTTAATTTGCAAAGTAAAGACGGAGGGTATATGATAGGAACCCATTTTAACAATCGTCCTTCTATCTGGCCCCCAGACAACTACCTTGATTATCATGCAGACGAAATACCATGGACCTTCGAAAGCGTATCGATTGACGGAGTGAGCAATGTCTATAGGATAAAGGCCTCTTGGAATGATGGCGCAACCACCTATAGGCTGGGAACGGTCAATTATAATGAGACATGGAAAGCTAATAATCTCTATACACAAGAGGGCGATAACCGTTGGTATTTGGAATGTGTTTATAACTATAATGATATGGGCGACCGGGAATATTGGCAAATCGTGACTCGCGATGAGCGTATAGAAAAGATGATGGCCACGGCCACCCGAAGCAACCCCGTTGATGCAACATGGCTCATTGCCGACCCCGACTTCTCTGTGAACAACGACAGACAATCTTCTTGGGTATGCTCCTCTACTCCAGAAAATACTAATAGTCGATTGGTTGGCAATGAAGGCAATGATAGTTCAAGAGGCAATGCTGTATATGAACTTTGGCGTTGGGCTAATGCCGAAGCATTTGACTTTTATCAAGAACTAACCGACATTCCCAATGGAATCTATACCCTGAACGTACAAGGTTTTTGTAGAGATGGTGAGTTCAACGAATTTACTGACGGGGAAATGCCTGCAGAATATTACGCAGGTAGTGTCAGTCATAAAATAAAATCTTTCTATGCTGATGCCAAAGATAGCCAGACTGGAGACTGGAGCAACGAACGTGACGGGAAATGGTTTCCGAATGCTACAGAAAAGGCAGCGCGAGTATTTAACAGAGAAAAAGCATACGTCAATGAACCTATACTTGTAACGGTTACAGACAATTCGTTACGAATTGGTATAAGAAAGAGTCAAACGAATAAGGCTGATTGGGTGGTCATCGATAACTTCAAACTTACCTATTATGGAACAGATGAAAATAGTACATTGGCTCTCTATAATGCTGAAAAAACCAATAGCGAAAATGCCAGCTATGCTACTCCCTACGAGCCTGCGGCTAATGATGCCGACTATCTGGCCAAGCTGCGCGTTGCTCGTAAGATTCTCCATGCTGAGCGGCATGACTATCCCTTTACTTCTGCCGATCCTGAGGATGGCGGAAACTATTATCTCTACAACGTAGGGCAGAAGCAGTTCTTCTGTGGCGGTGCCAAGTGGGGAGCCCATGCTGCGCTCGGCTGGCCAGGAATAGAGGTGACATTGGAACTGAAAAATGCCGATGAAAACCGCTTTGCCATTAACACCCATCTAAACAATGGTGGTGCATTGCAATATCTTAATACTGGCGACTATTGTGATACGGGAAATGCCGACCAATGGATGTTTAAAAAGAGAGATGGATATTATGTCATTGGCGCAAGCGACGCTAATTGGATTTTAGGCTTTAATCCCAGTTTTACTGCGGATGGCAATATTTATTATGCAGCAGTCTCTAATCGCAACGATGTTTCCGAAGACAATCCTAATTACCAGTGGCTGCTGGTAACGAAGGCGCAGCGCGATGCTTTGCTCGAAGAGGCTACGGAGAGTAATCCTATCGATGCCTCCCACCTCATCAAGATGCCGAACTTCTCGCAGCGTGAATATGTGTTTAGCGGGACAGACCGCTGGAACGACGTTGCAAATGATGGAGCGTGGACAGTGACAAACGGAAGCATCTGGGGCAGAGGAGGAGACCACGAAGATTTTGCCCTCGAAGCTTATAACCAATCTACATTCTCTGTGGGGCAAACGATTAGTAATCTGCCCCCAGGGAAATACAAGATGACACTCAACGGCTATTACCGTGACCGTGGACATTCTGCCTATTATACATTCTTAAATGGTGGAGGTACGCCATCGACACCCGCAAAACTTTATGTTAATAATACTGAGGTTGCCACGCTACCCGCCATTGAAACGAGAGTTAATATGGCTCCAGGGTTGGGTACTACTGTGAGTGGCTACGGCGAGGTTCCCAACAATCCCGATCAGGCGACGAAGTTCTTCCAAAATGGTTGTTACAAGGTGGAGTCTTCTGTATTTGAGATTGGTGCCGATGGCACACTCACTTTCGAGGTAAAGAAAGATACCAAACCGAATGAAAACGACTGGGTGGTGGTTGATAATTTTCGACTCGTCTATCTCGGTGGCACGCTTGCAATAGCCGACAATACTACTCCCTCTTCGGCGAGAGTAGATTTGACGGGGTCGTGGAACAAGAATAAGTTCGCAGAGATTGACAATCAATATAAATCAACGATTTATGCTGCCGGGTCGGTTATCGGTATCGGCACAGGGAGAGAGGTGACGACCGCTAACCCGAATGCCCTGTTCGTCGGGACAGATGGCACAACTTTCTCGAAGAATACGATTAAATATGGCTCACCGAATTACATTGCACTTACTCCCATTGTCTTCACCGACGGGTATGATTTGAATACGAGCACGCTCTACAACTTCACGGCAGCTGCGAACACGGTCTCCTACAACCGAACCGTGAGCACAGGCAAGTATGCCACCCTCGTGGTGCCGTTCAATGTCAGTACC
>JAFRZC010000015.1 GCA_017442765.1 Prevotella sp. | reverse complement strand
GTGCGACGCTCTTCCTTGATGCGCTCATAGATAAGCACGTTGGCATCGACCGCCGTACCGAGCGAGAGCACCATACCGGCGATACCGCTCATCGTAAGGGCTGCCTGGAACGAGGTAAGAATTCCTAACGTGAAGAAGATGTTGACCAACAGGGCGAGGTTGGCCATCATGCCGGGGATGATGTTGTACATGGCGAGCATGTAGATCATCAGCAGCACGAAGGCAATGATGAACGAGATGATACCCTGCTGGATGGACTGAGCACCAAGCGTAGGACCTACAACTTCTTCCTGAACGATGCGTGCGGGAGCCGGCATACGACCGGACTTCAGCGTGTTGGCCAGGTCTTTGGTGTCCTCAATGGTGAAGTTACCCGAGATGCTGGACTGTCCGCCGGAGATTTCCTGATTGACACTCGGAGCGGAATAAACCACGCCGTCGAGGACGATGGCAACGGCCTTGCCCACATTGGCCTTGGTCAGTGCGGCCCACTTGCGGGCACCCTCGTTGTTCATCGACATCGAGACCTCGGGCTTGCCCGTCAGGTTGTCGAACTGGTCGCGGGCATCGGTGACCACGTCTCCCTCCAACGGAGCGCGTCCGCTGGGGTTAGTCACCTTCAGCGCATGAAGCTCAAAGATGTTTTTCGCGCCTTGGAACATATCGGTTTCCTTGGCACTCCAGAGCAGTTTCACGTCTTGGGGAAGAATTTGCTTGGCCAGCGCCGAGTGGATGTGCTTGTTCACCTCGGCGGTGTCGCGCACGCTGGCAATACCAACGGTGCTGAGCTGTCCGCTTGTGGTCTGCAGGATGGCAAACAGCGGGTGCTCTTTCTTAGCTTTGGCAAGGTCGGCCTCAGTGTTTTTTGCATTGGGCTTGGTGTCTTTGTTGAGCTTCAGTTTGCTGTCGGCAGGCTCGGTTTTGGCCTTTGCGGCACTGCCGGGCTTCTGAGCCTTCACGGTGTCGGCCTTTGCGGCGGTAGTGTCGGCTTCATTGACACCGCTGGCCAGTCGCTGGTCAATCTGTGCGAGATAGGGGATGACCTCGTCGGCATTGTAGGTCTCCCAGAACTCGAGGTTGGCCGAGCCCTGAAGGAGCTTACGCATACGCTCGGGTTCACGGATGCCAGGCATCTCTACCATGATACGCCCCTGCTGACCTTCGAGCTTCTGGATGTTGGGCTGAACAACGCCGAACTGGTCGATACGCGTGCGGACAACGTTGAATGAGTTGTCGATGGCAGCCTGAACCTCTTCGCGCAGCACTTTCTCCACTTCTTTGTCGTTGCTGTTGGGCGAAACCTTGCCTTGCAGCTGCTGTGTAGCGAAGATTTCAGCCAACCGGCGATTGGGGGCGTTCTTCTTCCATTGGTTGAGGAACAACGAGATGAAATCGTCCTGGGAGGTCTCCTCCTCCTTCTTGGCCTCATTCATCGATTTCACGAAAGCAACGTCTTTCTTGTGGTCGGCCAGCGTCTCGATAACGTCGGGAACCGAGATCTCAAGAATAACGTTCATGCCGCCCTTCAGGTCAAGACCGAGACCAATCTGCGTTTCCAAACACTTCTGGTAGGAATAGATACCCAGATACTTCACAGAATCCTTATAGTCCTGTGCGGCGATGGGGTCGTTCAGCTCGGCGGCTTTGCTGTCGTAATAGCGTGTGGCAGCCGAGAACGACAGGTAGAAGATGCTTGCAAGCGTCAGTAAGACGGCGGTTACAATTACAAGTCCTTTGTTTTGCATTTTTTACTTATTTTTGATTATTATTTTTCCTATATGTTAAATATTAGCGTGCAAAGTTACGCTTTTTTTGTGAGAAAGGAAAATTTATAGCCATGAAATAATGTTTTTTTAAGGTTTTGACCGCTTTTTTAGCCATGAAATGATGGGATAATGGTCGGAAAAGGCTGTTTCCCGGTCTATTTTGCAGGCGATGGGTTGCCAGTCGGAAGAACACATGATATTGTCGATTCTGACGTAGAACGGGCTTTTGTTGTAAGAGATGCCTTGCCCGTTGGCGGTAGCGACGTAGCAGTCGGTGAGCCGTCGGGCTATGGTATGGCGGGTGTAGGAGATGGGACCGTCGTTGAAGTCGCCGCAGAGGATGATGCTCCGGTTGCCGGGAAGGCGGTCGATGTACTGGGCAATGGCTTCGACTTGAGCCGCACGGATAATAGCGGCATCGGTAATCTTTTGGACGAGGAAGCGTGATTCTTCGCGTGCCGAGTCGCGTTGCATGTTGCCGTCTATCATTTTGCTGACAGCTTTTTTGTCGTCCCGCGACAGGCCGATAGACTGTAAATGGCAGTTGATGACCGTTACGGTGTCGCCGCTGTTGAGCAGATGGAAAGCCGCTGCCGAGGCAGAGGCGTTGGAGGGTATCAGTTTTACTTTACCGACGATGGGGTATCGGCTGTAGATGCGCAGCACGTCCTCGCCTTTTCGGTTGACGGTGTCGCAGTATTGATAGGATCTGTCCATCACGCTGTCAACAAAGTCCACTTTTTCATAGGTGGTGGCCTCTTGCAAACATACAATGTCGGCATTCTGATTGATAATATAATGGAGCAACTTGCTGGTGTCGTCTTTCTTTTCACTGTATTCAGCAAATAGACAAACGTTATACGACAGCACCTTCAAGGCATCGGCTGGCGGATTGTGCCTGATGTTCAGTGGTACGAATGTGCGTATGTGCTGAAAACAGAGAAGCAGTCCTATGATAGGAATGAGCGAGTAGCGTACTTTCACGATGAGCCAGAAGACAAGGAAGATGAGGTTTACCGCAAGCACGATGGGGAAGGTCAGTCCTATGACAGTGGCCATAGGGTAGTCGGCAGGACTGATGCGGTCGCTGTAGCCCACAAGGAGCATGACGGCAATAGACACCACATTGGCACCTGCAAGTAACCGCAGAGTGAGCGTTTTCAGTCCTTTCATTACTTTCGGCTGCTGTCGAAGAGCCGTTGCTTTTCTGCTTTAGTGAGGCTGTCGTAACCGCTCTTGCGAATCTTGTCGAGGATAGCGTCTATCTCGTCTTGCTCGGC
>JAFRZC010000153.1 GCA_017442765.1 Prevotella sp. | reverse complement strand
TAGAGTTGCAGCACGTCGTTGTTGTCTTCTGTAATCCGCACGCTGATCCACGGCAGGGCGGCGGTTTGTGTCTTCCAGAAGTGTTCGTCGGTATCGACTGCCACCTGATAGATTTCGAGCCCCTGGTTGTGGTATTTGTTGTAGAGCTCGCGCAACATCATGATGCGCTTTGCCGACTCGCCGTCGGCAAAGAAGTGGAAGTCGAGCAGCACCACCTTTCCCGTCAGCTCGGAGAGTCGGCGTGTAGTGCCATGATTGTCGGTCATGGCGATGTCGATGTTGCCTGCCGTGTTTATCTTGTCGGCATCGAGTGTCTGGCTTTCCTTAGCCCTGATGATGCGAATGTTCTTCTGTCCCTCGATGGCGATGTTGTGGAGGTTCTTTCCGCGTTCGGCATTGGGATGGAACGTGTCCCACGACGTGGCGACGGCGGCAAACACCTTCACGTCGTCCTCCGAGTTGCGCGGATTGAAAATCAATGCTTCGGCAGGTCCTACGACAAGTGTCTGGAACAGCGCAAAGTAGGCGTAGGCCTTCATAGGCTCTTTGAAGATGTAGTCGCGTTTGATTTTGTCTTTGTAGGGGGTGACAATCTTCTCGATGCTGTCGCTGACCGCCTCAATGCCGAGCCGCGGATCTTTAACGATGGCGTTCACCTGCTGTTGCAGCTGCATCTGCAGGAGCGTGAGCTCTTTTATCTTTACGCAGTTCTCCGATCCCGTCACCTCGTAGGCTGCCGACATGGTGGGATAGGAGGCCTTCACATTGATGGTCTCGGTGGAATCGACGGAAAGGTTGACCATCTGGCGGTCGATGCGCAGCCGATAGAACTCGGGTGCGTCGTTGGTGGCGACGGCAAAGTTGAACGCCCCGCTCTCGTCGAGTTTCACCGAGTCGATGGCCACTGGTCCGTTAAGGCTCATGTTCTCCAGAAAGAGCATAGAGTCTTTCGCCTCGTTGATGCTGCCCTCGATATGGAATTGCTCACCTGTGCACGAGGCCATCATGCCTCCCAGCACAGCAAAAATAATCAGTTTATATTTCATAATTTACTTTTTAGTTGACGAGTTAACGAGTTGACAAGTTTACAAGTTGTTACTTTGCTTTTTAGTTGACGAGTCCGCAAATTAACAAATCTGACAACATGTTAACTTGTCAACTGAATTTACTTTTCACTTTTCCGCCTCTATGGTTTTGATGAGGCTGATGTTCAGTTTCTCTATGTCAGAGAGCTTGGGGTTCTGGTTGCCCTTGGCCTCATACCACGGTTGCTTGGAGAAATAGTTTTTCGTTGCAGCATCGGCAAAGGTATAGCCATGACGGGCGAGAATCTCGTTGCGCATGATGCGCAGGGCAGCTTTCGGGTAGCGCTTGAGCATCGGTCGTGTGAGCGGACGGCGCGAGGCAATCTCGTAGATGCCGCGTGCGTCGGGATAGGGGCTATGGGTGCGCTTCAGTTCGAATTTCTGCGGGAAGTCGGGAAAGTGATCCACCCACTCGGCCTGATGGACAATCTCGCAGGAGAGACCGTGGGCGGAGAGCTTCACCTTCCACACGATGGGTCCGGCGATGGAGGCATGTCCGCCGTAGCCCGGAGGTGTGGGTTGCCGTTCGCCGTTCGGTCCTTCGATATAGTCGGGCACGGGGTTGTTCTTGATGCGTCCCTCGCCGAAGATGATATAGTCGCGCGGGTTGTCGCCCTCCTTGATGCCATATCCCTCGTAGGTGGCGGGGGCAATCTTGTAGCCGCCCGGGTCGCCATGCACATATTCGTCCTTGGGCAGATAGTCGGTAGGGCCGAAGACCGATGTGCCGGCCTCGTGCTCATAGATGCCGTCGAGCTGTTCCATGTAGTCGCGCTCCATGCGCTCTTCTTCTTTCTCGCTCTCGAACTTCGTCTCGTGGCGGATGAGCACGTCGGTGACGGCATTCTGCGCGTTGCAGAAGACGAGCAGGTCGTAGCCGCCCATCTGCTCATGGCTGACGCGACTGCCCACGGTGGCTTTCAGTGCGATGCTATTGTCCGGTGAGCGGCGGATGACGGTCATCGGCTTGGTTTTTGCGTTCACATAGAACTGATAGGAGTCGTCTGCAAACGTGTCGTCGTCGTAGATTTCGATGCGTCCGTTGTCCTTGAAGCAGAGGAAACGCCGGTCGCCGTCGTACCAATGGGTGTTGTCGTCGAGACTCTTGTAGGCTTCGAGTCTCAGGTTCTTGCGCTGTCCAGCTACATAGTCATGCACGGCCTCGACAATGGGTTTGAGCTTAAAGTCGTGCAGGAGCCCCTGCATCTTCAGCTCGTCGCCCGAGTCGAACACGGCCGTGAACAGCTCCTTCTGTCCGTAGCTCACCGACCTGATGCGTGTGAACTCACCGCTCATGCGCTGCTTCCGTGCCCGTTCGAGAATCATCCCCTGTACCTTTGCCACAATCTCCGCGTCGGCCTTCACCGTGAGGCTGTCGAACTTCGGGTCGCTGGTCTTGTTGAGATAGGTTGCCGTGTAGCCGCCTCCTTCGTCGAGGTCGATCTTTGCCCGCTCAATAGGATATTTCCCTGCCGAGAGATAGACATACTCAAAATGTGTCAGCCTGCCCGTCGGCACAATGGGATCTTGCCCATCTCCCTGTCCGTTGTGGGATTGCGCCATACAGCCAATAGTCGTCAGCAGAGCCATTGCAGACAAGAGGATTACGCGTATATTCATAATAATTATATATTTTCTTGCAAAATTACAAAATAATTATGAATTATACATTATGCATTATGAATTATTTTTTATCTTTGTAGGCAAATTCTTAAAGCAACAGATTTATGAGACGGAACATTTTATGGATAATGCTGCCGGCAGTAATGCTGGTTTGTGGGCAGCAGGCGACGGCACAGAGCTCCCCTGCCCGAGGAGAGCTGTCTAAAGGACTGAGAGGTGGGAGCCTGCCTGCGACGGCGGTGCTGGCCGATGAGGACGACGCGCTGGTCGTCTATCTGAACACCGACCGCGAGGGTAACGAGGCGGAGTTTGAGCTGGCGCAGGTGTCGGTGTGGGTGCTCGACAAGCAGACGGGCCGGTCGCGCAGGCTGTTCCAGTGTAACCCGAAGGCGGAGTACGACATCAGCCAGACACGGCGCATCAAGGGTGAGGAGATTCCATACGTCGACTTCGTGAAGATCTGGCCCTATGCCGAACCGAGGAAAATCATCGTCGTGGGCACACTGCCCGACTACCACAACGTCTCGACGAGCATTGTCGATGTGGCCACAGGTCGCGCCACGATGCTGGCTTGTAACGACGGCTTCGTGGGCTTCGACCCCGAGGACGGTAACCTGCTCGTTGCCTCATACGCCTATTATTGGGACGATGAGGGCGGCCGCTATGCCGTCATCAAAGCCTTCGACGAGCAGGGCAAGCTCCTGGGCTCGATGGAGCTGCGGACACGCCCTTGATTACGGTTTTGCGATTTTACATAAATCGCTCACGTTCGACCATCTGCAAACTTGTTTGCATGCCGCTCACTTGATTACGATTTTTTTTCCATTAACGATGTAGACTCCCTTCTTGGGGAGCTGGGATAAACGGCGGCCCTGCAAGTCGTAGGTCTTGCCATACTGAGAGAAGGGATTGCTGACAATGGTCTTCCCTATTCCGTCAACGTCGCTCACAGGGTTGCCCTTTGTTTGGAAATCATTATAGGTAAAGAGACAGATATCGCCCTCGTAGCAAGCCTCGAACAATTCATTGCTATAAGCATAGCCAATACCAATAGGCTGTTCCAAAGGTAGGATTCCATTTTGGTGGCCAATACCCTCAACCAATGCACCGCCCCAATCAAATATAATACGGCGGAAAGATAAATTGTTCGATGCAAAATCTTCAAAGCCCAAAATCTTCCCATCATAATATGCTGTTCGGGTAACTCCATCTTTTTTCAGATTAAAGTCAAAAGCCAAAGAGGGATGCGACATATCATCATTTATAACAAAATAAACCTTCCCACCATCTTCATACCAAAGCATATTAGTGTCTGCTACTCCTTCTTCATCGCGACTTTTCATCCTATAACACTCCTTCCCGTCTATCAACAGCGGATCGGATAGCTCAACAGCAAAGAGCTCTTCAACGTGTCCTTCCACCTGATCGCCTGTTTCTTCAACATAGGGGAAGTATTTTACGTCTTTATAGACCCATTGCTTTCCACTCTTCAGGAACTGACGGTAAGGTTCAGCAGCCCCTTCGTATGGTGCCCGGTAGAAGTCGTGCTTGGTGAATATTGTCCTTCCGCTCTCATAACAAAAATCAAACGTCTCGTAGTCGCAGATGCAGGTAGTCATGTCATCGGGAAGAATACCCCGCATACTGCCAACCCCTTCAACGAAACATGCACCACCCCATTTCCCCTGCACTATCGTTCCGGGACCGTATGGCTCGTGCATTACATATCGTTTCATCGTCTGCCCATAGATGTTAATGTCTTCTTTCCGCAACAGCGGGCTGGTTGTTTCACCCCACAAAGTTGGCGAGGTCTCGCCTATGGCAGTCCCGAAATCGAAGAACAACTGGGGGTTATTATATTCAGAAGGATAGTCAGGGCTGTTGGGATAAATGACATACACCTTTCTCCCGTCTTCATACCATGCGCCATAGTACTTTTCGTTCAGACCTTCACGCTTCTGGTACATCTTCTTGCATTGCCGACCATCGATGATGGTGTCACCGCGAAGTGTATAATCAACCGTGAAAGTCGTCCAATAATCGTCTATGCCGTCTTCATGATTCCAGTGATGGTAGGTATATCGCCACGTCCGACCCTCCTTTATCATCGGCTGGTAAGCCTCTGTCGGCTCCACGTAGGCCTCCTTATTGAAATCATCCTTCGTAAAAATCACCTTGCCATCCTCCTC
>JAFRZC010000014.1 GCA_017442765.1 Prevotella sp. | reverse complement strand
GAGCAAAAAAATCAGTCTAAATCTTGTCATCGCCTGCAAAAGTACGAAAATTCCGATTAAGCGAAAAGAAAAGTAATAAATTTCTTTTCTTGAGCGTGAGGAATTTATAAAATAAACGAGAGCTGCACAAAATAAACTTACTAATTTTTCACTTCAGAACTCATGGAATAGGGCTTGTCGTTGGCTTCTAAACCTCTATGTGTATTGGGCTTCGACCCCATCTGAAACTCAAGTGTACAGCCATTGACAAGATCTGCATGGGTGATATAGAGCTTCGTATAAAGCTTCCCGTTGAGACGAACACTCTGAACATAGCGATTCTTGTCGCTTACCTTCGGAGCCTTGATTTCTATACTATGCCCATTTTCAAGTGTTACCTTCATATAGGGCAGATAGGGAGCACCGATGACATACTGGTCACATCCCGGAGCAACAGGATAAAAACCCATCGCTGAGAAAATATACCAAGCCGACATCTGACCACAGTCATCATTACCACCAAGACCACGAATGTCATTACGATACATCTTGTTCATAATCGTGCGAAGCCACTCCTGTGTCTTCCAAGGTGTGGAAGTCCACGCATAGAGATAAGGAACGTGATGGGAAGGCTCGTTGCCATGAACGTATCCGCCTACAAGACAATCAGCGGTAATGTCCTCGTTGTCCTTGTAGTATTTCTCAGGCAGGTCCATGGCAAAGAGTCGGTTGAGCTTGTCAAGGAACGACCGTTCGCCACCCATACATTGGATAAGGCCTATGGGGTCGTGCGGGACATGAAAGGAGAAGTTCCACGAGTTGCCTTCGATGAATCCCTCTCCGTATGTCTGATAGGGGTCGAGGTCGGTCTTGAATGTTCCGTTGGTGTAGCGTGGCGAGGCAAAGCCCAGCTTTGGGTCGTAAGTGTTGCGATAGTTGAAAGCACGTGGCAGGAACTCCGCAGCCACATCCCCACGACCTGTAGCAAGGGCTGCGTGGTAGATACTCCAATCGTCAAAGGAATATTCGAGCGTGTTTGAGGCCGCTGTGCCATCATGGTCGTAAGGACAATAGCCCAAACGCTTGTAATCCTGTAAAGATGCCAGATAGCGGTTGTTGGCCGTCGCTGTCATTGCACGGAACGCCTTGTCATAATTAATGTTGGCACCCTTGACGATGGCATCGGCAAGTACACTGACGGCATGATAGCCCGTCATACACCAGCCCTCATTGCCCATCAGGCTCCATACAGGCAACATACCCACAATATTTTGCTCATAGTGTTTAATCATCGAACGCACCATGTTCGTGTTGCGGCTTTCCTTCAACAGCCCCAACAAAGGATGCTCTGCACGATAGGTGTCCCAGATGGAAAAGACAGTATAGTTGTTGAAGTCAGTAGCGGTATGTATTTCTCCGTCAAGTCCACGATAGCGTCGGTCAACATCCATATAGATAGACGGATTGATCATGGTGTGGTAGTACGAGGTGTAAAGCATGACCTTCTGGTCTTCTGTGCCTTCACACTGGATTGTACCAAGCTCATGTTCCCAAGCTTGGCGCGTTTCCTCTCGAATATAGTCAAACGATTTGCCTGCCGCCTCTGCCTGTAGGCTCTTCAATGCTCCTTCCATCGAAACGGCAGAGAGAGCTACTTTTACAATAACTGGTTCACCTGCCTCAAAATTGAAGTAGGCCACAACGTTTCGCCCGGCAATATCGGGGAAATTGTGATAGATATCAAACTTGCGCCAGAACCCCATGTACTTCTCGCGTTTCATGTCCTTATAGCCATAGTTCTGAATGGGCTTTGAGAAGGAAATGGCAAAATAGGTGTAGTTTGATCGTGCCCAACCATCTGTGATACGATAGCCAGTGATCAGCGTGTCGCTGACCACGCGAACCGTTGACCACAGTACCTTCCCATCGTAATTATAGATGCCATGCAACAGGTCGAGGATGATTCGTTGGTCCTCCCCATTGGGAAAAGTATATTGGTGAACGCCCACACGCTGAGTTGCTGTCAGTTGTACCAGTACTCCATTGCCGAGCATCACCTCATAGTAGCCTGTCTCAGCGCGTTCTGTGTCGTGCGAGAAACGTTGGCGATAACCGTTGTCAGGATTGTCTTTTGTGCCTGGATTCAATTGCAGGGCTCCCGTCTGAGGCATCAGCATGATGTCACCGAGGTCGCTGTGGCCTGTGCCGCTCAGATGGGTGTGGGAAAAGCCTACAATAGTATTGTCGGTATGCTGATAGCCTGAACAATATTCGTAAACTTTCCCTTGATAGCGGCCGTCAATATTATGGGGAATGGTATCGGTATCAGGCGAGAGCTGGACTGCCCCAAACGGCGCACAGGCCCCTGGGAAACAATGTCCCATGCCCTCAGTACCGATGAAAGGATTGACATACTGAGCCACCTGAGCACTCGCTCCGGTAACCACACATTGCATTAATAAGATAAGAACTAATTTCCTCATTGCTATAATTTCACATTTAGTGTTTAGTGATTAGTATTTTTCACTTCTCACTTTTCACTTCTCTACATCCCTTTCTCTTTGGGTGTCCGTTTGTCGCGGCGATAACTGCGATACTCGTCAAAAGGTATTTCCACATCGGGCTCTAAGAGTTCGCCTTTATGAGGCAGACGAAAACGAAGGTAGCGGATGGGCAGTCCACGGTCGAGCCACATCTGTTCGTAGTAGGTGCGAATGGAAAGAAAATTTAAGCCTTGCTCTTCGCAAAGAGCAGGGTCGTTGTATAAATCTTCGGTGGAAAGGGCGACGGGCAGCCCATTATGCTCCGCCATAAGACGGGTATAGGTAAACAGGAAGCGGGAGTCTGTTTTCAGATGAATGACTCCCCTGTCCACGAGGAAGCGACGATAGCGCATGAGAAAATAGGTTGAGGTGAGGCGTTTTCGTGGATTTTTCATCTGTGGGTCGCTGAACGTCAGCCACAACTCCTGTACTTCATCGGGGGCAAAGAAACGGTCGATGAACGCTATGTCGGTGCGCAGGAATGCCACGTTCTTCAGCCCTTCTTCCAAGGCCTGCTTTGCCCCTGTCCACATGCGAGCTCCCTTGATATCAACACCAATAAAATTAACATCAGGATACAAACGAGCCAATCCTACGGTGTACTCTCCCTTGCCACAGCCTAATTCCAACACGATGGGGTTGGTGTTCTTAAAATAGTTCTCGCGCCAACGGCCACATATAGCGGAACCCTCATGGCTGAGGGCTGGGTGCGGACTCTGGAACACATTTTCGAAGCGCTCCATGTCGGCAAACTTTGCTAACTTTCCTTTTCCCATTTGTTGATAAGGTTGATGATGGTTTCTGCCTGCTCGTCGGTAAGCCCAGGATTTAGCGGTAGGCTTAATACCTGTTGATGAATAAGGTCGGTGAGGGGGAAGAAAGCTCTCCCATCCCCTCGTTTCCCCCCGGAAGGGAGGAGAAGTCTTTGCAATGCAGGCTGACTGTGGGGAGGGATGGGATAATGGATGTCGGTCTCTACCCCATTGGTAAGAAGCCAGGTCTGCAGCGCATCGCGGCGAGTGGTAAGCACGGGGAAGAGGTGATAGACACTATCGCGCTCTGAACGGGGAATACGAACAGCAGGATTGGTAATCTTGGATTCATAGCGACGGGCTATCTCACGACGACGGGCATTCCATTGGTCAAGATATTTCAGCTTCGCTATAAGCACGGCTGCTTGCAATTCGTCCATCCTGCTGTTGCGCCCCAGATAGGGAAAATGATAACGACGGTCGCTGCCATAGTTGCCAAGGGCCCGCACGATAGCTGCCAGCTCCTCATCATCGGTTGTCACCGCTCCGGCATCGCCCAACGCTCCGAGATTCTTCGTCGGGTAGAAACTGTGGCCTGCCGCATGTCCGAGGCTGCCGGTCTTCTTGCCCTCATAGGTACAACCATGTGCCTGGGCATTATCTTCAATCAACAGCAAATTGTGTTCAGTACAGATGCGCCCGATATTCTCGGTATAGGCGCATCGACCATAGAGGTGGACTATCATGACGGCGCGGGTGCGGGGCGTGACGGCTTGCTCAATAAGGGTATCGTCTATTTGTAGGGTGTTAATATCGGGTTCTACTAATACAGGGACAAGTCCGTTCTCTATAATGGCAAGGATACTGGCTATATAGGTGTTGGCGGGTACGATGACCTCGTCGCCCTCGTGCAGGAGTCCCATCTCCATCCATGCGCGGAAGATGAGGGTGAGCGCATCGAGCCCGTTGCCGCACGCCACGCAATGGCGCGTACCGATGTAGTCGGCATAGGCATCTTCAAAGCGCCGAGTGTATTCGCCTTTGAGATACCGGCCGCTCTCGGCAACCTGCCTTACAATGTCGCCAAGGCCGAGCTCGGGCTGGCTATTGATGGCCGCAAGGTCTAAAAACTTTATCATATCTTTTCACTCTTTGTTTATTTTCAACTTGTCAACTTGTCAACTTGTCAACTTGTCAACTCGTCAACTTGTCAACTCGTCAACTCGTCAACTTGTCAACTCGTCAACTTGTCAACTCGTCAACTTGTCATAGGTTCCACGCATAGGTGTCATAACAAACGGCACGACCGCCGAAACCTTCTTTTTGAAAGAGAAGGCGGGGATTAAGCTGCCCGTCGGACGTAAGGCTGGTACCGAAATCGAAATAGGGCACGTCGGCATACTCGCGGTGCAACAGGTGGTCGAAAAGCAGGTCTATGGCTCCAGCGGCCTTGCCCTCCTTCGTGGCGGAAATATATTGTGTATGAACCACTTGCGAGGTCTCATAGACAATGGTTCCCCCTAACGGCTCGCCGTCTTTTTCAACTAAATATAATTTAATCTGGTTGGGGAAGCGCGACATGAGCAGCCGCATTTCCTCGGCAGAGTGTACAGGCTTGCTATGGTATTTCTGTTGAAGATTATCGTTTAAAATCTTCCAGAAGGTATCTGCATCGCTGCTCCTACCGACGGTCAGTGACGAGCGCAGAGCCTTTCGAAGGCCTGAGCGGCGCGACTCGGCAAATCGCAGTCGAGGGGTTGACACGACCGTTGCCGCTTGCCGCGAGGTGAGCCGCGCGCCGCAGACGTGAAAGAGGGCATAGAGGTCTTCCTCGGCTGGCGTGCTGTGGTAGATATGAGGAACGGCACGATAGACGACTTTCTCTATTCCGTCGCTCGCCAGACAGGCGTTCATGGAACGGAAGATGTCGGCGACCTCATTAGTCGTGACAGATGCCCCCATGACAAGCCCCCCGTATGTGAGTCCCTGATGGGAGTAGAGCGTGTGCGCTTTGACGTTGGCGGGAAGTAATGCGACTAACTTTCCCTTGCGCCTGAATATGAGCGAGTGGTCGGAAAAGCGGTCGGCATGATAATCCATATAGCGGCGGTCAAATAGGAATGTTCCGTTCTTCGACCGCGCCACAAACTCATTCCATTCGGCTGCTTGCGAGGGTATGTATCGGCTTACTTCAACCATTTCAGATAATCCTCGTATTCGCGGATATAGTCGGCCTCGTCGAAGGATTCGGAGGCGAGCACCAGACACACGGCACCCGAGGAGAAGTCGTCGAGCGTGCGCCAGACGCCAGTCTCTACCAGCAGCCCCTGCCAGGGATGGTTCAGGTGGAAGGTCTGCCGGTCGTGCCCGTCGTCGAGTGTCACGTTGAACGAGCCGCTCACTGCCACGATCATCTCCTGACACTGCTTGTGCGCATGTCCGCCCCGGCTCTCACCGCCCGGCACGTCATAGACCCAATAGACGCGCTTCACGTCGAACGGCACATCCTTCATACCCTCCACAACCGTCAGGTTGCCACGCGGGTCGGTAATCTTTTTCAGAACATGCTGGATATCGCTATCTGTTTCCATACATCTCCTCGTAGTATTTCTGATAGTCGCCCGAAGTGACATCGGCAATCCAATCCTGGTGTTCAAGATTCCAGCGTATCGTCTTCACGATACCTTCGCGGAACATGGTTTCGGGCTCCCATCCCAGTTCGTTCTTTATCTTCGTCGGGTCGATGGCATAGCGCTGGTCGTGACCGAGACGGTCGGCAACAAACGTGATGAGGTCGTCGTTAATCCAGTCGATGCGAATGTCACCCTGCGCGTCGCGCTCTTGTTTCTTCAAGACCTTGCGCAACCGGGGTTCCTGCTCCATCATGTCGTGGATGGTCTTGATGGTCAGGCGGACAATGTCGATATTCCTCATTTCGTTGTGTCCGCCTACGTTATAGACCTCGCCTTCCCTACCCTCGCGTACCACCATGTCAATGGCTTTGCAATGGTCTTCCACATAGAGCCAGTCGCGCACATTCTCTCCTTTACCGTAAACGGGTAACTTCTTGCCGCTGAGAATGTTATTGATGATAAGCGGAATAAGTTTTTCGGGAAAATGGTAAGGACCGTAGTTGTTAGAGCAGCGCGTTAGCGTGACGGGCATGTGGTAGGTGTCGCGATAGGCCATCACAATCATGTCGGCAGCCGTCTTCGATGCCGAGTATGGGCTATGCGGACAGAGGGGTGTCTGCTCGGTAAAGAACCCCTCATCGCCTAACGAGCCATAGACCTCATCGGTCGATACCTGATGATAGCGCTTGCCCTGTTGCCATGTGGGATAGCCGTCGTCGCCCTTGCCCGTCACCCATGCACGTCGTGCCGCGTCGAGCAGGTTTTGCGTACCGAGGATATTCACGCTGAGGAACAGCTGCGGGTCTTCAATGGAGCGGTCAACATGGCTCTCCGCGGCAAAGTTCACCACATAGTCAATATCGTACTTGGCAAAAAGACCATCTGCCAGCTCACGGTCTCGGATGTCACCACGCACGAAGATGCATCGCTTGCCGTCAATGTTCTCTTTTATCGTTCCGAGGTTGCCGGCATAGGTCAGCGCATCGAGCACCACCACACGGATTTCTGCATCCTTATACTTCTTCTCAAGCAGGTATTTCACAAAATTTGCACCGATGAAACCTGCCGCACCGGTCACCAAATAAGTTTTCATATCTCAAAATTACAATTGATTATTATGCTTGTCAACTCGTCAACTCGTCAACTTGTCAACTCCTTAATGTTATAACGCTGCAATCGGTCATTTTATTGCCCTCTATGGTAAGAATAATGAGGGTGCGTTCTGGTTGCCATCCGCTCAGCCCGGCCGCACCCGGGTTGATGTGCAGCAGGTTGAGGGTTCTGTCGTATTTTATTTTCAGGATATGCGAGTGCCCGGCAATAAACAACTGTGGCGGGCGTTCAAACAACATCTGCCTCACCGAGGCATCGTAACGGCCCGGATAACCGCCGATATGCTTCATCATCACATCAACCTCCTCACACTTCCAACGCAATAGCTCAGGATAACAACGCCGAACATCCTGCCCGTCGATATTGCCGTGCACGGCCCGCAAAGGGCGGAAGGCCGCCAGCCGCTCGGCCACCTCCAGACGGCCGATGTCGCCCGCGTGCCATATCTCGTCACAAGGCTCGAAATAGTGGAAAATCTTTTCGTCCAGATAGCCGTGTGTGTCGCTTAAAATGCCAATCTTTTTCATTGCTGATACTATTTCACGATAATCTTCTTTCCGTTCACGATGTAAATACCCGGTTTTAATTGTCCATTATCCATTACCTTGCGGCCTTGCAGGTCATATATGGATGAGGGATGAGAGATGAGAGATGAGGGATTGTTACTTTCATCCTTAATCCTTAATCCTTCATCCAGAATTCCGGTCACCGTGCCCCACTGACGATAAAGCCACTCCACCTT
>JAFRZC010000152.1 GCA_017442765.1 Prevotella sp. | reverse complement strand
TGTATGATGGCAAAGTTTCGATTAAGCGAGAGCAATGGTGCTTGCACCGATTGCCGAGCGTGAGAAACTTCGCCCGACAGGGCAAGAGGGCTGATGTATGTCGGCTCTCTTCTTTTTTTTGAACACGAATTACACGAATTATTCACAATAAAAACAAAGGAACAAATGACAAACGAACAGAAAAACGAGTATCAGACATTTCTCGAACAGAAGAAACAAACAAGAGTAGAGAGCGGTTTTAACGTCACGGAAAGCGACCTTAATCCCGCTCTCTTTCCTTTTCAGAAGTATTGCGTCATCCGCGCTTTGGCGGCTGGCAAGTTTGCACTCTTTGAGGACTGCGGCCTGGGTAAGACCATCCAGCAGTTGGAATGGGCGCAAAAGGTATCGCAACACATCGACCGACCCGTGCTCATTCTGGCACCGCTGGCCGTTATCTCGCAGACCGTAAAGGAGGGCGAGAAGTTCGGCTACGTGGTGAAGGAAATCGGAGAGACGACCTTTGGCGAAGACCTCGACACGGGCATCTACATCACCAACTACGACAACATGGAGCACATCGACGCTTACATGTTCGGTGGCGTGGTGCTCGATGAGTCGTCAATCCTGAAGAACTTTCAGGGCAAGACGCGCACGGCTCTGATAGACGAGTTCAGACGCACACCCTACAAGCTGGCATGTACGGCAACGCCCAGCCCGAACGACACGACCGAGATTTGCAACCATTCGGAATTTCTCGACGTGATGAGCCGTTCGGAAATGCTCGCCATGTATTTCGTTCACGATGGAGGCTCAACGTCAGACTGGCGACTGAAGGGACACGCCAAGCAATCGTTCTGGGACTTCGTATCGACGTGGGCGGTCATGCTCAACAAACCTTCGGACATCGGCTACGACGACGACGGCTACGACCTGCCACCGCTGAACGTGGTGCAAGAAATAGTAGAGACCCCGAAGCGCGACAACGGGATGCTGTTCAACACGACCGCCGTCAACGCCACCGACTTCCACAAGGAACTGCGCGAGACCTACCAGATACGACTCGACCGCGTGGCAAAGATGGTCAGCGAGAAGCCCGACGAGAACTTCATCATATGGATAGGCCACGACGACGAAGGCAAGTATCTGCGCCAGCTGTTGCCCGACGCTGTGGAGGTGAAAGGATCAGACAGCAAGCAATTCAAGAAAGACATGCTGCTGGGCTTCGGGCGCGGCGAGTTCCGCATACTGATTACGAAACTGAAGATAGCCCAGTTCGGACTGAACTATCAGAACTGCCACAATCAGATATACGCCTCGCTCGACTTCTCGTTTGAAGCCACCTACCAGGGCATCCGCCGCAGTTACCGATTCGGGCAGACGGAGCAGGTGAACATCTATCTGATCACCACCGACACGATGCAGAACGTGAAAGACTCATTCGACAAAAAACAGGCAGCCTTTCGCGAAATGCAAGAGGCCATGACCACGGCCATGAATCGCAACATCAAGAATCAAATATCACTCAAACGCATGGAAGTAACCAACGAATACAAGAGCGACTACTGCCACATCAAGCTCGGCGACTGTGTGCAACTCATTCAGCAGGTGCCCGACGAAAGCGTGGGCTTCAGCATATTCTCGCCACCCTTCGCCGAGCTATACACCTACAGCGACAAACTGGAGGACATGGGCAACTCGAAAGACTATAAGGAGTTTTTCACCGCCTTCAAGTTCCTCGTGTCGGATCTATACCGCGTCATGTGGCCCGGTCGTAACGTCGCCGTGCATTGCATGGACTTGCCCATTCAGAAAGGCAAGGAGGGATTCATCGGACTGCGCGACTTCTCGGGCATGATACTCCAAGCCTTCGAGGAAGTGGGATTCATCTACCACAGCCGCGTCACCATCTGGAAGAACCCCGTCACCGAGATGCAGCGCACCAAGGCACTCGGACTGCTACACAAGCAGGTGAAGAAAGACTCATCCATGAGCCGCGTCGGCATACCCGACTACTTGATGGTGTTCCGCAAGGAAGGTGAGCACCAGCACCCCGTCCACTGCGACATATCGGTTGACACATGGCAGAAGTGGGCAAGCCCCGTGTGGATGGACATCGACTACGGGCGCACACTCAACGCACAGAGCGGGCGCGACCAGAACGACGAGAAGCACATATGCCCATTACAACTCGACACCATCGAGCGAGCCATCAACCTTTGGAGCAACGAGGGCGACACCGTGCTGACCCCGTTCCTCGGCATCGGCTCAGAGGTCTATTCGGCAATCAAACTGAACCGCTACGGCATCGGATTCGAACTGAAAGAATCCTACTTCAATGAGGCCATCAAGAACTGCCGCGGCTGTGAGGTAGAATCACACCAACCTACCCTGTTCGGGTAGTCATTTGTTCCCCGACGGGCGGCGCGACCTGACACCGTGTCGCCCGTCAACTTTGCGACGAGTAAAGCACCGACCGCACAACCAGCGCGACATCGGCAGCGAGTGCGTACGCGGCGACGGCTACGTCTATATCCTCATCGCGAGCGGCTGCGTACCGAAGCACCGCTACGTCTGGGAGCAGGCCAACGGGGAGGTGCCCGAGGGCTATGTGGTCGCCTTCCGTGACGGCAACCGTCAGAACTGCTCGCTCTCCAACCTCTATCTGCTGAGCCGTGCGGACAATGCCCGTCGCCGTGCGTCGGAAGAGACTCCCGAAGCGCGACGTGAGCGAGTGGCCAAGGCTCAGACAACACGCAACAAGTCCATCCGCCGTGACAAGATTCGCCTACATTGGGGCCTGCAGCCCCTCGGCAAACTTGTCAAGCGGTGGTGAATAACTAATTATAGGAATTTATAAGGAACTATGAACGATAAAAGAGAATGGAAGCGTCCCGACCAGGTTGAGACCTTCCGCACAAGTGACCCAAAAGAGATGCTGGGCAAGTACCTGCCGAAGCATGTGTTGAAAACTTGGAAAGAGGACTTCATCGACGACGACACGAAGGAGGTTGTGACCATTGAGCGCAACGAAGTCATCGTGGACTGCGGCGAGATTACGCAGGACAAACTTCAACAGATCATGTTTGCCATACAAGCTGGCGACATCGAGGACGTTGAGGTGTGCAACGAGGATATTCGCCCGATGTCAATTCAGACGGCGAGTTACTTCATCCCCTACTCGCTGGAGTTGGAACGCTGGGGCATGACCATCGTGAAAGACCACTACGTCTGCTATGCCCACGACATCCCACAGGCGATGAAGATTGCCTGCGAGTTCGGGCAGGTGTATCGCGGATTCAGCGGTGACGTGAAGGTGAACCGCGTCGTGAGGATGGACGCTCAGATGGTGCCAGACAATCACGCTTGCATTCCCGAAGATGACCGCAAGCCTGCCGACGAGCACAAGGACTACTTCAAGGTGCAAGTGCGTACGGAGTACATCGGCGGCAATCTGAAGCTGAAGCACTTCGACACGTACTACATCATCGCAGCCAAGGACGTAGGCGAGGCCAAAGACCGCATCGCCCTGCTGCTGGAGATTCAGAAAGCAGAGGCGGAGAAGGAGAACGGCGGCAAGCCTGACAAGGACGAGAACCGCAGGACTATCCGCAAGGCTGCTCCCTTCGAGGTCGATTGCATCGTGCCGCTGGAGTTCTCGAAATTGTATCTCGGCAAAGACGCCGAGTAAACCCCTGCCCCGAATCCGTTAGTATAGTAACGCAGTTGTGTTGACACGTCAGCGCAGTTGCGTTGCTATAGTAACAGATTAACGGACTTTTTAACACAACAAGAGAAAAATGGCCAAGATTAAGTATGCAGTGAAGGAGAACAAGAAGCTGGGCACTCACTCCTTCTACGCCGTGCCCGTGGTGAACGGCTCGCTCTCGTTCGACGAGGTAGTCAACGAGGCGTGTAACAACACAAGTATCGAACCCTCGTTCATGGCAGCAGCCGTGAAGGAGTACATGAAAGCCGTGCAGCGCAACGTGCAGAAGGGCTTCCGCGTACCCGTCGGCGAGTCGTTCCTGTTCATCTACCCCAACATCCGCGCCTCGGCGAAGGACTACACCGACAAGAAGACGGGGCAGCTCGTTGTGGCCACCGCCGACATGGTGAGCGCACGCACTGCCGAGAGCCGTCTGGGTTGCACCGTAGCCACCAAGTTCTCGCAGGAGTTTGCCGCCAACGTGCAGTGGCAGCGCATCGACGCGACGGGTGCCGCCGTTGACGAACCCGACGACGTGACCGACGACGAGAACGCCCAGA
>JAFRZC010000151.1 GCA_017442765.1 Prevotella sp. | reverse complement strand
GGCCTCAAAATCGCAGCAGTCCACCTTCTCGAAGGCCGGACGCACACCCGTTATCTTCTCAATGCCGTCCACGACGTTGGCATTCGAGTTCGAGAGATTGTCGATGATGACCACTTCATAGCCTGCCTCTTGCAGTTCAACGGTGGTATGGCTGCCAATAAAGCCCGTACCGCCGGTAACAAGAATTGTCTGTTTCATTCTTCTAACATATTTAGGTTAATAAATAAAGTTTATCTGCGCAACTCTGCCAGCTTATGCTGGTAGCTTTTCCTCAGCCGGCGGATGGCACGGTTACGTATCTGGCGCACCCGCTCGCGCTTCAGTCCCAAATCCTCGGCTATCTCGGCCATCGTCTCATGCTCACGGTCCAGACCGAAGAAGCGGTTGATGACCTGCGACTCACGCTCGCTCAACGACAGCAGGGCAAACTCAATGGCGTTCTCAATGGCTTCGCTGTACACACGCTCGTCGGCCATGGGCGAGTCACGGTTCACCAGCACCGAGAGCAGACTCACATTCGAGCGGCCTCCCAACGGGGCATCCACCGAGAGGGCACGCCCGTTCTTCCATTCCTGCTGGGTAGCGTCGCGGGGCACCCTGTACACTCCGTTCTGCTCCTCGATGGCCTTCTCAATGGAACGGCGAACGTAAGGAGCAGCATAGATGACAAATCGCGTGCCCCGCGAAGCATCAAACTTGGCGGCAGCCGTCATCAGGCCCATGTTGCCTTCACTGATCAGGTCGTCCAGCTGCAGTCCCTGCCCACGGTAGGACGTGGCCATCTTCACCACAAAGCGCAAGTTGGCTTCCACCAACTGGCCAATAGCCCGCTGGTCGCCCTGCTTGATACGTTCCGAGAGTTCACGTTCCTGCGCGTCCGAAAGTAGCTGTTCACGCCCGATTTCGTCTAAATATTTGTTTAAGCCGTTGTCTTCCATATTAAAAAGTGTTTTTATGTGTGCAAAGATACAACTTTTTTCGTATTTTTGTGCCCTCTATGAAAAAATTTATGATATTTTTCATGCTTGGCTGTTGGCTGACTGCCAGTGCCGGGCGCCCCAAAGTGGGATTAGTGTTAGGTGGAGGCGGTGCCAAAGGCGCTGCCGAGGTGGGCGTTTTGAAGGTCATCGAGAAGGCGGGAATACCCATCGACTACATCGCAGGCACCAGCATCGGCTCCATTGTGGGCGGACTCTATGCGGCAGGCTATACTGCGGCCGAGCTCGACACCATGTTCTGCCAGCAGGAGTGGCTGTCGCTGCTCACCGACCGCCGCAAGGACATCGGTAACGAACCATACGTGGTCAAGAACGGGGTCACCTACATCTTCGGCTTTCCCGTCATGGGCGACTTGAAAGCCGGCGACATAGGGGGCTTCGGCATGATGCGTGGCGAGCACGTGGAACAGCTCATCGACTCGATGGCACAGCTCAAGGGGTGCCGCGACGTGGAGTCGCTGAAGATTCCCTTCCGCTGCGTTGCGGCCGATTTCCGCTCGGCACGCGAGATTGTCATCAAGGACGGCAAGCTGTCGAGGGCCGTACGGGCATCGATGGCCATCCCCGGCATCTTCAAGCCCGTCAACCGCGACGGCATGCTCCTTGTCGACGGAGGGATGATGAACAATCTGCCCGTCGACGTGGTGCGACAGATGGGGGCCGACATTGTCATTGCCATTGACCTGCAGCAAAACGAGCAGAAGCCCAAGGAAGACAAATACGACTTCGGCATACTCAACAGCCTCGCCGACTTCATCGGCGTCGGTGGACTGCTCAACTGGGTATCCACACGGCCCGACATCACCAAGTACCACGAGAACGTCAAGCTATCAACCGTCTACATCCACCCTCCCCTGCCCGACATGGATGCCTCCAGCTTTGGCAACAAGAACAGCGCACGAATGATTAAGGTCGGCGAGGAGGAAGCCATGAAGCACTGGGACGAGCTGCAGAAGCTCATCAGCCAACTTAGTCATCTCGACCCGTCAGGTTATTAAGAACAAAAATCTAACACAAATCCTCATAGAATTATTATAACATTACATTATTACATTATTACATTATTACATTTTGCCCCTTTTTGATACCCATAAATTAAGAAAAATGATTATATATCCGATAACGCCCCCGAAGGGGCAATGAGCCAGCAGCCCAGGGCAGCGCCCCTGGGTGACAGGACGTTGCCCAGGGCTATTTGGTAGCTGTCCTTTTCAGGCCGTCTGCCGGATACATGCGGATAATCATTTAAGACAAATATTATTTATAATAATATATTTATATATAAATAT
>JAFRZC010000150.1 GCA_017442765.1 Prevotella sp. | reverse complement strand
TAAGCCGAGAGAAGAAGAGCTTGCTCTTATTCCGAGGCGAGAAAACGGCCTGATGAAATCGAACGTTTTCGATAAGCCGAGAGAAGAAGAGCTTGCTCTTATTCCGAGGCGAGAAAACGACTAATGAAATTGAACCAAAACCTAAAGACGGTTCGACCGCGGCTACATCAGCCTTTTTGTTCTCCGCTTCGCTATCGAAAGTCCACAGGACTTTCTTCACATCACCGACACCGAGAAGATGGAGTGCGCCTACGACTGCTATGGCCTGCGACCAACGTGGAGCAAACCCCTATATCCTCATCTACGACAAGAAAATCAGCACCATGAAAGACCTGCTGCCCGTGCTTGAGAAAGTCGTCCGCTGTGGCCCGCGAGCCTGATGAGCATGCTCGGCCAAAGCGAGAAAATCTCCATCGACTGGTATGCCTTCGTGCCGAAGGCTGCGAACACCTTGTAAATATAGATGAATGCAGTGAGCATCACCGCTAAAACGAATCCATTAAACCGGCGGTGAAACATAGGCGAAAACCGTTATGAATCCCGATGATTATTAATCTGTTGCCATTTTTTTTGATTTTTTTTCAAAAAAAACATAATAAAACGGCCACAATAGCGTTTTTACATTGTTTTTTTGGCCCCGTAGTTCAGCTGAATAGAACGTCGGATTCCGGTTCCGAAAGTCGTGGGTTTGAATCCCGCCGGGGTCACAATGGTTTTAATACCGTTTATTTCTTTTCTCCCGTAACATTGTCGCTATGAGGAGGATTCTTTTTTTTCCGTGTTTTTTATTCTTGTCCTTATTTGCAGTTTCGGATGCATTCGCCCCGAAATGCGGAAGCTGCAAAGGTGCTGGAACAGTCACCCACGCTACCAGGAACCCGAACTCTGACAAGATACAACAAAGGATGGCCGAGTTGATGAAGATCGGGCAGCAACGTGCCAACCGGAATCGTTGACGGATGGGGATGACCTGAATGGACCCCTTCCTATGCCAATAATTCCAATAATCCTTACAGCTAGAACTTGTAAATAATCTTTTTTTACTAACTTTGCACCGTCGGAGTATATCGCTTTGGCGTTTTATGTTGCTTATTATCAGTAATTACGTAATAACACTATAACGCATTATCACCAAAAAGAAACTATTAAACACAATATCTATGAAGAAAATAATCTTTACTCTTGCACTGGCGATGGCTGCAATGGGAGCGCAAGCCCAGGGCGGCATCAGCAGCGACATGATGCAGCAAATCAAGAAATCGTATGGCAACAGTGCCAGCGACAAAGCCATGCGCAACATCCTCGTCACCCAGAGCCCCGCCAAACTGGCCATGAACTACGAGAACGCCACCAAGTTCGACTCCCACTTCTCGAACCGCGTCGTCAGCAAAGCCGTCACCGACCAGAAGTCCTCAGGGCGCTGCTGGATGTTCACCGGCATGAACGTCATGCGCAACAAGGCCATCCGCAAGTTCAACCTGCCCGACAACTTCCAGTTCTCGCAGGCCTACCTCTTCTTCTACGACCAGCTCGAGAAGAGCAACCTCTTCCTCCAGGCCATCATCGACACCTACAAGAAACCCATGAGCGACCAGGAAGTGGAATGGCTCTTCAAGAACCCCATCGGCGACGGCGGCCAGTTCACCGGCATAGCCAACCTGACCGAGAAATACGGCCTCGTGCCCAGCGACGTGATGCCCGAGACCTACAACACCAACAACACCTCGAGCATCAGCAACCTCCTCTCTCTCAAGCTCCGCGAGTATGGCCTCGAGCTCCGCGAGATGGCGGCACAGAAGGGAATGACCGCCCAGAAGCTCAACGCCCGCAAGACCGAGATGCTCAGCGTCATATACCGCATGTTGGCCCTCACCATGGGCGAGCCCCCGACGGAGTTCACCTGGACCGAGCGCAACGCCAAGGGCGAGGCAGTAAGCACCGAGACCTACACCCCGAAATCGTTCTATGAGAAATATGCCAAGACCGACTTCTCGAAATACTACATGGTCATGAACGACCCCACCCGCGAGTACTACAAGGTATACGAAATCCAATACGACCGCCACGTCTACGATGGTCAGAACTGGCGCTATATCAATCTGCCTATGAACGACATAGCACCCATGTGCATCGCCAGTATCAAGGACAGCACCATGATGTATTTCAGCTGCGACGTGGGCAAGTTCCTCGACCGCGAGAAGGGCTACATGGATCCGGGCAACTACGACTACGCCTCGCTGATGGGTACCACCTTCGGCATGGACAAGAAGCAGCGCGTCAGCACCTTCGCCAGCGGCTCCAGCCATGCCATGACCCTCTGTGCCGTCGACCTCGACAAGGACGGCAAGCCACTGAAGTGGATGGTAGAGAACAGCTGGGGCCCCAACTACGGCTACCAAGGCAACCTCATCATGAGCAACGAGTGGTTCAACGAGTACATGTTCCGCGTCGTCCTCGACGAGAAATACATCCCCGCCAACATCCGCGCCCTCCTCTCGCAGAAGCCCATCATGCTTCCCGCCTGGGATCCCATGTTCGCCCCTGAGCAGTAGACACTGTAAACAACCGCATCCTGCGGCTGACGTCATCAAACGACAGACAATATGAAATACATCGGAGCACATGTCAGCGCATCGGGAGGCATCTGCAACGCCATCCTCAATGCCGAAGCCATAGGTGCCAACGCCTTTGCCCTCTTCACCCGCAACCAGCGCAGCTGGGTCAGCAAGCCCCTCGCCCAGGAGGAGGTCGCAGCCTTCCGCAAACTGCTCGTAGAGCGCGGATTCGACCCCCACTACGTTCTCCCCCACGACAGCTACCTCATCAACCTCGGCTCGCCCGACGGGGAGACCCTACAGAAATCGCGCGCCGCCTTCCTCGACGAGATGCAACGCGCCGAACAGCTGGGGCTGCATCTCATGAACTTCCACCCCGGAAGCCACCTCAAGAAGATGAGCGAGGAGGATTGCCTCGACCAGATAGCCGGCGAAATAAACCTCGCCCTCGCCAAGACGCAAGGCGTCACCGCCGTCATCGAGAACACCGCCGGACAGGGCAGCAACCTCGGCTGGAAGTTCGAGCATCTGGCCCGCATCATCGACGGCGTCGACGACAAAAGCCGTGTGGGCGTATGCATCGACACCTGCCACACCATTGCCGCCGGCTACGACATCTCGACCGAGATGGGCTACAACTTCTGCTTCGATGAGTTCGACCGTATCGTAGGCTTCAGATACCTGCGTGCCATCCACCTCAACGACAGCAAGAAAGGCTCGGGTAGCCACGTCGACCGCCACGAAACCCTCGGCAACGGCGCCATAGGCAAGGCGTTCTTCTCACGCTTCATGAACGACCCCCGCTTCGACGGCATGCCTATCATCCTCGAGACCCCCGACCCGGCCCTCTGGAAAGAGGAGATTGCATGGCTCAGAGGTTTGCTTGCCGGGTAGTTACGAAGTGAAAAGTGAAATTACTTGCACATTCAAGCAATCAAACATTCAAGCAATCAAGCAATCAAACAATCAAGCAATCAAGCAATCAAGCAATCAAACAATCAAGCAATCAAGCAATCAAACATTCAAGCAATCAACAATAAATGACCATTCCTGAAACAGTCAAGGACCTTGACCGACGCAAAGAGTCGCTGAAAAAATTCCTCGACATCGACAACCTTCTTGTATCGATAAACGAAGAAGAGAAGAAAACAGAAGCCGCCGACTTCTGGAACGATCCGAAAGAGGCCAAGAAAGTGATGCTCGACATCAAGAGCAAAAAGACATGGACTTCGGCCTACAAGGCCGTCAGCGACAGCTGCGACGACATGATGGTGATGTCGGAATTCTTTGAGGCCGGCGATGCCACCGAAGAAGAGATGCTGAAACAGATTGAGACCACGACAAAACTCGTCGAAGAGCTGGAATTCAAGAATATGCTGCGTAACGAGAGTGACCGTCTTGATGCCGTGCTCAGCATCAATGCCGGCGCTGGCGGTGTGGAGGCTCAGGACTGGGCCGAGATGCTGATGCGTATGTATATCCGCTATGCCGAGCGTACAGGTTACAAGGTGGCCATCAGCAACTCGCTCGACGGCGACGGGGCCGGCATCAAGAGCGTCACGATGCAGATTGAGGGCGACTTTGCCTACGGCTACCTCAAGAGCGAGACGGGTGTGCACCGTCTGGTGCGTGTCAGCCCCTTCAACGCCCAAGGCAAGCGTATGACAAGCTTCGCATCGGTGAGTGTCACCCCTCTGGTTGACGACACCATTGAAGTGGTCGTTGACCAGTCCCGCCTCAGCTGGGACACTTTCCGCAGCGGCGGTGCTGGCGGGCAGAACGTCAACAAGGTGGAGAGCGGCGTACGCCTGCGCTACCAGTACAAGGACCCCTACACAGGCGAGGAGGAAGAGATCCTCATCGAGAATACCGAGACACGCGACCAACCCAAGAACAAAGAGAACGCGTTGAGGCTGCTGCGCTCACAGCTCTATGACCGCGAGATGAAGCACCGCATGGAGGAGCAGGCCAAAATCAAGGCCAGCCAGAAAAAGATAGAATGGGGCAGCCAGATACGCAGCTACGTGATGGACGACCGCCGTGTCAAGGACCACCGCACCGGCTACCAGACTGGCGATGTCACCGGCGTGATGGACGGCAAGATCGACGAGTTCATCAAGGCATTCCTCATGCAGTTTGGCGCCGAAGCCTGATTATCCTACAGAACTTGTCGTCAGTTATATACAAAATAGATAGAGATGAATATCAAATGCGACTACTGCGGTTCGATGGTTGACGAGACGAGCCAGAACTGTCCCAGATGTGGAGCACCGCTTTCAGGTGCTAACCGGACGGCTTCCGAGCAGCCCAAGACCATCGAGGAACTCCAAGCCTGGTATGCGGCACACAATCTGCCTCCCGAGGAGATTACCCGCTTCTTCATAGGTAAGAACATCACCGAACCAAAGGCTTTCGGCATCTACAAGACCGACACGGGCGACTGTGTCGTCTATAAGAACAAGGCCAACGGCGAACGTGCCATCCGCTACCAGGGAGCCGACGAAGCCTATGCTGTCGGTGAGTTGTACCAGCGTCTGCGTGCCGAGATTGTGGACCAGAAAGCCCATAATCCCAAAGGTAATGGAACCGACAAAAGCAAAAAGACAAAACGCTGGGGGTGCGGCTGTCTTACCGCTTTATTTGTTCTCATGGCCATCATTGCCATCGCCGGCTCCGACGGAATACCCGACGGATACTACAAATACAACAACAGCGAGTACTACAACCAGAATGACAAGTGGTACAAGTATGACGCCGCTACCGACGACTGGCTCGAGGCCACAGAGGCGGCAATCTTGTCGGAGGTCATCAACAGCGACAATGCCGACCAGTACAAGTATTCAGGCCATGAGGGAATGAAATTTGAGGAGTCGAACTGGTACGACAACGGCAGTTTAAGCGACGATGATGACGACTGGGACAGCGACGACAGTTGGAGCAGCAGCGACAGCTGGAGCAGCAGCAGCACCGACTGGGATTCCGACTGGTAGGCCGGACCGCGATTCTGCGCATGTGGTAAGGCTGACGTGGGTACTGCCGGAGACACCGTTCCCGGCGTGCCTGTATTATGGCCTTTTCCTGGAACACTGCTGGCAGATTCCTTTCACGACGTACTCGGTCTCCTCGGGAATGAAACCGTCGGGGAGAGGCACCGGTGGTATGGGAACGTCGGTCATGCAGAAGGTGTTGTGGCAGCGTGTGCAGGTGAGGTGGACATGACCCATGCAGTGGCGTGTGTCGTCATGGTGGCAGACGCAGTATTTCTGCGAGCCGCTGCCGTCGTCGACATTATGGAGCAGGTGTGCGTCGCTGAAAAGTGTGAGGGTGCGGAACAACGTCGACTTGTCGACAGTAGGCATCGCCTCTTCGAGGTCGGCGAGGCTGAAAACACCTTCGGTGCTGTGCCGCACCTGTCTCCAGATCATCATCCGCACTGAAGTCACACGGATGCCGGCACGGGACAGCGTTTCTTCGTCAGTCATCTTTTTTTGTTTTTTTCATTCAACGGATTGTCACTATCTTGCGGGCAGGACGGTCGCCGATTTTCACCATGTTGATGCCGGAGGGCAATTCCGATTCTGGTATTTCGAAATGCGAATTCCGTATCTTCTTATCATGTTATCTGATATGTTGGAATGTGTTTCTTGCTACTATAAAACAATACGTTTCAAAACTACCAAATATTACATTGTCCGTCCGTTTTTAACATTTTTTATAAAAAAGAATTGAATTTCAGCGTCCTCATGGCGTTGAGGACGGCGAGGACGGTGACTCCGACGTCGGCGAATACGGCCATCCACATGGTGGCAATGCCGAAGGCGGCGAGCAGGAGGACGGCGGCCTTGACACCGATGGCGAAGATGACGTTCTGCTTGGCGATGCGGAGCGTGCGGCGTGCGATGCCGATGGCGAGGGCTATCTTCGATGGCTTGTCGTCCATCAGCACCACGTCGGCAGCCTCGATGGCGGCATCGCTGCCCAGTCCTCCCATGGCTATGCCCACGTCGGCAAGAGCAAGCACGGGTGCATCGTTTATGCCGTCGCCGACGAAAGCCACGGTGTGATTGCTGGATTGCTTGATTGCCTGATTGCCTGATTGTTTGATTGCTTTGAACAGCTCCACTTTGTCGGCAGGGAGGAGCTGGGCGTGGTACTCGTCGAGGCCGAGCTTGGAGGCCACGTTGGCGGCTACCGTCTCGCTGTCGCCGGTGAGCATGACGGTACGCTCAATGCCGAGGGTTTTCAGATCCTTGATGGCAGTGGCGCTGTCTTCTTTTATCTTGTCGTTGATGACGATGTGGCCGGTGTATTCTCCATCGATGGCTACATGGATGATGGTGCCTGTCAGCTCGCATTCGTGCCACTTGATGCCGAGGGATTCCATCATCTTGGCGTTGCCGACACTGACTCTTATACTGACGGTCTGTGACACGTCGGGATGGTTCAACCCTACCGTGGCGCTGATGCCGTGTCCGGCGACTTCGGTGATGTCGGTCACCTCGCAGCCGTCGGTAGCTTCGTCGGGGAATGCGTCACGCAGGGCGGCACCGATGGGGTGCGTCGAGAAATGCTCCACATGAGCGGCGAGGTGAAGCAGGTGCTGTTCGTCGTATTTCTCAGGATGCACGGCCTCGACGGCGAAGCGACCATGCGTGAGTGTGCCGGTCTTGTCGAAGACCACGGTGCCCACCTTGGCGAGGACATCCATATAGTTGGCACCCTTGATGAGGATGCCTTCCCGTGAAGCTCCACCGATGCCGCCGAAGAAGGAGAGGGGGACGCTGATGACGAGGGCGCAAGGGCAGCTGACGACGAGGAACATCAGGGCGCGGTAGAGCCAGATTGCGAATTGTGAATTGTGAATTGTGAATTGTGAAATGAGTGGCGGAACAATAGCCAGCGCAATAGCTGCGAAGACCACGATGGGCGTATAGATGCGTGCGAAACGGCTGATGAAGGTCTCGCTCTTCGACTTGTGCTCGGCGGCGTTCTCGACGAGGTTGATGATTTTCGATACCGTACTTTCGCCGTAACTCTTTGTCACTCTGGCCTTTAGTACTCCGCTGATGTTGACGCATCCCGAAATGATTTCGTCGTCCGCTGCCACTTCGCGGGGCATGCTCTCGCCGGTCAGCGCCACGGTGTTGAGGGCGGACTCACCTTCTATGATGACGGCATCGAGGGGTACTCTGTCGCCGGGACGGACAACAATCGTTTCGCCTACGGCGACCTGGTCGGGCGAGACGACTTGCTCTATACCGTCGCGCAGCACTGTGGCGGTGTCGGGACGGATGTCCATCAGGTGTGCGATGCTCTCGCGGCTCTTGCCTTCGGCGTAGCCCTCAAAGAGCTCGCCGACCTGGAAGAAGAGCATGACGAAGACGGCCTCCGGGAATTCGGTGTCGGCTCCCGGCATAAAGCCGATTGCCAAAGCCCCGATGGTGGCGATGGACATGAGGAAATGCTCGTTGAAGACCTCGCCGTGCAGAATGCCTTCTGCGGCTTCCTTCAGGGTGCCGAAACCGACGAGCAGGTAGGGCACAAGGTAGACAAGCAGCATTTGCCATGTGGGGAGCTTGCAGCTCCTCTCTATCAGGTAGGCCACTCCAAGCAGCAGTGCGGCAGCGACGATGACGGCTATCTGCCTTTTGGGTGACGACTCGTGGTGGTGCTCGTGCCCGTCGTGGTGGTGTTTTTGTTCATCATTCCCGTGGCAGTGATGGTGGCAGCACTGTCCATCGTATTCGTGGCAGTGCTTCTCGTTGTCGGTATCGTGGTGATTATGAGACATGACTGTGTGGTTTTTATTTGTATTTTCTGGATGCAAAGATACATCCCCTCTCTCGCAACTGAGTTGCAAAGAGGCACGGTGAGAAGAAAAAACCCATCGACGGGCTAGCGGAAAAACCTTGTAAGTACTGCAAGTCATCTATGCGTGTCGAAGACACGCGATTTCAATAAATTATCCCACTCCCGAAACTTCAGAAATAAATGATAGAGATTTGATTTTAAGCGAGAAATCGTTTTTTTTGTTTTTGAAGAGGATTTCGATAATCCTGATATAGGCATCGGGCGACTTGAACAGCGAGGAATAAAGCCACCTATACTCGTCAGATAGTTCGGAATTCTAAATCCCTGCCAATAAAGCGTTTATCCATTATTCTCAATAATTGTTTTATTGTGCAAAGATAAAAAAATGTAGATAGTTGGCCAAAAGTGATTTGGTTTTTCAATTTTGGCGAGTTATCCGAGCCATATAACCGAAATGACCATCCGCAAACGCCACAAATGTGATGGATTTTCAATCGATTCACGAAAATCCGTAAAATGATTTTATGGCAATTCGTGGTTTCCATGTCGGCGAAGCCGACAGGTGTTTTTTCCACGAATGACCATGAATTACATTCTTGAATTACCATAAATGATTATCCGCATAAATCCGAAAGTTTTTTTAATGCGAAATAGTGCGAAATAATGAAAATACGCGAAAAAGATTTTTGCTTATTTTTGACTTTTCGCATGTTTTTGCATTTAAACATTGGCTTTTGCTATAATACATTGTTTTTTGGGGTTATTCGGAATAATCGTTTACCATAAATGCTGCCGCAAACAATTGAACACTTTTTTTTGTGACAAAGGCGTAACATCGTTTGCTCTATACGGAGAGTAATCTCTCCTCGTTTTAATCCTTTTTTTATGGAAGATATGCTGGAAGCAGAATTTGAGAACCTGATGAACACACAGGTTAACGTCTTAATCCTTGTTTTTCGGGAAGATATGCTGGGAGGCGAGTTCGACCGCTACCTTAATCGAAAGTACACATCGTCTTAATCCTTGTTTTTCGGGAAGATATGCTGGGAGCGATTGGGCGATAAGATCTTAACCAAGTCTGTTGTGCGTCTTAATCCTTGTTTTTCGGGAAGATATGCTGGGAGAAGCAATTAAAGCAACCACAGATAACCAGTTAGAAGTCTTAATCCTTGTTTTTCGGGAAGATATGCTGGGAGCTGCTTTTCCGCGAAGGTATGAAAGACGCCATCACTAGTCTTAATCCTTGTTTTTCGGGAAGATATGCTGGGAGTCGAAATGGTATGCGACAAAATACTTTACAAAAGGTCTTAATCCTTGTTTTTCG